>JAIXQK010000111.1 GCA_027485795.1 Oxalobacteraceae bacterium
GAGAAGGCAGGTCTGTACTCCTTCTTCATCATGTTCACCATCGGCATCACCAAAGGACGCTGGAACACGCTACTCACCGCGCTGCAGCAGTTCAAGGATGATTACGACAAGAACCAACCAATGTGGCGCATCCTGCCTGAATTCGCCGCGGCAAATCCGCGCTATGAACGCGTCGGTCTGCGTGATCTTTGCCAACGCATTCATGACATGTACAAAGAACACGATATTGCGCGTCTGACGACAGAGATGTACCTGTCCGACATGCAGCCGGCGATGAAGCCTTCTGATGCCTTTGCCAAGATGGCGCACCGTGAGATCGATCGCGTACCGATTGATGATCTTGAGGGACGCGTCACCGCGATGCTAGTCACGCCCTACCCACCAGGTATCCCGCTGCTGATCCCGGGCGAGCGCTTTAACAAAACGATTGTTGATTACCTAAAGTTCGTGCGCGAGTTCAATGAGAAACTGCCGGGCTTTGAGAGCGATGTGCATGGCCTCGTCAAAACCGAAGTCAACGGTGTCGTGGGCTACTACGTTGATTGTGTACAGCAATAAAAAGCTGAAATCAAATATCGCTATCTACAACGCCAGCGCGGTTCATACAAAGTCTCTAGCAAAATGAGCGTCGCTTGCGACGCGTGCGCTGCTCTAAACACGCTCGATCAGAGTAGCGATACCCTGCCCCACACCGATGCACATGGTGCACAATGCGTAGCGCCCGCCGCTACGGTGAAGCTGGTAGGTCGCGGTCGTCAGCAGACGCGCACCGCTCATGCCTAGTGGATGGCCAAGTGCAATCGCGCCTCCGTTCGGGTTGACCCGAGCATCCTCATCGGCAATACCGAGTTGTCGCAGTACTGCCAGACCTTGCGCGGCGAAAGCCTCATTCAGCTCGATGACATCAATCTGATCCAGCTTGATGCCGGTTTGATGTAGCAGCTTCTGAACGGCAGGCACGGGTCCAATACCCATCACGCGCGGCGCAACACCCGCTGTCGCCATACCAATGATGCGCGCCTTTGGTTGGAGGCCGTATCGGGCAGCATTCTCTTCATCCGCCAATAACAAGGCACATGCGCCATCATTCACACCAGAGGCATTACCCGCGGTAACCGTGCCGTCAGGGCGCACAATGCCCTTTAGCTTGGCGAGCGCTTCCATACTGGTGGCACGCGGATGCTCATCGAGCAGTACCGACATGGGATCACCTTTTTTCTGGGCGATGATGACAGGCGTGATCTCATCAGCGAGCGTACCGTTGGCCTGCGCCGCAGAAGCTTTTGCCTGACTACGCAGCGCAAACGCATCCTGATCTTCGCGGCTGACCTGAAAATCCGTCGCGACATTTTCAGCAGTCTCCGGCATTGAATCAACACCATATAGCGCTTTCATTTGCGGGTTAATGAAGCGCCAGCCGATGGTCGTGTCAAAAATCTGTGCGTTACGCGAGTAGGCGCTATCCGCCTTGCCCATCACAAACGGTGCGCGTGTCATCGACTCGACACCACCGGCAATCATCAAACCTGCCTCACCCGACTTGATCGCACGTGCGGCGCTACCGACAGCATCCATGCCGGAGCCACACAGGCGATTGATAGTGGCGCCGGGCACGGAGATCGGCAACCCCGCCAGCAGCAACGACATACGCGCAATATTGCGGTTGTCATCACCTGCCTGGTTGGCGCAGCCAAAGATCACATCATCCACCACCGACCAATCTGCAGTGGGATTACGCTCCATCAGCGCTCGCAACGGAATCGCACCAAGATCATCCGCACGGACGTCTTTCAGCGCGCCACCGTAGCGGCCGATAGGTGTTCGGATGGCATCACAGATAAAAGCTTGTTTCATCGTTATCGTTATTTACTAGAGGTTGGCGAGAAAATCTGGAATCTGGCCTGCGACTGAATCCAGCGATTAATGCATTTAAATTTGTCGCAACGGCACGCCCGTCATCTGCTGCAAGGCGTCCAGTGTCAAGCCCTCAATCATATCAACCACAACCAAACCGTCCGGCGTGACATCAATCGTGGCTAGATCCGTATAGATACGCGACACACAGCCTACTCCAGTCAGCGGATAGGTACACGCCGGTACGATCTTACTTTCGCCGCTCTTGGTCTGGTGCTCCATCATGACGAAAACTTTTTTAGCACCAATCGCCAAATCCATCGCTCCACCGACCGCTGGAATCGCATCTGGTGCACCGGTATGCCAATTAGCGAGATCGCCCCGCTCGGAAACTTGAAACGCACCAAGCACGCATATATCCAGGTGTCCGCCTCGCATCATGGCGAATGAATCTGCGTGATGGAAAAAAGCGCCACCGGTCAGTAAGGTGACAGGCTGCTTACCTGCATTGATCAGATCTTCATCTTCATGTCCAGCAGCCGGGGCCGGCCCCATGCCCAGCAAGCCATTTTCGCTGTGCAGAAAAATCTCCTTGCTCGGATCGAGATGGTTGGCCACCATGGTCGGCAATCCAATCCCAAGATTGACATAGGCACCTTCGGGAATATCGCGCGCGACACGCTGCGCGATCTCGTCACGGCTTAGGCGTTTCATTGCGCACCTCCGATTTGCACCACACGCTGCACAAAAATTCCTGGTGTGATGATGACCTCGGGATCGAGCGCACCAAGCGGCACAATCTCATCAACCTGGGCAATCGTGCAGCGCGCTGCACTCGCCATGATCGGTCCGAAATTACGCGCGGCCTTTCGGTAAACCAGATTACCCCAGCGATCACCCTTCAAAGCCTTGATCAAGGCAAAGTCGGCATGAATCGGCGACTCGAGCACATAGTGCCGACCGTTGATCAAGCGTGTCTCCTTGCCTTCGGCCAGTAGGGTTCCATAGCCAGTCGGCGTAAAAAATCCGCCAATCCCTGCGCCGGCAGCACGTATTCGCTCGGCTAGATTGCCCTGCGGTGTCAGCTCCAGTTCAATCTTGCCATCGCGGTAAAGGCCGTCGAATACATGCGAGTCTGATTGCCTAGGAAAAGAGCAAACAATCTTCTTCACTCGCTCGGCGGCCAATAAGGCCGCCAAGCCGGTATCGCCATTGCCGGCGTTGTTATTCACGATCGTAAGATCCTTAGCGCCCTGTTCAATCAGCGCGTCAATCAGCGCCTTGGGCATACCCGCATTACCAAAGCCACCGATCATCACGGTGGCGCCATCATGAATGCCAGCTACTGCTGCGTGCAGATCCGGTACGGTTTTGTCAATCAATGCGTGCTCCTGCCCATTTCAGGCATTTAATAGGACGTTTGTGTAACTGACAGCGGCACGGACAAAGGCGTCAATGTGCTGAGAGGTATCCACGGCTCCGCCTCACTCAAGATCCCGGCGAATGCCGACGGGGTTGCTCTAAGGAAAATGCTAACAGATACTGGGCAACCGAAGACAGTACTGGACGTAAGGCAAGGCGGCACTAACACCGCCAGTGGCTTTCCAGGGGAGCGTCGCAACGCCGGGTTTTTCAGGCCGCTAGCAAGGCGCGCCGACGAAGACAGTACTGGACGTACGGCGAGGAGGCGGCAAGGTCATTTAGGCGCGCGGACGTCCTCAAAAAAGCTCGCTGGCTAGGCGGGGCCGCCGCAGACAGTACTGGACGTACGGCAAGGCGGCACCAACAACGCCATTGGCTTTCCAGGGGAGCGTCGCAACGCCGGATTTTTTCAGGCCGCTAGCAAGGCGCGCCGACGAAGACAGTACTGGACGTACGGCGAGGAGGCGGCAACGACGCTAGCGGCCTGAAAAACCCGGCGTTAAGCTTTGGGGAGAGTAACGCCGCGCTGCCCCTGATACTTCCCACCCCTATCTTTGTACGATACATCGCACACTTCATCGCTCTCGAAGAACAGTACCTGCGCGCAGCCTTCACCAGCGTAAATCTTGGCTGGTAAGGGCGTGGTGTTGGAAAACTCAAGCGTGACATACCCTTCCCATTCTGGCTCGAAAGGCGTCACATTGACGATGATGCCGCAGCGCGCATACGTCGATTTGCCGAGGCAGATCGTTAATACATTGCGCGGGATACGAAAATATTCAATCGTGCGGGCTAGTGCGAATGAATTTGGCGGGATGATACAAACATCGCTCTTCAGATCAACAAATGAATTCTCGTCGAAATTTTTCGGGTCGACGATCGTACTGTTAATGTTGGTGAAAATCTTGAACTCATTCGCACAGCGGATATCGTAGCCATATGACGATGTGCCATACGACACGATACGCTGCCCATTTGCCTCACGCACCTGACCTGGCTCGAAGGGTTCGATCATGCCGTGCTCTGCGGCCATACGGCGTATCCACTTGTCGGATTTAATGCTCATAGCGATTGACTCATTCAATGGTTCACGCGATTTTACGCGAATTCAAATAATTGGCCCTCTCACGGCGGGCGCAGCAGTCATTTAACGCTGCATGGTCTCCCACACTTTCTGCAAGCGCTTGACGGACACGGGCATAGGTGTACGCAACTCCTGCGCAAACAAAGAAACTCTTAGCTCTTCCAGCAGCCAGCGATACTCATCCATCTTGCTGTCACGCTGGCCAGCTTTCTGCGCGCGCTGCCAGGGCGCAGCTGCTTGCTGCCAGTCTGCCATCAGCCTAGTATCGCGGGCCGGGTCGCTGCGCAGTTTATCGATACGTACCTGCATCGCCTTCAGATAACGCGGGAAGTGAGCCAACTGCGCATGATCGGTATCGCTGACGAATCGCTTATGCACCAGCATCTGCAGTTGCGCGCTGATATCTGTATGAGCGGCTGCATGCGTCTTGATGCCCTGTAGCTTCTTTGGCAGGCCGTGATACTCCGCCAGGATCTGGCCGACGAGTCGAGCTATTTCATTGACCAACAGATTCAATCGCGACTTGCCCTCATCCCGTCGGGTAGTGAACTGTGCCTGATTCAGCGGCAATGGCGCTTGCAGACAAGCACGTGCGAGACCGGCATGAATCATTTGGTCGCGTAATTCTTCTTGGGTGCCCAGTCCCACGAACTGCATACCCATTTGCTGCAAGCCAGGCACGTTCTTTTCTAGGTACTTCAGCTGCTCTTTGAGTTGAATCGCGAACAAGCGACGCAAGCCTTTCAGGTGAATGGTGGCAGCCTCAGCCGGATCATCGAATACTTCGATATCGCAATAGCTGCCCTTATCAACCAGCGCGGGAAAGCCAATCAGCTTCTGGCGCCCCTGCGGAATTTCAAGCAACTCCGGCAGCTCACCGAATGACCAGGTGCTGAGGTTGTAATAACCAGAGGCAGAGGCCGGTAAAGCGGCGGCCGTGCGAGCCGGTGTGGTGGAGGGTGCTGGTACCGCATCCGCTGCGGCTGGCTCATCGGATGATGAGCTGGCTTCCACCTCCACCACCGGACTCACCTGCTCAACAATCTTCTGAAACTGCTCGCGCGCTTGTGAACCATACTCTGCCTGCAATGCGGCGAGATTGCGTCCCATGTCCAGCTGTCGACCGTGCTCATCAATCAGTTTGAAATTCATGAAGTGATGCGCGGGCAAGGTCTCTGTCTTGAAATCTGCAAGTCGGATCATTGTCCCGGTCTGTTCGCGCACATCTGCGATCAAGGCATCAAGAAGTGATCCTTGCGCAAATTTTTTTGAGCTATGAACACGATCAGAAAAGCCAGCAGCATAGTCAGGTAGCGGCACGCAATGTCGTCGCAGTTTTTGCGGCAGCGACTTCAGCAGCAGGTGCACCTTCTCTTTCAGCATACCGGGTACCAGCCATTCGCAGCGTGCTGCCGACACCTGGTTCAATGCATAGAGCGGCACTGCCAGCGTCACACCATCTCTAACCGAACCTGGCTCGAAGTGATAGGTCAACGCCATCTCAACGCCTGCGTGACGCATCAGCTTTGGGAAGAGGTCTGTCGTGACACCTGCGGCTTCATGCCGCATCAGATCATCACGCGACAGATGCAGCAGCTTAGGGTTAGCTGCACTCGCTTTTTTTAGCCACTGCTCGAAACCAACTGCAGTACAAACATCCTGCGGAATCAACTTATCGTAAAACGCTGCAATCAGTGTCTCATCTACCAGCACATCCTGGCGCCGTGATTTATGCTCCAGATTCTCTATCTCGCGAATCAGTCGCTGGTTGTGTGCCAAGAATGGCGCACGTGTCTCAAAGTCACCGTCGACCAGTGCGCTACGAATGAAAATCTCGCGTGCTTCTTCAGGATTAATCTTGCCGTAATCAATACGGCGCTGGCTGTACACCACCAAGCCGTAGAGCGTAGCGCGCTCATAAGCCGACACCTGCCCGCTACGCTTCTCCCAGCGCGGATCACCCCAGGATTTTTTCAACAAATGAGCGCCAACACGCTCTAGCCATTGCGGCTGTATCTGCGCCAAAGTGCGCGCGAACAGGCGCGAGGTCTCGACCAACTCCGCTGCCATGATCCAGCGCCCCGCTTTTTTACCGAGCGAGGATCCCGGCCAGAGGTGAAACTTAATGCCACGTGCACCCAGATAATGCGGCTCGTCTTCCTGCTTGAAGCCGATATTCCCGAGCAAACCGGTCAGCAAGGCGAGGTGGAGCTGCTCATAAGTTGCGGGTACCTCGTTCACACGCCAGCCTTGTTCCCGCACTAATGTGAACAGTTGTGCGTGCACATCGCGCCACTCACGCAGGCGCAATTGAGAAACAAAATTAGCGCGGCAATGCTCTTGTAACTGGCGATTGGATTTTTTGTGGGCAATCGCCTCTTCGAACCAGTTCCACAGCTTGAGATACGTAAGGAACTCGGACTTTTCATCGTCGAATTTTTTATGCGCACTATCTGCGGCGCCCTGCGCTTCTTGTGGGCGGTCGCGCGCATCCTGCACCGACAGCGCCGAGGCGATGATCAGTAGCTCACGCAAACAATCATGATCCCGCCCCGCTAAAATCATGCGCCCGATACGCGGATCAAGCGGCAGCTTGGCCAATTGCTGACCCAGACCCGTCAGCTGCTTTGCCTCATCCACCGCACCCAGTTCTTGCAGCAGCTGATAACCATCGGCGATGGCGCGACCGAGCGGTGGCTCGATGAAAGGAAACTGTTCCACGTCGCCCAGGCGCAGTGACTTCATACGCAGAATCACCGCGGCGAGTGATGAGCGCAAAATCTCCGGATCGGTAAATGCTGGTCGCTGTAGAAAATCTTGTTCGTCATAGAGCCGTATGCAGACACCTGCAGCGACTCGACCACAGCGACCGGCGCGTTGCTTGGCGGCCGATTGCGAAACCGGCTCCACCTGCAACTGCTCGACCTTATTCCGGTAGCTATAGCGTTTCACGCGCGCAGTACCCGCATCAACCACATAGCGAATACCGGGTACGGTGAGCGAAGTCTCGGCGACATTGGTCGCCAGCACAATACGTCGCGCGTTAGTCGACTTGAAAACACGCTCCTGGTCTTGCGCGGAGAGTCGCGCAAACAACGGCAGTATTTCAACCTGCGGCGGGTGATGCTTGCGCAGCGCCTCAGCGGCATCGCGGATTTCACGTTCCCCCGGCAAGAACACCAAGATATCCCCGGGGCCGATACGCGCAAGCTCATCGACCGCATCAACGATGGCGTCCATCAAATCGCGCTGCTCTTTGGCCTTGGCTGCTGCCGATGGCGCCGTACTGCTGGTCTTGGCATCCGTCTCGACAGGGCGGTAACGCACTTCAACCGGATACAAGCGTCCAGACACTTCAATCACAGGTACTTTATGCGCTGCTGTTTCGAAATGCCGTGCAAAGCGCTCAGCATCAATCGTCGCCGAGGTGATGATCAGCTTCAGATCCGGTCGCCTGGGCAAGAGCTGCTTCAAGTAACCGAGCAGGAAGTCGATGTTCAGGCTGCGCTCATGTGCCTCGTCAATTATCAGCGTGTCGTACTGGCGCAGCAGCGGGTCGCCCTGCGTCTCGGCCAGCAAAATGCCATCGGTCATCAGCTTGATCCAGGCACCCTCTGACAGCGTGTCGTTGAAGCGTACCTTGTAGCCCACGTGCTGACCCGGCGGCGAGCCAAGTTCCTGCGCGATCCGTTTTGCAGTCGACGAGGCCGCAATACGGCGCGGCTGGGTATGCCCAACCAGACCGTTGACGCCACGCCCGATCGACAGGCAGATTTTTGGCAGCTGGGTGGTTTTCCCCGAGCCGGTCTCGCCACTGACAATCACCACCTGGTGTGACACAAGCGCAGCCGCGATCTCCTCGCGGCGCGCGGAGACCGGTAGCTCTTCGGGGAATTCAATGGCGGGAAGCGGGTGCCTGACCGGAACCTGTTGGGAGAGTGGCGCGCTACGTGTTTTTTTCGGGGGCAAGGCTGCTGACATGTCGGGCGAATTATAATGCCCGCTATGGAAAACAATGCTCAGTTCGTCGCCTGGCTTCGTTCGGTCGCACCGTATATCCACGCATTCCGTGGCAAGACCTTCGTGGTGGCCTTCCCGGGCGAATTAGTCATGGCCGGCGCGCTGCCGGTGCTGGCGCATGATCTATCGCTTCTGCACGCGCTGGGTATCAAGATCGTGCTGGTGCATGGCTCGCGACCGCAGGTAGAAGAACAGCTCGGGCTGCGCAAGGTCCAGACCCGGTTTCACCATGGCTTGCGCATCACCGATGCCGCAGCGCTCGAGTGCGCCAAAGAGGCCGCTGGCGAGATCCGCCTTGATATCGAAGGCGCTTTCAGTCAGGGCTTGCCGAACACACCCATGGCCAACGCCGCCGTGCGTGTCATCTCGGGTAA
>JAIXQK010000001.1 GCA_027485795.1 Oxalobacteraceae bacterium
CTCAGTGAGTTGACACATCACGGGATTGCGGTAGACTGAGCTCTCCTGCCGTGTACGCGTTTGCCAATATTCCTTGAACCATTCACGCGCATCGGCTGCGGGATTCGTTTAGTAGGCGTGAGCGTCGCTCGTCCGACGATCCCAATACTGAACTACTGTGGCCACCTTGAACCGAAAGGTTCGGGATGCCGGCTAGCGGCACAGGCGGGGTTTTCTTCTGGCGGTTGCATGCGTTAAGCTGCAACCGCTTTTTCATTAGCGACGACAAAAACAAGATGCGCTATTGGTTGATGAAATCCGAGCCGGATGAGGCAAGCATCGACGATGCCTTAGCCGCCGAGGATGCGCGTGTTGCCTGGACAGGTGTACGCAACTATCAGGCACGCAACTTCATGCGCGATGCCATGCAGGTCGGCGATGGTGTGCTGTTTTATCACTCTAGTTGCGCAGAGCCTGGTATCGCTGGTATCGCAGAGGTAGCGAGTACTAGCTACCCAGACCCGACGCAATTCGATCGACGCAGTCCGTATTTCGATTCAGCGGCGACGCCAGAGCAGCCGCGCTGGCTGTTGGTTGACGTTCGCGCATTAAGGAAGACGCGACTGATCGCACTGCCCGAGTTGCGGGTACATCCCGAGCTATCGGACATGATCGTGCTGAAACGCGGTAACCGTTTGTCTATTACGCCAGTTACCGAGGCAGAGTGGCGCTTCATCCTGCAGAACTTGGCGCCTCTGGCAAAAAGTCGCTAGCTTTATGTGAATAAATCGCTGGCGCTGTCGGCGATCGACTTATTCACTGAACTGTTCTCGAAGAAGGTTTTTCTGCACCTTGCCCATGGTGTTTCGCGGTAGCGCTTTCACTACATGCACGTGTTTGGGTACCTTGAAATTCGCAATCGCGTTTTTCAGGGTCCGAATGATGGCTTGCTCGGACAGTGCCGCGCCGGCGCGCGGCACGACAACCGCAATCACCGCCTCGCCAAAGTCGGGGTGGGGGACGCCGACAACGGCAGATTCAAGTACCCCCGGAAGTTCATCGATGATGGCCTCGATTTCTTTCGGGTAGACGTTGTAGCCGCCTGTGATGATCAGATCTTTGCTACGGCCGACGATGGTGAGATAAAGATCTTCATCGAAGAAGCCGACATCGCCCGTTTTGAAGTAAGCATCGTCGGTAAATTCCTCGGCAGTTTTTTCAGGCATTTGCCAGTAACCCTGAAATACATTCGGCCCTTTTACCTGAATCTCACCGACTTCGCCGCTGGCACAAGACACGCCCTCAGCATTCACCACCCGAACCGATACACCGGGTAATGCAGGTCCGACGGTGCCTGGTTTACGTTTACCCTCATAAGGATTTGAGGTCAGCATCGCGGTTTCACTCATGCCGTAGCGCTCCAAAATTGAGTGACCACTGCGCTGTGCAAACTGCGCGAAGGTATCGGCAAGCAAAGGCGCGGAACCTGAAACGAAAAGGCGCATGGCAGCGCATTGATCACGATGGAATGCGGGGTCTGCGAGCATGCGCACGTAGTAAGTAGGTACGCCCATGAAGATCGTGGAGTGAGGGAGCTGTCGAATTACCTCGGCGCTGTCGAACTTCGACAGGAACATCATCTTGCTACCGTTATAAAGCGCACCATGGGCTGCCACGAAAAGGCCATGAATATGGAACAGCGGCAGCGTATGTAGCAGCACATCTCCCTTCTGCCAGTGCCACGCATCATGTAATACCGCGATATTTGAAGCGAGATTACCGTGCGTGAGCATAGCGCCCTTGCTTCGACCGGTTGTACCTGAGGTGTACAAGATGGCAGCAAGGTCATCTCCATCACGATGCACCGTCTCGAAGCGATCGCCAAAATGTACTGCACGCGATAGCAGGCTGCCGCTATTCCGACCCTGTACAGGCTCTTCCAGTGTGAAGATATGCGAGGTCCCACGTGCAAATGCGGTCTGTGCAACCCAGCCAAAATTTTTTGGAGAACACACCACTACCGATGGTGAGGCATTCTCGATGAAGTAAGCCATCTCGGCGGCACGATAGGCAGTATTCAAGGGCAGATACACAAAGCCAGCGCGAACCGTGGCGAGATACAGCATGAGTGCCTCGGGCGATTTCTCCACCTGCGCTGCGATCCGCGCACCCGCCGGCAAGTTCAGGCTGGCGAACAGATTCGCGATTTTTGCGCTGCCGCGTTCTAAATCGCGCCAGCTATAGTAAAGCCCGTCGCTGGTTTCTAACCAGCAGTCATCCAGATCGCTGGGGAAGCGCGCTCGGAATAAAGCGTAAAGGTTGGCGTTCACGATTCGAGGTGGGTCGTCGTGTCGGGATCCACCGGTTTGCGGCGATAGGCGACCAGTAATAGTGCGATACCGAGCGCGATCATGGGTAGTGAAAGCATCTGTCCTGCGGAAATCGTCCACTGGCCAATAGGCACTTCATAGTCGGGCACGCGGAAGAATTCGGTAAAAAACCGCGCGCAGCCATAGCCCGCTGCAAACATGCCGCTCACCGCGAGATAGGGACGCGGCTTGCGCGCAAATGCCCACAGCAGAATAAACAGCAGCACGCCATCCACTAATGCTTGGTAGATCGGTGAGGGGTGTCTCGGTAGTGCATCTACATTGGGCCAGATCATGGCCCAAGGCAGATCACTGTCAGCGATTCGACCAGGCAGCTCGGCGTTGATGAAATTTCCAATACGGCCGAAGGCATACCCGAGCGGGACCAGCGGGGCAATAAAATCCATCACGACCATCCAGCGGCGGCCATGCAGACGCGCCCAAATGCCCATAGCAATCAGCACGCCCAGAAAGCCGCCATGAAATGACATGCCACCTTTCCAGATCGCGATAATCTCGTCGGGATTCTCGAGGTAGTAGCCCGGGTGATAGAACAGGACTTCGCCCAGTCGTCCGCCAATCACGACACCGAGCACGCCGTAAAACAGCAGATCATCAATATCGGTAGTGGTCCATCCATCACGAGCGATATGTGCCTGACGTATGCGCAAACGTCCGAGCAGCAGGAATTGTACGAATGCAGCCATGTACATCAAGCCGTACCAGCGAATAGCGAGTGGGCCTATCGCTAGTGCGATCGGGTCGGGGATTGGATGAATCAGCATTCAGAAATTCTCTCGCATCAGATCATCGGCAGGGGCGATATTGCAGCAGGTCCTTGACGCCATATCACGCCAACAAGCTGTCGAATTACCACCCAAGACAGATTGCCACAGCAGCTGAGCGTAAGACCTGCGCATACACTTTCCGGAGGTACCACAGGAAGCTTGCCCCTTATGTTGGGAATCGGTATTCCGGTAAGGCAAGGTATTATATTCATTTGCTTGCTGCCGCTTGTGCAGTGGCACTGAAACGACTTGATAGTAAAACGGAGATCTGATGGACGCCAACGAACGCTCGAAGCACATTACCGAAGGGGTTGAGCGTAGCCCGAACCGTGCGATGTATTACGCCATGGGTTACACCAAGCAAGACTTCAATAATCCGATGATTGGTATCGCCAACGGCCATTCAACCATCACCCCATGTAACTCTGGTTTGCAGAAGTTGGCCGATGCAGCGATCGCGGCTACCAAAGCAGCGGGTGCTAATCCACAGGTGTTTGGTACGCCGACGATTTCTGATGGCATGTCGATGGGTACCGAAGGCATGAAGTACTCGCTGATCTCGCGCGAGGTGATTGCCGACAGTATCGAAACCTGTGTCCAAGGTCAGTGGATGGATGGTTGTGTTGTCATTGGCGGCTGCGATAAAAATATGCCCGCTGGCATGATCGCTTTGGCGCGTACGAACGTGCCCGGCATTTACGTGTACGGCGGCACCATACGCCCCGGTAGATGGAAGGGCGAGGACCTGAATATTGTGTCGGCGTTTGAGGCGGTCGGCCAATTCACTGCGGGCAAGATGTCGAAGGAGGACTTTGAAGGTATCGAGCAAAATGCCTGCCCTTCGACCGGCTCCTGCGGCGGTATGTACACCGCTAACACTATGTCTTCGTCGTTTGAGGCGCTTGGCATGTCGTTGCTCTACTCGTCAACGATGGCGAACCCAGATGAAGAAAAAGTTCGCTCGGCTGAGGAGTCGGCGCGCGTGCTGGTTCAGGCAGTGAAGAACAATCTCAAGCCGCGCGACATCATCACGCGCAAGTCGATCGAGAACGCGGTCGCGGTCATTATGGCGACCGGCGGCTCGACCAACGCCGTGCTGCACTTCCTCGCGATTGCCCATTCGGCGAACGTCGAGTGGACGATCGACGACTACGAGCGCATGCGCAAGAAGGTACCAGTCATCTGCAACATGAAGCCTTCCGGCAAATATCTGGCGACTGACCTTCATGCGGCTGGCGGTATTCCGCAAGTGATGAAGATTCTGCTCAATGCTGGCCTGCTGCACGGGGATTGCATGACCATCACCGGCAAGACGATGGCGGAAGAACTCGCCCATGTGCCGGATCAGCCGCGCGCCGATCAGGACGTGATCATGCCGATCGAGAAGGCGATTTATGCGCAAGGCCACTTGGCGATCTTGAAGGGCAATCTCTCCACCGAGGGCTGTGTAGCCAAGATTACCGGTTTGAAGAACCCAGTCATTACCGGACCGGCGCGGGTGTTTGACGACGAGCCATCGGCGATGGCCGCCATCCTCGCCGACAAGATCAATGCTGGCGACGTGCTTGTGTTGCGCTACCTGGGTCCGAGAGGTGCGCCGGGCATGCCAGAGATGCTGTCGCCCACATCCGCTTTGATCGGCAAAGGGCTGGGTGAGTCAGTTGGCTTGATCACTGACGGCCGGTTCTCCGGTGGTACCTGGGGCATGGTGGTTGGTCACGTGGCGCCAGAGGCGGTCGTTGGTGGGACAATTGCACTGGTGAAGGAGGGGGATTCCATCACCATTGATGCGCACAAGTTACTGATACAGTTGAATGTTTCGGATGACGAGCTTGAGCGTCGTCGCAAGGCTTGGACCCCGCCACCACCAAAATACACCCGCGGCGTACTTGCCAAATTTGCCAAATTGGCATCGAGCGCAAGTCGTGGCGCGGTGACTGATTGAGCCAAATTTTAGCCAACCGTAAGTCAAGTGTGAACGAGTGTAAGCGCTTGTTGTGGACTTGACTCACGGTGCTAAGGTTCACATACGGACAGTTGCTTTAAGTGAGCATCCGTAGGGCAGGTTCAGGGGAAACTTGAAGGGTGAGCTGGCTCAAAAAACGCGCTACAATTCCCCCGCTTTAATTTTCAACGGAGAGACACACATGAAACGTATCTTGGTCGCTGTAGCTGCCATCGCAGCATTGGCTTCGAATGCGGCGCTCGCCAGCGAGCAACTGGCAAAAGAAAAAAACTGCCTAGCCTGCCACGCAATCGACAATAAAGTGGTCGGCCCAGGTTACAAGGAAGTCGCAGCCAAGTACAAGGGTGATAAGTCAGCGGAAGCCAAACTCGCTACCAAGATTCAAAAAGGTGGCGGTGGTGTTTGGGGTCAGATTCCAATGCCTGCCAATCCTCAGGTGAGCGAGGCCGAGGCGAAGAAACTGGCACAGTGGGTTTTGTCGCTCAAGTAATCACAGCGGTGATGCATGAAAAAAGCGCTCCGAATGGAGCGCTTTTTGTTTGTGACTGTCGGGTGTTTCGATAAACGCTGGCGTCGTCGTTAAAGACCTCTCAACGTACGACCGCAATTTGCGAGCGCTTGCCACCTTCATAGGTGTATAGCGTCAGCGTACCTTGTTTCATATCGCCACGCGCATCGAATTCGATTTTCCCGGTAACGCCCTGGTAGCTGGTCTTGGCAAGCTCGGCTAAATACTTGGCGGGTTCGGCAGAATTGGCGCGTTGCATGGCGTCGGCCATCACCATCACCGCGTCGTACACATACGGCGCATACAGCTTGACCTCGCTGCCGAATTTTTTCTTGTAGTCGGCACGGAAGTTATCCATTGCTTTCTTCCCGCTGTCCTCCACGCCGCCCGCTTCAGCGCAGACCACTTGACCATCGCCCATTGCACCAGCTGCCAGTGAAGGTAATTGCTCGGTGCAGATACCGTCGCCACCCATGAACTTGGCATTGATGCCTAACTGCTTCATCTGGCGCAGCATGGGGCCACCCACCGCATCCATACCGCCAAAGAAGACCAGATCGGGTTGCTTGCCTTTGATCGCTGTGAGAATAGCATTGAAGTCAGTGGCTTTATCGTTGGTGTATTGGCGACCAACGATATTGATACCAGCGGCCTTCGCCGCCTTGGCGAACTCATCGGCTACGCCCTGACCGTAGGCGGTTCGGTCGTCGATGATCGCCACATTTTTTGTTTTCAGTGTGTTGGCGGCATAGCGGCCCAAGGCGCCACCCAGTTGACCATCATTCGCAACGACGCGGAAAGTACCTTTGTAGCCTTGCTGGGTGTACTTGGGATTGGTAGCCGATGGCGAAATCTGCGGGATGCCATGATCGTGATAGATCTTCGATGCCGGAATCGTGGTGCCTGAATTGAGATGGCCGATAACGCCATTCACTTTTGCATCGGTAAGTTTTTGCGCTACGGAAGTCGCTTGCTGCGGGTTTGCACCATCGTCTTCAGCGACGAGCTGGAACTTCACTTTTTTACCGCCCAGCGTCATACCTTTGGCATTCAGCACATCGATTGCCATGCGTGCACCGTTCTCGTTGTCTTTGCCAAGGTGCGCGATCGGCCCCGATAATGGCCCGACATGACCAATCTTGACGATCTGCTCCTGAGCGAATACGGATGATGTGACGAGATACATCGCAAGCAGCGAAAGATAACGAACTGGTAAACGCATAAATAGCCTCCGTAGGTGCAAATTGATTTTGATTAATAGCGTTAGTCCGCAAGGTAAACCAAATTGCTACTTGCTGACAACGTGCCTGGTTCTGATAATCAATTCGGCAAGTCAGCCGGCTATGCGTTTTGGCCATGCGTCGGGAGCGAGACCAGCGCAGGCGCTGGGCCACCGCTGACTTCGCCGGTAAACGCGAAGTCAAGATCCGGACGTCGTCCGGCGATGATATCGGCGATTGCTCGACCCGAACCACAGCCCATGGTCCAGCCAAGCGTGCCGTGGCCGGTATTCAGGAACAGATTGTTATAGCGGGTACGCCCAACGTAGGGAATGTTGGAGGGCGTCATTGGGCGTAGTCCGCTCCAATACACCGGGTTTTCATAATCGCAGGCGTTGGGAAACAACTCACGGGTGCGACGGGTAATTGCCTCGCAGCGCACCTCATTTAAATCGCGCGAGTAGCCATTGATCTCTGCCGTTCCCGCCACCCGTAGCCGATCGCCGAGTCGTGAAATGACGAGCTTATGTCCATCATCGGTCAACGATACCATGGGCGCCAGCGTAGGTTCTTTGACATCGTAGGTCGCCGAGTAGCCCTTGCCTGGGTAGATCATCAGATCAATACCGATACGCTTGGCAAGCGGTTGCGAGAAACTGCCGAGCGCTAGCACGAAGCTGTCTGCCCGGAGTTGCTGATGCCGCCCATGCTCATCGATCACTTCGACGGCGGCAATACGAGACGATGTTCCAACACCCTCAGTCAGCAATCGTGTCACGATGTTATTGAAGATGAAGCGTGTACCTGCTTGCTCGCAGGCGCTTGCGAGTCCGGTGGTGAACTTGTACACGTCTCCCGATTCATCGGTCGGCGTGAAGTCTGCACCGACTAATTTTTGTCGAATCGAGGCCAGGGCCGGCTCAATGCGAACTGCTTCATCTGCATCGATGCTACGGCGTGGACAACCTAAATCGCGCATGAGCTGCGCGGAAGACAGTGATTGTGCAAACTCGATTTCATCCGTGTAGAAGTGAAGGATGCCGCGCGTCTCGCAGTCATAGTCGATGCCGGTCTCCGCGCGCAGCGCTTGCAGCGTTTGTCGACTGTATTCGGCAATCGCGACAATCTGACGAATATTGTGAGCGGCACGGGCTGGTGTGCACTCGCGAAGAAACTGCAGACCCCAACGCCATTGCAGCCATTCCGCGCGCGGACGAAACAGCAGTGGCGCATCGTCTTGACTCAACCAGCGCAGCAGTTTCAGGGGGGCGCCAGGGTTGGCCCAAGGCTCGGCGTGCGATACCGAGATTTGGCAACCATTAGCGAAACTGGTTTCTTGTGCAACGCCGGGTTGACGATCGATGACCGTCACCTCGTGCCCTGCTTTTTGTAGAAACCAGGCCGAGGCGGTGCCGATGATGCCGGCACCGAGAACTATCACTTTCATGTTGAATCCTGTATCAGACGAGTCACGTCATCATGACGGGCATGTCTTCACGATGGGTAGGTATAGGCTTCAATACGCCTGCAAACATCCCAATCAGGAATGCGTTGTCCTCAACGCAGCGATCTCAGCAGCCACTGCGGTGCGTACTTCTTCTTGCAGACGCGTTTCGAGTAACGCGCCGAGTTCGTACGCAACTCTGCTAGAAAGTTCCGAAGTCGCTGCCTGCGCCGCGATCGGCAGCGCATTGGTGAGCGTATTCAGCAGCTCTGCCTGTAGTCGGGCACCGAGTGCCTGGGGTAAGTGCTCGCGTAGCGCAGCCTCTATCAGTACGGGTAGTTGCAACGAAAGTTCGGCGACCAGCCGTTGCGACAGTGACTCCTCGATCTGCTCAAGCGGTAGCGAAGCGTGCGAGGGCCGGATATTCTCGGCGGCAGCTTTTGTATCAATGACATCGGTCAGTAACGGGATGTCGAGCTCAGTATCGTTCATGATGAATCAGCCACGTGATGGGTGAGCGGGTAGCCGCGTTGCTGATAGTACTTGTAGCGCTCACGACCTGCAATCAAATCCTGCTCGTCATTGGAAACTAGCTCGAACATCCGCTCAAAGCGTGCAAAATAATCAGGCGTTCGGCGCGATAAATTGATCAGCGCATGATGATGCGGCAAGGGACGCTCGCAGTCATCCGTCAAGATAATGGGTGTCTGAGCCGCGAGTTCATCACCTGCCTCGACATGTGCCAGGAAATCCTGCTCGGAGAATGTCCATAGCAAAGCATCAATCTCGGCAAGCTGATTTTGGTCGGCGGCGAAAACCACTAACTTGGTGTTCGCCGCCCGCGCCTTGCGTATCAGCCGACAGGCGTATTGCAACTTGTCGGGTATCTTGCTGTGAAAATCGATGCGGGTCACGGTGCCGCCTGAACCATCCCGTTATGGCGCAATAGTGCATCGATGCTCGGTGCGCGACCGCGAAATGCAGTGAATGACTCGAGCGCGGGGCGCGATCCTCCGACCGACAAAATCTCGCGATGGAAGGCCAGCCCGGTTTCCGCTAAACGATTAGGATCGCCCTGTGCTTCTTCGAAAGCACCATAAGCATCGGCAGATAACACCTCAGCCCATTTGTAGCTGTAGTAACCGGCAGCATAACCACCCGCGAAGATATGCGAGAACGAATGCTGGAAGCGGTTAAAGTCAGGTGGAATGACGACCGCCACCTGGTGTCTGACCTCGGCCAGCAACTCGGCAACTGTCTTGCCGCCGTTGGGGTCATAGTGATCGTGCAGGTGCATGTCGAACAGCGAGAACTCAACTTGCCGCAGCATCTGCAAACCCGATTGGAAATTCTTCGCTGCGATCATCTTGTCATACAAGTCGCGCGGTATTGGTTCGCCGGTATCGGCCTGCTCGGTCATATGCTGCAGGACCTCCCACTCCCAGCAGAAGTTTTCCATGAACTGCGAGGGTAATTCAACAGCGTCCCATTCGACCCCGGCGATGCCGGAAACACCGAGTTCATCCACTGCAGTCAGCATATGGTGCAAGCCGTGCCCGAACTCATGGAACAGTGTGATGACCTCATCATGCGTGAAATAGGCGGGCTTACGCACGCCATCGATCACAGCGGGTTCAGTGAAATTGCAGGTGAGGTAGGCAATCGGCGTTTGCAGGTTGCCGGCCAGGTTCTTGCGACCACGCGCGTCATCCATCCATGCGCCGCCGCGCTTGCCATTGCGGGCGTAGAGGTCAAGATAGAACTGTCCTACCAGCTGTCCTTTTTTTTCAATGCGGTAAAACGTCACATGCGGATGCCACAACGGGCTGGTATCAGCTTTGATGTCGACGCCAAACATACGCTGGATCAGGCGGAACAAGCCGTCTACCACGCGGTGCTCGGGGAAATAGCGTTTCACTTCTTGTTCGGAGAATGCATAGCGTTTTTCGCGCAGCTTTTCCGAGGCATAGGTCATGTCCCACGCCTGTAGCTGATCGATCCCCAGCTCGGCTTTAGCGAACGCGCGCAGCTCGGCTAGATCATTCTCGGCAAACGGCCGTGCCTGTTTTGCCAGATCATTCAGGAATTGAATCACCTGTGCTGGGGAGGTCGCCATTTTTGGTACCAGCGACACCTCGGCAAAATTCGCGTAGCCAAGCAGCTGGGCTTCTTCGTTGCGTAGTTTGAGGATATCTACGATCAGCTGCGTATTGTCCCAATTAGCTTGGGCACCCAGCTCGGATGCTTTGGTCGCATTCGCGCGGTACAGCGTTTCGCGCAGCGCGCGATCATGCGCATACTGCAGCACCGGGAAATACGAAGGGAAATGTAAAGAGAAACGCCAGCCAGCTTTTCCCTCGCGCTCGGCGGAGGCACGCGCCGCTTGTTTGACATCCTCTGGCAGTCCCGCCAGACGCGCCTCATCATCAATGATCAGCTCGTAGGCGTTGGTAGCATCCAGCACATTTTCTGAAAAACGTGTCGATAGTGCAGCGAGCTGCTCTTGAATTTCAGCGAAACGAACTTTTTGCGTATCGGCGAGTTCTGCACCGCCGAGTCGAAAATCGCGGACAGCGTTATCAATGATGCGCTTACGCGCCAAAGACAGGGCCGTGTATTCCGTGCTGGCCTGGAGTGCTTTATATTTCTCGAACAGCTTCAGGTTTTGCCCAAGCTCGGTCCAGAACTCGGTGACCTTCGGCAGGTTCTCGTTATAGCTGGCGCGCAGCTCGGGCGTGTCGACCACGGCATTCAAATGGCCGACAACCCCCCAAGCGCGGCCCAGCCGCTCGGTCACCGCTTCCAACGGGACGACGAACGCATCCCACCCGATCGCCGCCGACTGCTCGAGTTGCGATACCGTTTTCCGGGCATCCTCAAGAAGTTGCGTGATTGCCGGCGTGACGTGCGATGGTTGAAACAGGTCGAAGCGCGGCAGATCCGTGAAATCGAGTAGGGCGTTGGTCGTCATGGTGTCTCAGGTGTTAGCTATGGGCGGCACGTTCTGCGGCTTCGATGGTGTTCACCAGCAGCATGGTGATCGTCATCGGGCCCACCCCACCCGGAACCGGTGTGATCCAGCCCGCTACTTCTGCTGTTGGCGCATAGTCGACATCGCCGCATAACTTGCCTGCATCGTCGCGGTTCATGCCGACATCGATCACGACCGCACCTGGCTTGACCATGTCAGCAGTAACAATGTTCCGCTTACCGGTCGCGACCACCACGATATCGGCATCACGGGTGTGGTGACCGAGGTCGCGGGTTTTTGAATTGCAGATAGTCACAGTTGCGCCCGCTTGCAGCAGCAGCATGGCCTGTGGCTTGCCGACAATGTTGGAGGCACCAACGACCACAGCGGTGGCACCGCGTACCGGGTAATTGATCGACTCCAGCATTTTCATCACGCCGTAAGGCGTGCAGGGACGGAACAGCGGCTGGCCAGTCATCAGCAGTCCGGCATTGCTAATATGAAAACCATCCACATCCTTCTCGGCGGCGATGGCTTCGATCACCTTATTGGAATCGATATGCGATGGCAGCGGCAGCTGAACCAGGATGCCATTGATTTTCGGATCTTTATTCAGCGCATCCACACGGGCCAACAGCTCGGCCTCTGACATGGCGGCATCGTATTTTTCCAGGACCGAGTAAATCCCGTTCTCTTCACAGGCCTTGACCTTATTACGGACGTACACCTGCGACGCCTGGCTGTCACCAACCAGAATAACGGCCAGACCAGGCTGATGGCCCTTGGCGGTCAGGGCTGCGGCACGCTGAGCGACTTCTCCACGTAATTGGTGCGAGAGCGCATTTCCATCAATGATTTTTGCGGACATAGTGGGGACTTAGATTGGGTTAGGAGAGCCCACATTATAAGAGGGGGGAACAAAGTTTGATTTGAGGCAAAACCTCGACATTCCTTGCGTCGCAGCAAAACGCCTGCTTTAAAGTACGACTCCCACCCTGTTGTCATTTCAATTATATTCTGCATTATGAAATCACATGTCGTATTTTGAAAAGTTGACGGAGTCCTGCTACACTTCAACGGATTGAAGTCTGCTCGGATTTCGGGCTAACTTCATTCTGCCGGCGCCCGAGAGAGGTCCACCGGCCAAGACCGACAATGGAGACCGATATGGCAGCCCAAATCGATAACATCTTGGCGCAAGCCGCCAACGACCCTGATGTCATGGAAACTCGCGAGTGGCTGGATGCCCTCGAGTCCGTGATCGAACATGAGGGCGCTGAGCGCGCGCACTATTTACTTGAACGGATGGTGGACTTAGCGCGACGGCGCGGGGCGCACATTCCTTTCTCCAGTAACACGGCCTACGTCAATACCATTCCGGCGCACCTCGGTGAGCACTGCCCCGGCAACCTCGAGTACGAGGAGCGCTTGCGTTCATGGATGCGTTGGAATGCGATGGCGATGGTGGTGAAAACCAATCGCTCCGACGGCGATCTCGGCGGCCATATTTCGAGCTTTGCTTCGTTGGCGAATATGCTCGGCATTGGCTTCAATCATTTCTGGCACGCACCGTCAGAAAATCATGGTGGTGACCTGCTCTATATACAAGGGCACTCTGCGCCCGGTATTTATGCGCGCGCATTTCTGGAGGGTCGTATCACTGAAGAGCAAATGCTCAACTTCCGGCGTGAGGTCGATGGCAAGGGCCTGTCGTCTTACCCGCACCCAAAGCTGATGCCTGATTTCTGGCAGTTCCCAACGGTATCAATGGGTCTTGGCCCGCTGATGGCGATCTATCAGGCTCGTTTTCTGAAGTATCTGCATGCACGCCAGATTGCGGACACTGCGAATCGCAAAGTATGGGCATTCTGCGGTGATGGCGAGATGGATGAGCCGGAATCGATGGGCGCGATCGGCATGGCGGGTCGCGAGATGCTCGACAATCTGGTGTTCGTCATCAATTGCAACCTGCAACGACTCGATGGCCCTGTGCGCGGTAACGGCAAAATCATCCAGGAACTGGAGGCTGATTTCCGTGGTGCAGGCTGGAATGTCATCAAGGTGATTTGGGGTTCTAACTGGGACGACCTGCTGGCGCGTGATAAGGATGGCGTGCTGCAGCGGATCATGATGGAAACCGTCGACGGCGAATATCAGAACTACAAAGCCAAGGACGGCGCCTATGTGCGCAAGCATTTCTTTGGGAAAGACCCGCGTGGACTCGAGCTGGTTGCCAACTTGTCGGATGACGATATCTGGCGTCTGCTGCGTGGTGGTCACGACCCGCACAAAATCTACGCCGCTTACAAAGCCGCGCAGGAGCACAAGGGGCAGCCGACAGTTTTGCTGGTGAAAACCGTCAAGGGTTATGGCATGGGCAAGTCAGGTGAGGCACGTAACACCGCGCACCAGACCAAGAAACTCGACGACGACGCGATCCGCGAAATGCGCGACCGCTTCGGTATTCCCATTCCGGACGATCAGCTGCATGAGGTGCCGTTCTTCAAGCCGTCCGACGACGCACCGGAAATCAAATATTTGCATGAGCGCCGCAAACAGCTCGGCGGTTATCTCCCGCAGCGCCGCCGCAAGGCCGACGACCCATTGCAGGTGCCAGAGCTGTCTGCATTCCAGGCCGTGCTTGATCCGACCGCAGAAGGCCGTGAGATATCGACGACGCAAGCTTATGTTCGCGTGTTGACCGCGCTGCTACGTGATAAGACACTCGCGCCGCGCGTGGTGCCGATTCTGGTGGATGAGGCGCGTACCTTTGGTATGGAAGGTTTCTTCCGCCAGATTGGTATCTTTAATCAGCAGGGTCAGCTGTATGAGCCGGTCGACAAAGATCAGGTCAGCTACTACCGCGAAGACAAAGCAGGTCAGATCCTGCAAGAGGGAATTAACGAAGCGGGTGCGATGAGTTCGTGGATTGCAGCAGCGACCTCGTACTCAACGAATAACCGGGTGATGATTCCGTTTTACATCTTCTACTCAATGTTCGGGTTGCAGCGCGTGGGTGATCTCGCCTGGGCTGCGGGCGATATGCGCGCGCGTGGCTTCCTGCTTGGCGGCACTTCCGGCCGTACCACCTTGAATGGTGAAGGCTTGCAGCATGAGGATGGCCACAGCCACGTTCTGGCCTCGACCATTCCGAACTGCTTGCCGTATGACCCAACCTTTGCGCATGAGGTGGCCGTCATCATGCACGACGGTCTCAAGCGTATGGTCGAGAAGCAAGAGGACGTGTTCTATTACATCACCCTGATGAATGAGAACTATGCGCACCCCGGTTTGAAACCGGGTCAGGAAGACGGCATCCTCAAAGGCATGTACTTGCTGAAGCCGTCTGCGCAGAAAAAAGCAAAATTGCGCGTGCAGTTGATGGGCTCAGGCACGATTTTGCGCGAGGTGATGGAAGGCGCACGATTGCTGGAAGAAGAGTGGGATGTCGCCGCTGATATTTGGTCAGCACCATCCTTTACCCTACTGGCACGCGAGGGTCAGGATGCAGATCGTTGGAATCTTCTCAACCCGACTGCCAAGCAGCAGCGTGTGCCGTATGTCACGCAGCAACTGACTAGTAGCGACGGGCCGGTAATTGCGGCGACTGATTACATGCACAGCTATGCCGAGCAAATTCGTCCATTCATACCGAAGGGTCGTGGCTATCGTGTACTCGGTACGGATGGTTTTGGTCGTTCCGATACACGTGCCAAGCTGCGCGAATTTTTCGAGGTGAACCGGCACTATGTCGCTGTCGCTGCGCTGAAAGCCTTGGCTGATGATGGCAAGGTCGATGCGTCGGTGGTGGCGAAGGCGATTGCGAAATACGGTATCGATCCGAATAAACCTAATCCGATCACAGTGTAATGAGAAGGCAGGACAGCGATCTGCAGCCATCTGCGCCGCCTTGTGATGAGTAGCGGCCCTCACGGAATCACGGAGCAAAAATAATGAGCCAAATAGAGGTCAAGGTCCCCGACATCGGCGACTTCAAAGAGGTGGAGGTGATCGAGTTGCTGGTCAAACCGGGCGACACAGTACAGGCAGAGCAATCGCTGATCACTGTCGAGTCTGATAAAGCCAGCATGGAGATCCCAAGCAGTGCGAGCGGCGTGGTGAAGGAACTGAGGGTAAAGCTAGGCGATAAAGTCGCCGAAGGTTCTTTGGTGCTTTTGCTAGAAGTGAGTGAAGCTGCGTCCGCACCGGCACCCGCTGCTACTGCGGCGCCAGTCAGCGCACCTGCCGCACCTGCAACTAATACAAGCGCTGTAGCACCGGTACCTGCTTCAAGCACAGCAACCCCGGCAGCGAGCGCAGTGGCAGCGCCTGCAGCGTCCGCCAGTATCGCGACTGCTACTGAATCCAACGGACAAAAGCCGCACGCATCGCCCTCAGTCAGAAAATTTGCGCGCGAACTCGGTGTTGATCTGGCACGTGTGTCAGGAAGTGGCGCCAAGGGTCGGATACTGATTGAAGATGTACAAGGCTTCGTCAAAGGGGTAATGGCGGGTGGCGCTGTAGCGCCGGCTGCAGCGGGTGGTGGTGCTGCGCTTGGCTTGCTACCCTGGCCGTCGCTCGATTTCTCCAAGTTTGGTGAGACATCGCTTGAGCCGCTATCGCGAATCAAGAAAATCAGTGGCCCGAATTTGCATCGGAACTGGGTAATGATCCCGCATGTGACCCAGTTCGATCAGGCCGATATCACCGATCTGGAAGAATTCCGCAAGAGCGCGAATGAGTCGCTCGCCAAGTCGGGCGTGAAACTGACGATGCTGGCGTTCGTCATCAAAGCCAGTGTCGCGGCGCTGAAGAAATTCCCGGCGTTTAATGCCTCACTTGATACTGGCGGTGAGAACCTCATTCTCAAACACTTCTACAACATCGGCTTTGCTGCAGATACGCCGAATGGGCTGGTGGTACCGGTGATTAAAAACGCTGACCAAAAAGGCCTGTCACAGATTGCCAAAGAAATGGGCGAGCTATCCGCGCAGGCGCGCGAGGGCAAGCTGAAGCCCGCTGATATGCAGGGTGCGACCTTCACGATTTCTTCGCTCGGCGGTATTGGCGGTACATCGTTCACGCCCATCATCAACGCGCCCGAGGTAGCGATTCTTGGCCTTTCGAAATCCGAGATCAAGCCGGTGTGGGATGGCAAGGCCTTCGCGCCGCGCTTGATGCTACCGATGTCGCTGTCGTATGACCACCGCGTGATCGATGGTGCGCTTGGTGCGCGCTTCACGGTTTATCTCGGTGAAGTACTTGCTGACATGCGCAAGACACTGCTGTGAGATGACTGACGGCGATTTGTATTGCCGTCAGCTTGTGCGATCAGATCGCGCCCACAGTAGACACTGACGATCAAGAATAACGGAGTAAATCATGAGCGCCATCGAAATCAAAGTCCCCGATATTGGCGATTTCAAGGAAGTGGAAGTCATTGAGCTGCTTGTCAAAGCGGGTGATACTGTACAGGCAGAGCAATCGCTAATCACCGTTGAGTCCGACAAAGCGAGCATGGAAATTCCCTGCAGTGCTTCCGGCATCGTGAAATCATTGCTGGTGAAACTCGGTGACAAGATTTCCGAAGGCTCACCGATACTGATACTCGAAGCGGCAGAGTCAGGTGCTCGTGCTGAACCCGCTACTGCGCCAGCAGCTGCTTCTACGCCAAGCGCACCATCAGTGCCTGCGGTAACGGCGCTCGCGCCAGTTGCATCCAGCTTTTCTGGAACTGCGGATATCGAGTGCGACACTCTGGTACTTGGCGCCGGGCCCGGCGGTTACACCGCCGCATTTCGTGCTGCTGACCTCGGACAGAAAGTTGTGCTGGTCGAACGTTACTCAAGCTTGGGTGGCGTTTGCCTGAACGTCGGCTGCATACCCTCCAAGGCATTACTGCACGCAGCAAAGGTGATCACCGAAGCAGAAGAAATGTCGCACTTTGGTGTCAAACTCGGTGTGCCCGAGATTAATCTTGATGCGCTGCGCGGTTGGAAAGAGGGCGTGATCAAGAAACTCACGGGTGGTCTGTCTGGTCTGGCAAAGGCTCGCAAGGTTCAGGTAGTGCAGGGCAAGGGTGCGTTCACATCATCCAACTCGCTGAGCGTCGAGACGGCTGAGGGTGCCAAGACCATCGCCTTCAAAAATGCCATTATTGCTGCGGGCTCGTCCGTGGTGAAGATTCCAGGTTTTCCGTATGACGATCCGCGTTTGGTCGACTCTACGGGTGCGCTCGAGCTGCGCCAGATTCCGAAGCGTATGCTGGTCATTGGTGGCGGCATCATTGGTCTTGAAATGGCCTGTGTCTATGATGCCTTGGGTTCGAAAGTATCTGTCGTCGAGTTTGCTGATGGACTGATCCCGGCTGCCGACCGCGATATCGTGAAGCCGCTGCAGAAGCGCATTGAGAAGCGCTATGAAGCCATCATGCTGAAGACGAAGGTGACTAAGCTTGAAGCGCGCGCCAATGGTTTACTCGCCAGCTTCGAGGGTGACAACGCTCCGGCAGAGCCTCAGCTATATGACATGGTGCTGTTGGCGGTAGGACGCCGTCCGAATGGTAAGGATATTGCGGCGGATAAAGCAGGTGTAGTTGTGAATGAGCGTGGCTTCATACCGGTAGATCGTCAGCAGCGCACCAACGTACCGAATATTTTCGCTATCGGTGATATCTGTGGCGACCCGATGCTCGCGCACAAAGCGACTAACGAAGCGAAGGTTGCGGCTGAAGTCATCGCCGGTCACAAGGTGGCATTCGATGCAATGACGATTCCCTCGGTGGCTTATACCGATCCTGAAATTGCGTGGATGGGTGTGACCGAGGCCGAGGCGAAGGCGAAGGGTATCCCGTTTGAGAAGGCCAGCTTCCCGTGGGCCGCGAGCGGCCGCGCACTGGCGATGGGCCGTGATGATGGTTTGACCAAATTGCTTTGGGACCCGACCACTAAGCGCATCATTGGCGCCGGCATTGTCGGCGTGAACGCTGGCGAGCTGTTGGCCGAGACCGTACTGGCGATGGAAATGGGCGCCGACCTCGAAGACCTCGCGCTGACCGTGCATGCGCATCCGACGCTGTCGGAGACGCCGATGTTCGCGGCAGAAATGGGGCTGGGCAGTATTACCGACCTGTACATTCCGCCCAAGAAATAAGTCTGTCTTTCCCGATACGAAACGGCCCGCGATGCGGGCCGTTTGTATTTCCGCCCTACTAAAACAGTGTGTCGTGGCGAACCTGCGCCTTCCGCTCGGGACTTTATCGGTATGAGCCCATATCGTCGGCTCCACCGTTCTGAAAACGCCATGGATAAAACCGGAATTTCGTTTCGCCCGTCGATGCTCGGACACGAGCTTGCCGATGCGATCAAGTCGCTGGATCGTGGTCTGGAGAACTACGCGCAGGATGTGAGTCTCGACAATGGCGAGTTTGTCGTTCACCTGCGCAAGCCGACTCTGGGCGAGAAATTAAAGATGGCCCTGATGCCGGCGGCGATGAAGGCTGAACGCATGGCTGTGCTGTTGGAAGTGATCAAGGGAGCGGCGGAGGTGGCGGGCGTTAATGGCGATCGGCTACTGACAGCCATCCGTGCCGGGCGCTCAGCTCAGGCGGCATCCGCGATACGAGATGCCGGCGTCAGAGTGGCTTTGCAAAATTCTTTAAAAAATGATTTTCCTGTTTAATTGAGGATGTGGATGCCATGACGAATATTCGTGTTAGTCGCGATGTATCCACCGAGACTATCCGACAGCAGCTTGGATCATTCAGTTTATTTTCAACGGTAGAAGCACGTACCGATATCAAGAATAGTAACGTCACAGTACTGCACGAAGTGAAGCTGGGCGAACGTATCAAGAGACTTTTTTCACAATCTTTAAAAGTGCGGAATCAACAGGTTTTGCAGTCGCAACAGGCCTTGCAATCCCTGGCCCTACAACGTCCTGAGATACATACTCTGCTGGGACAATCCGTCTGGAATAAGCAGGAGTGGTCGGCGTCTGAATTGCGCGATGCGCTGAAGATCAAGGCGAGTATTCTGAAGCAAGCGAAAGATGGCAGCGGGCTACAGGTCGGACTGGATGGGTTCTGGCAAGTCGGCGTCGCCAATGCTAAGGTTTCGCAGATCGCGGCAGATTCCAAGATTACATGGCAGCTGTCTCCTGGCGCGAGTAAGGGCCAGTTTGAAAGCACAAAACCTACCGGTCATGGTGCCGCCGAGATTTCAGTCAGACGTACTGATCAGCCAAGTGAAGACGAGTTACGCTCCGCGTACAAGATAGCACTGCAAAACGCGAAAGGTCATGTGGTGATTGCGCCGATCGACGATGTTCCGCATAGCGAAAGAGAAAAAATCATCCAGCAGGAAGGTGACACGAAAAAAACCTTCGCAGCCTATTGTTGTTCCGATACCAGTCTCAAGCTGCTGCTGGAGGCGATCCACGAGGCAAAGCAGTGTTCTAACGTAACGGCAGTCACTATTGCTTGTGACGACTACCCGGACAAAACCATTGCCACCAGATTGGTTCGACAACAGGCCATACGGAGACCACCTCGCAATCCCAACGCACTTTTGTGAAAAACCCGGCGCTATCGCTTCATGCAAATCGCACCATCGTGCCGGAGTCGATCGTCAGTGAGGAATTTCTGGATGCGATTAGTGAAAATGAAGCGGCAAAACTGCCTAAACTCGACACCAGCCGCCTGATTGCCTTCGATGATGGTTTTTTGGATAGTCATCAGTACTCGTCAGCTCAAAGAATGGGCGAAAGAATGTCTGCATTACTTGCCGGCTTTACGGGTAGAGTCGTTATTAGCCCGCCGCATTGCGATGATGATCAATTATTAGCGATAGTCGGTGCAGTCAATGAGGCATGCGCCAACAACCAGCACCTATCAGTCACTTTTGCAGTGGACGACGAAGCACAGCGCAAGCGCTTGACTCATGCCTACGCCACGCTGCGTAGCAATATCGCTGAGCAGCGTGAACTGTACATCGATGATGACGAGGATGAGGAACCTAATGCCTTTGCTAGGCTGCGCGCCAAGATCGATGAAAAGCGTGGGCTGGCTATCATCGATGGTAACTACGAGCAGCCTGTCTTCCATGATGAGCTCTGGAGTTCTTTATGAGCTTTGAAGCTGACATGGAAAAGCTCAGTGCGAGGCCCTTGCAATGACATCAGACAGTAAGGCCAGCATCAGATCGATTTCCCCTGTCGTTACATTCAGCGCCGACATAAAGCGTAGTAAATCCGGCCGCGGCGAGTTCAACAGCAAGCCCTGCGGCTCAAGGTCGCGCGCGATTTCGACGATCTTGCCGCCGATGGGCTTGCCGAGTTTCAGCGCGCGCAGCAAACCCTCGCCGCGTTCACCGTCCAAGCCATGTTGGTCCGATAACTTCAGCAAACCACCACGCAGGTAGTTGCCCTTGTCGATGACGGATTGCAGAAAGCCGGGCTTGAGCAGTTCTTCCAGCACCGCGATTCCCGCTGCGGTCATCAGGGGGTTGCCGTTGTAGGTACCGCCCTGATCGCCGGGTTCGAACACTGCGCAAGCTTCTTTACAGAGCAAGGCGGAGAGCGGTACACCACCACCAATGCCTTTACCCAAAGTCATGATGTCAGGCTCGATATCTGACAGTTGATAGGCAAACAGCTTGCCCGTACGGCCCATGCCTGCCTGTACCTCGTCGACGATCAGTAGCAGATCGTGCTTGGTGGTTAGTGCGCGCAAGCCCTGCATGAATGCTTTGGTGGCGGGGATGACACCGCCTTCGCCTTGTACCGGCTCTATCATCACCGCGACGGTATGCTTACCGATTAATGCTTCAACGCTGGCCAGATTGTTCAGCTCAGCTTTTGGGAAGCCCGGCACTTGCGGTGCGAACATGGTGCCCCAGCCTTCCTTGCCGGAGGCTGACATGGTGGCCAGCGTGCGTCCGTGAAAGCTGTGCTCGAAAGTGATGATCTCGAAGCGGTTCTCGCCCGTTGCGTTCTTGTGAATCTTGCCCCACTTACGCGCCAACTTGATCGCGCCTTCATTAGCCTCTGCGCCGCTGTTGGCGAAGAACACGCGATCAAAGCAGGAATTCTCAGTTAGCATGCTGGCGAGCTTGATCGAAGGCTCATTGAAGAATGCCGGGGATGGATTAATCACCTTTTTTGCTTGCGCTACTAGGGCATCTTGCAAGCATTGCGGTGAGTGACCCAAGCAGTTCACGGCCCAGCCCTGCAGCCAGTCGAGGTAGCGTTTGCCGTTATGGTCGGTCAGCCACATGCCCTGACCTTCGGTGAAGACCAACGGCGGGCGGTTGGTGATATACAGCAGCGCCTCGGTCGGGTAGCGATCAAACGCGTGATTCGGGGCTTCAGGCTTGTTCATGGTGTGTCCAGGCGTCAGGCGGCAACGTTCGCGAGGTCAGCCTCGGAAGTGAATGAGTCCGCGAAAAATTCTTCCGCAGGTAGCTTGCACTGCGTTGTGAAATCCTTTTGTGCAGCATCGATCACGACCGGAGCACCGCAGGCATAGACCTGATGGTCGGAGAGATCGGGGAAATCTTCCATCACTGCACGATGCACAAAGCCGGTACGGCCTGTCCAGTGATCTTCGGGGAGCGCGTCGGAGACAACTGGAACGTAGTGGAAGTTCGGGACGGTCTGCGCCCAAGTTTCACACAGCGCATGCATATAAATGTCTTTGGGTCGACGCCCACCCCAATACAGGGCGATTGGTCGCGTCGACTTGGCGTGCGCCCAGTGCTCGACAATCGCCTTTATCGGGGCAAAGCCTGTGCCTGAAGCGAGCAGCACGATGGGTTTGTTTGAGTCTTCACGCAAAAAGAAGGTACCCAGCGGGCCTTCGAAGCGGAGAATATCTTTCTCCTTCATCGCGCTGAAAACATGGTCGGTAAACACGCCGCCGGGCATATGGCGAATATGAAGAGTGAGTAACTCATCCGCGTGCGGTGGAGTCGCGATACTGTAAGCACGGCGCTTGCCATCCTTCAGCAAGAATTCGACATACTGGCCGGCTTTGTACTGCAGTCGCTCAGTGGCGGGCAGCTGTAGCGACATCAGCATGACATCATCGGCTGCGCGCTCCAGGCGGGCAACCCGAACCGGAATTTTTTTGACCGGGAAGTCGCCAACGCCGAGCACCTCGCGTGCCTCGATGCTGATATCGGATTGCGGCACGGCGCAGCAGAATAGTGTCTGTCCAGCCGCCTGTTCATCAGCGGACAGTGCGCGCGCTTGATGCGGCCCGAGCTCGACGCTGCCGGACAACACCTTACCCTTGCAGCTGCCACAGGCACCGTTTTTACAGCCATAGGGTAGCTGTACGCCAGCACGCATCGCGGCCGCCAGCACGGTTTCGCCGGCTTCACAGCTAAATTGTCGCCCGCTTGGATTAACACTTACTTGGAACGTCATACAATCTCTGACATGAAAGATTCAAAACTCATCGGCAAGCCGCGTCTACTGATCATCGGTTGTGGTGATGTTGGTATGCGCTTGCTACCCATGGTGCGTGACCGTTTCCGGATTTTTGCAGTTACCAGTCAGCCGCAGCGTTTGAGCGAGCTGCGCTCGCATGGCGCGCTGGGTATTGTTGCCAACCTCGACTACCCCGAACAACTACAGCGGCTGCGTGGGCTTGCTGACACTGTGGTGCATTTGGCACCGCCGCCGACTGAGGGAACGATCGACCGCCGAACACGACACTTGACCCGTATTTTACCGCGCGGTGGCAGATTAGTTTATGTCAGCACCACGGGCGTATACGGTGATTGTGGTGGTGTCCAGTTTGACGAAACCCGGCCGGTCGCGCCCAAGAACCCGCGCGCGCAAAGACGGGTAGATGCCGAGCGCGTGTTGCGGCAGTGGGCGCTGCGCGCCCACGGTCGGCTGTCGATTCTGCGAGTGCCGGGGATTTATGCGGCTGACAGATTACCGCTCGACCGTTTGCGTCAAGGTACGCCGGCCTTACTGCCCGAACAGGACGTCTTTACCAACCATATTCACGCGGAGGACCTGGCGCGCATCATCGCGCTGACGCTAAGGCGCGGTGCCTCCCAGCGCGTTTATCACACGGTGGATGATTCGGACATGAAGATGGGCGAGTACTTTGATGTGGTTGCCGACGCATTCCAGTTACCACGCCCACCACGGGTATCGCGTGCTGAACTGGCATCACAAGTTTCACCGATGCTGCTGTCGTTCATGTCGGAGTCGCGACGCCTTACCAACGACAGAATGCAGCAGGAACTGGGGGTTCGTTTGAAGTACCCGACAGTGGCTGAGTTTCTAAAACAATTACCTCAGAATTAAGAGCCACCAACACGATGTCACCAACATTGTTGGGTAGTGCCTCTTAGCCGGTTTCCAAGACAGTCTTGATGTCATTCACCCAAGCGTGTGCAGGCAGCTTGGTGTTTACCCGGATCGTGGTCGCGCGCTGGTACAAACTCACAAAATCAAAAGCAGGCGCTGACTTGAAGGCAATCACCACCACATTGCCTTGGTGTACCTCCGGCAGTGCCAGTACATGATCAAATGCCGTATGGATGGCAGCGATATTTTTTTTGAAACTCGGATGATCGCCAAACAGATTGATGGTCGCGATACCCGAACTCCGAAGGCATTGCGCACAGGCACGATAAAAATCGGGTGTGTCTAGTACCGGGCCACGCGCGGTTGCGTCATATAAATCTATTTGCAAGACATCCAGCCGACGACTGTGCTGGAGATCATTGACGAATACATCAGCATCTTGCTGAATGACGTTTAATCGGTCGTCGTTGGCGGGCAGCTTGAACATGCTGCGACATACCTCGATCACATTTGGGTTTAATTCAACAGCGGTAATCTGCGCTTCGGGGTACTCGCGGTAGCAGAATTTTGTCAGGGCGCCTGTTCCTAGCCCAAGCTGAACAATATGCTGGGGTTGCTCAATAAATAGCATCCACGCCATCATTTGCTGCGCGTACTCCAGCTCGATCGAATACGGTCGTCGGATTCGCATCGCACCTTGTACCCATTCCGTGCCGAAGTGGAGGTAACGCACACCATCTTGTTCAGACAGTGTTATGGGTTCGAACTTTGGTGCTCTTTTTTTATGAGTCGTGGAAGGCTTCATATAACGCTACCGGGTGCCAAGCGGGTGGGTATTGTGCGGGGAGTTTTTAATTCGGGCATTACCCTGAATTGGGCAAGGTAGAATCGACAGTACCATTATTCAAGTTTCGGAGGCAATCGATCATGGCCCAACCCCTGATGCTGGTGACCGGCGGTAGTCGCGGAATTGGCGCGGCAACTGTGCTGCTGGCGGCCTCACGCGGCTGGCGTGTCGCGTTCAGCTACAAAGATAATGCCGAGGCGGCAAACACGGTCGTCGCCAAGGCAAAGTCTCTGGGTGCCGAGGTGATGGCGGTACAGGCCGATGTCTCGAATGAATCGGATGTGGTGCAGATGTTTGAAACCGTCGAGCAGAAGCTGGGTTCCTTATCAGCGCTGATCAATAACGCCGGTATGTTGGAGCAGCAGATGCGACTCGATCAAATGGATCTGGGGCGCTGGCAGCGGGTATTCAGCGCGAATGTGTTTGGTAGTTTTCTGTGTGCCAAACAAGCAGTTCTGCGGATGTCGACTAAACACGGCGGCAAGGGCGGCGTGATTGTGAATGTGTCTTCAGCAGCATCGCGTCTCGGCTCACCGAACGAATTTGTGGACTATGCCGCGGCAAAGGGCGCGGTCGATTCGATGACCATCGGTTTAGCCAAAGAGCTTGCAACCGAAGGTATTCGCGTCAACGCTGTCAGGCCTGGACTGATCTATACCGATATCCATGCTTCAGCCGGTGATCCCGGACGAGTCGATCGCGTGAAGGCGGGTGTACCGATGCAGCGGGGTGGCACAGCGGAGGAAGTTGCCGAGGCGATTTTATGGCTTGCCTCGCCAGAGTCTGCTTATGTAACCGGCACTTTGCTGGATGTCACCGGAGGGCGTTGATCATTCTCCGGTGACAGTCCTTAACGCAGGTGGCCCATCGCAGCGGCCGCTTTGCGTCTATGCGTACTTACTTCAGCGCCATCCCGAGCAACATGTCGTTGAGTCTTTTCACGAAACCAGCGGGGTCAACCAGTTGACCACCTTCGGCCAGCATGGCCTGATCGAACAAGATGCTGCTCCAGTCATCGAACTTCGCGTCTTCATATTTCAGACGCTGAACCAGCGGGTGATTCGGGTTGATCTCGAGGATGGGCTTGCTATCGGGCGCTTTTTGACCCGCGGCTTTCAGCATGCGAAGCAGATTGCCCGATAGCTCATGCTCGCCCGCGACCAAGCAGGCGGGTGAGTCGGTGAGGCGGAAGGTGACGCGTACATCGGCCGCTTTCTCGTCTAATGACTTCTTCATTTTGTCGATCAGCTCTTTATACTCGGCCTGAGTTTCTTCTTTTTGTTTTTTCTCGGACTCGTCTTCCAGCTTACCCAGATCAAGATCGCCTTTTGCGACCGAGACCAGTTGCTTGCCTTCGAACTCGCTGAAGAAAGACAGCATCCATTCATCCACGCGGTCGGTCAACAGCAGCACCTCAAGCCCTTTCTTGCGGAAGATTTCGAGATGTGGACTGTTACGCGCAGCGGTCCAGCTATCTGCCGTGACATAGTAGATTTTGTCCTGGCCATCTTTCATACGCGACACATAGCCTGCCAGTGCGACATTTTGCGTCTCGTTATCATTTTCTGTGCTGGCAAAGCGCAGCAGCTTGGCGATACGATCTTTGTTAGTGCTGTCTTCGCCAATACCTTCTTTCAGCGCTTGCCCAAATTCTTTCCAGAAGTTGTCGTACTTTTCTTTTTTCTCGGGCTCATCTGCATTCGCCAACTCTTCGAGCATGCCGAGCACGCGTTTGGTCGAGCCTTCGCGGATCACCTTGACGTCACGTGACTCCTGCAGGATTTCACGCGATACGTTCAGCGGCAGATCATTCGAGTCAATCACGCCTTTCACGAAGCGCAGGTAAACCGGCATCAGTTGTTCCGCGTCATCCATGATGAATACACGCTTCACATACAACTTGATGCCGCTTCGCTGGTTACGATCCCACATATCGAAAGGTGCGCGCGCCGGGATGTAAAGCAGCTGGGTATATTCGCTGCGTCCCTCGACCCGGTTATGCGTCCATGTCAGCGGCTCGGCGAAATCATGCGAGACATGTTTGTAAAACTCTGTGTATTGCTCATCGGTGATGTCAGACTTGCTGCGTGCCCACAGCGCGCTGGCCTGGTTAATGGTTTCCATCTCGTCGCGGATGACCATTTCTTTTTTCTCTTCATCCCACTCTTCCTTACGCATCTGTATGGGTAGCGAGATATGGTCCGAGTATTTGCGGATAATCGAGCGCAGCTGCCAGGCTGACAGCAGCTCGTCTTCGCCTTCACGCAGGTGCAGTGTGATGGTCGTGCCGCGCTGGGGCTTGTCGATGGTTTCAACGGTGAAATCGCCTTCGCCGCCGGACTCCCAGCGCACCCCCTGATCAGCCGGTAGGCCTGCGCGGCGTGATTCAACGGTGATGCGGTCAGCGACGATAAAGCCAGAGTAAAAGCCGACACCAAACTGACCAATCAGTGCAGCATCTTTCTGCTGGTCGCCGGAGAGTTTGGAGAAAAACTCTTTTGTGCCAGATTTAGCGATCGTGCCAAGATGCTCGATTGCCTCTTGCTGGGACAAGCCAATACCCTTGTCGGTGATGCTGATGGTGCGCGCGGTCTTGTCAAAATCGACGGTAATGCCGAGCGCGCTATCGCCCTCGAACAGTGCATCGTTATTGATGGCCTCAAAGCGCAGCTTGTCCGAGGCATCGGAAGCATTCGAGATCAGCTCACGAAGAAAAATTTCCTTGTTGGAGTACAGCGAGTGGATCATCAGCTGTAATAGCTGCTTGACCTCGGCTTGGAAGCCCAAGGTTTGTTTTTCTGCGACGGTCATGGTTACCTCATTGAATGGATGGGGCCAGCCAGCGCTGGCCAAGGGTGGTCGAATGAATAGATAAAAAGCTAATAATTTTTCAGCAGGTGTGGGCGACCGCACAGAATTCAAGTCCTTGCACGGTAAAATGCGACGCCTTTCGTGATGCCGGAGCACGCCATGTCTATCCAAGCCAAGTTACAGTCCCTCAACATCACCCTGCCACCGGTCGCCACGCCTGCGGCCGCCTACGTGATGTACGTGCAGACAGGAAATACCGTCTTTATCTCGGGTCATATCGCGAAGAAAGACGGTAAACCCTGGGTTGGTCAGCTCGGTCGTGACATCAGCACCGAGCAGGGCAAAGAGGCGGCGCGCGCGGTCGCCATCGATTTGATCGCTACCTTGAACGCTGCCTGCGGAGGTGACCTCAGCCGGGTCAGCCGTATCGTCAAGCTGGTCAGCCTCGTCAATTCCACACCTGACTTCACCGAGCACCATCTCGTCACTAACGGTTGCTCCGAGCTGATCGGTGAGGTGTTCGGTGACATCGGCAAGCACGCGCGCTCCGCATTTGGCGTTGCGCAGTTGCCTTTGGGGAGTTGTGTCGAGATCGAGATGATCGCCGAACTGCACTAGCGCCAAAAACTTCGCCGGCGTTGACGAGGACGTGGACGTAGCGCAGATGCCGGCGAAATTCCCTTCGAGGTATTGGCGGCATTGCCGTGCCTTACGATCTCCTTAGTGCCATCACTTGCGCAACGGCAGTGTCGCCCGCCTGTTTGGCAGCCCGCAAGAAGCGAAGCACCATTCGCATCGACAATGCGCCTCTATGTTCACGGGGAGTTGCATGGCGCAAGGGTCGGATGGTTTGCTGATAGCCTCGCTAAAGACGAGTCCGGCGTGTTTGGATGTGCACAATCGGGATGCAGAACAAGCGAGCGGTATCGTCAGTGAATTCCATGAGCAGTCCGTACCCGAGTTTGCAGCGCAAGCGCTCGATCGTCTGTACGGCAGCCTGTATGCATCGTTCTCGTACTTTTGCCTGAGCGATACCGGGCGGCCGGTAACCCACACATGGGTCGGGTACCGGTGTGGCGAGGTGGTCGGCGTCTTGCTGTTTCGACTGCGCGTCGATCAGGTACTTGTGCTGACCGAAATGTTTTGCTTGGAGCAGGCAGTTGCGGACGCATTCAGTCGTGCAGTATTTGCGCGTTTTCGCGAAGTGAAGACCATTCACTTTAATGCAATCTCAGTGTCAGGCCCGTTAACGGGCTGGCCGCTGCAGCGCTATGCCTTCTCTGAAAACTATGTGATCCGGCTGCCGCAAAGCGTTGACCAGTATCTGGCCTCAATCGGTAAATCGACTCGCAAGACATTGCGCAGCTATGGCAATCGCTTAAGACGGGATTTCCACAATTTCAGCTGGGATGTGCGAGCAGTCGGTGAGATGCGCACACACGAGCTACGTTCTGTGATTCGACAATTACATCGTTTCAAGCGAGACAGTATGGCGGCGCGTGGCAAGCGTGCAGAAATCTCCCGCCGAGAAACTGCGCGCCTATTAATACTCGCTCGTCGTTCAGGACTGATTGGTATTGCGCGCGTTGGTGATCGTGTCTGTGGTGGTTCGTTGGCGTGCCGAATCGGTCACAACTATGTGATGCTGCTGTCAGCAGCTGACCCGGCGTTAGCTTCTTACCGCCTCGGGATATTGTGCTGCTTCTGGTCGGTCTGTGATTGCATCCGCGCGGGAGGGCGAGAATGCCATTTGCTTTGGGGGCGGTATCAGTACAAGACGCAGCTATTGGGTGAGCCGCGCAGCTTACTCCGGCTGACAATTTATCGGTCTCGTCTGCGGATGGCTTTATCACCGCTGCTGGTTATCAGCATGTGGGTGGCAGCTACTCGTTACCGCTTACGGAACTGGTTGTTGCCACACGTTGCTGGTCAATCTTCTGCCTTGTCGCGTTGGCTTAGCCGAGCCATCGCCCTATGACGTACTGTTCAAACACTGGTTGAGCATGGACATCGCAGCCGCTGAATTTCGCGAAGATGGCGCTGGTGAGCATCGTGCTGGACAGTACGGGAGTTCGCGGTTGACTATCGACGACATCGATCAGCCAACACCTGCCGACCGCATGGTGCATGCGCTGATGGGGCGTTTCACTGGTTTCATATCGCCGGGTAGCATGGCGCTGGCATGGGTAGATTGGCTGGTGCACCTCTCGGCATCGCCCGGCAAGCAGCAGTTGCTGATGGAAAAAGCAGCGCGCAAATCAATTCGCTTGCTGCTTTATGTGTCGCGCATCTTGTCCGTGAATGAGAACAAGCAATGCATCGAGCCGCTAGAGCAGGATCGCCGCTTCCGTGCACCGCAGTGGCAGCATTGGCCCTTCTGCCTGATCTATCAGAGTTTTTTGACGCAACAGCAGTGGTGGCATAACGCGACCACCGGAATCGGCGGCATGTCGGCGCATCACCAGCATGTGGCCTCATTCGCTTCGCGCCAGCTACTGGATGTCGTCTCGCCGGTCAATTTCATCGCCACTAATCCCGAAGTGTTGGAGGCGACTTGGCGCGAGGGTGGTCACAATCTGTGGCGAGGCTGGCAATTTCTGATTGAGGATTGGGAGCGCACGCTCGGCGGGCATCCGCCGCAAGGCAG
>JAIXQK010000168.1 GCA_027485795.1 Oxalobacteraceae bacterium
CAGGTACCCGGACGTCGCAGCGGTGTGCATCAGCACATGGTCACGCATACGCTCGGCCTTGGTGCTGACGGCACACTGCGCTATCGCGAAGACTACGATACAGCGAACAGCGGCGATTTCCAGGATATTGTTCGGGGCACCAAAAACTGGCCTGACCCAATTACTGCAAGCGGCGCTGAACGCATCGATGATTTATGGCATGCGGCCGTCAATGGTGGCGGACGCTACTTCAGTGCACGCAGTCCTGAGTCATTGGCGCGCGCACTCTCCACCACACTATCGACAGTCCGCGCTGCAAGTGGTGCGGCGGCGGCATCCGCCACCAGCAGCCAGGAGCCTGCGGAAGGCGATAATCTTCTGTTCTCAAGTCGTTATCGCAGCGTGTACTGGGATGGTGAGCTTGAAGCGCGGCGTATCTCGCTTGCTGACGGCAGTTTGGCATCCCAAATTGAATGGTCTGCATCGGTTCAACTTCGGCAGCGCGTTGCTGCGGTACGTGATGACCGTACGATCTATATACCCTCGAGTACAGATATCTATGGTCTGAAAGAGTTTCGGTGGCAGCTCTTGAGTACCAATGAACGTCAGCTATTCAGTGGTTGCGATGCGCCGCCCGCCCGACGGTGGCAGCAGTGTATGCAACTCAGCGATACGTCGCGTACGCAAGCCGGCGGTGCAAATCTGGTGGATTATTTGCGTGGCCAGTCTCAGTTCGAAGACAAGCCCGAGAATAGTGTCCGCTTATTCCGAAAGCGTGAGCAGGTCTTGGGTGCGCCAATCAATGCGCAACCCGTATTTGTGGGAGCACCTGCATTTCGATACGCTGATCTCAACTATGGCGAGTATCGCGACCGTATCGCTACCAATCGTTCTGCGACGGTGTATCTCGCAGCTAACGATGGCATGCTGCACGCATTCGATGCAGCAACCGGTCGTGAGCGATGGGCATTCATCCCGAGTGGCGTATTACCTGAGCTATGGCGTGTTGCCGATAATGCCTTTGCCAATAATTTTCGGTATCTACTGGATGGCACGCCAGTGGTGGGTGATATCTGCCCAACCGCACCCCGCGAGAGCTGCACTGCCGAGGCCTGGCGCACGATTCTGGTCGGTGGGCTTGGTGCTGCTGGGCGAGAGTACTACGCGCTGGATATCACCCAAGCGGACCAGCCCAAGCTGCTATGGCGTATCGCTGCTGATACCGAGCCGCAACTTGGCTACGCCGTAGGCAAACCGATCATCACCAAGCGCCGCGATGGAAAATGGGTGGTGCTGATCACGTCGGGCTACAACAATGTCGCGCCTGGTGCTGGCCTTGGCGTACTGTTCGTCCTTGACGCCGCAACGGGAGCAGTACTCAAGCGTATTGAGACCGGTGTCGGCACCAGTAACAGCCCCGCTGGTCTTGCACATCTCAATGCTTGGGTGGATAACCTGCTGGACAACACCGCAGAGCGTGTCTATGGCGGCGACCTGCTCGGCAACCTCTGGCGCTTTGATATCAACGATACCTTAGTCGGTGCCGGTAGTGGCGCTGTAAGGTTGGCGAGTCTGGTGCGAAGTGGCGTTATACAACCGATCACGACCCGTCCTGAGCTGTCATTAGTACGCATAGGCAATCAATCTTTGCCGGTGGTGAGCGTAGGTACGGGCCGTTATCTTGGTATTAGCGATGGTAGCGACAAATCAGTCCAATCGATTTATACCTTTCGTGACCGGCTAGACGAAACTGGTTTGGGCGACATTCGTCAGCGGTCATCGATGGTGCAGAAGCGATTGATCAGTGGTGCTGTTGCTGATGCTCGAAGTATTAGTAACGAGCAGGTCGATTGGTTAGTGAATGATGGCTGGTTTGTCGACCTTGACGTGCAGTCTGGCTCGGGTGAGCGCGTCGTCGTCGACCCGGAACAACAACTTGGCATGCTATCGGTCGTTAGTAATATGCCGGACAGTAATGCCTGTCGACCACGTGCTGAGAGCTGGTCGTATACCTTCAACTATCTGAATGGTAGCTATATACCGAGCGCAAGCAATACGATTGTTGCACGTCGTGTGACGAGTGCATCGATGATTTCAGGTGCGCGACTTGTCCGGGTTGGTAACCGCGTCGTCACTGTGCTGACCGACGATACCGGTGCCGTGAGTGTTATTACACAGTCTTCTGGTATGGGTACCACACCGCGCGCTCGTCGAGTTGCCTGGCGCGAGCTTGATCAGTAGTGAGAGTGCTGGGTAGTGTAGTGCTAGCTATTTTGGTGGCATCCGCCAGTTTGGGTGCGCTACTGTATTACGCCTATCTTTGGAGATTTATCGGGAGAGATGCCGTAGCGATTCAACTTTACGGCGACAGCATCGTCGCGCATACCAGTAGTTCAGCGCGCGAAAGAAGAACCTTCAGGCCAAGGTATTCACCCACGGCTTCCGCGGCCGTGGCACGGGAAGGCTCGGATGGTGCGGACAGTCCAGATTTCTACCAAGATCACCTCGGTGCGACCGATACGCATACAGCCGAAGCGCTGAGCACCTACATCCCTGCCTCGATGCTGAGCGAGCGTCCCCAGCTCCGGGCCGATATTGATCCCGAGTGGTACTTGTTCGGCACAGACATGCCGGCGACATCGGCAATGCTATTGATCAACGAGTTTGGTGATGTCGATGATCTGATTGTCGACTTCCCTTCGCTCACGCCCATGCTGCTAGAAGACTTACGCAACCGCTTTCGGTCTGCGCGATTCACCCCTGGCCGTCAGGATGGACAGCCGGTAAAAACCATGTTGCGCATCATGATTCGACTTGATTGAACCCGGTTTAATTTCGACGTCTGATAAAAAGGTGAGAGGACTTGGCTGGCGTAAGGATTTCATGAAAAGAAAAGTTTAGACGCCGTAGTTCAGGCAAGAATCTGATGAATAGTAGCGATCGTTGTTCAAGCACCAAATTGCTGGATGAAGACGACGTTAGCATCCAGTAAATTTGTTTAATCAGGAGGGCATATGCGTAGAAGAATTAGATGGTCGATGATTTTTCTAATGACACTACTGCTCAGCGCTTGCGGCTATAACGATCTTCAGTCGGGTGATGAACAGATCAAGGCGAGTTGGGCCGAGGTGGTCAACCAGTATCAGCGACGTGCAGATCTGGTGCCGAATCTGGTTAAGACGGTGAAAGCTTACGCTGCGCATGAGAATCAGGTATTGACCCAAGTGACGGAGGCACGCGCGCGCGTCGGCACGATACAAGTGAGCCCTGATGTGCTGAATGATCCACAAGCATTTGCTCGTTTTCAATCAGCACAAGGGCAACTCTCGGGCGCGCTATCACGATTGCTGGCGGTCAGCGAAAACTATCCACAGCTAAAAGCCGATGCCAGTTTTCGCGAATTACAAGCGCAACTCGAGGGTACCGAGAATCGAATCACTGTTGCGCGTAATCGGTATATAAAATCGGTACAAGACTACAACATCATCGTACGCTCTTTCCCCACCAATCTGACTGCGATGCTGTTCGGCATGCAAATGAAGCCGAGTTTTTCAGTGAGCAACGAGGCGGCGATCTCAACGGCGCCAGCGGTGGATTTTAGTGCGCCCGCCCAAAAATAGCGGCCGTCTCGCCGCTCACTCAGTAGTGCTGTGGGTGGCGCTGTTATTTCTGCAGTCGCTGGTATTTTTGCCGTTGCCAGCATGGGCGCAGCCGGCGGTGGCGGTCCCCACCTTGACTGGTCGCGTGGTCGATCTCGTTCATAGCCTGTCGTCAGAACAGAAGCAGTCGCTGGAAGCGCGATTGCAAGCGTTTGAGCAGCGCAAGGGCAGTCAGATTGCGGTACTGATTATCGCGAAAACCCAGCCTGAAACCATCGAGCAGTATGCGATCCGTGTTGCGGAGCAGTGGCAGCTGGGACGTAAGCGTGTCGATGATGGTGCCATCCTGCTTATTGCGAAGGAAGAGCGGGCGCTACGCATTGAAGTTGGCTATGGTCTTGAAGGTGCTCTTAGTGACGCCATTTGCAAACGCATTATTGATGAACAAATACTGCCGCGGTTTCGGCAGGGTGATGTTTACGGCGGTATCAGCGCGGGTATAGATGCCATGATGCGCGTGGTGGATGGCGAGGCACTGCCGCCGCCACAATCCGATACACAATCGCTCGGCGCCATCGGCGCCCTCCCGCTCGTGTTTATCGCGGCCATCATCATGGGTGCGTTAATGCGCAAGCTATTCGGGCGTGGCAAAGGTGCGTTCATTACTGCGGGCGCACTGGGTCTGATTGTTTGGTTCATGACCGGATTACTATTATTTTCGCTGTTTTCGGCACTCATGGGATTCGTGCTCACTTTGAGCGGATTTCGCGCACTGGGCGGCTGGCGCGGAGGCGGAGGCGGTGGTGATGGCGGGGATGGTGGACGTGGTGGCGGCGGTTTCCGTGGCGGTGGTGGCGGCTTTGGTGGTGGCGGTGCTTCTGGGCGATGGTAATCCAGGCAAGGGATACGATTTTCACTCCTGTATACAATAGCGACTTTGCGTAGCGACGGTTTTGACGGTAAGAAGCCTTCTCAAATCGATAACCGCTGCGCGTCTTTAGTCGTATATAAGGGAGATTATGGTCGCTCGATTCGCGCTCATCATTGCGGCATTGTCGACGGGCAGTGCGCTCGCTACACCTTTGAAAGTCGATGCGGTGAAATCTAGTGTCGGCGTCACCTTCAAGCAAATGGGCGTTGCTATTGATGCAAAATTCAACAAGCTGCTCGCTCAGGTGGAATATGACGCTGCCAAACCTGAAAACGCCAAAGCCAGTGTCGAGATTGACGTTGCCAGTTTTGATCTGGGTGATCCCGATTACAGCGCCGAAGTGCGCAAGAAAGAATGGTTTCACGCCGTGCAGTTTCCAAAGGCGACTTTCAGCTCCACCAAAATACGGGGTGCAGGCGCCGGTAAACTTGAGGTCAGTGGCAAGCTGACTGTGAAGGGAAAATCAACCGAGCTTCAGTTTCCGCTAACGGTAAAGAAAGAAGGCGCAGCGCAAGTGTTCGAGGGAAGCGTCCCGATCAAACGTCTGGTCTTTGGCATTGGCGATGGGGAGTGGAAAGATACCAGTGTCGTGGCGGATGAGGTGTTGATCAAGTTTCGTATCGTCGCTCAGTAGACGGACATTTCACGAACATGAAGGTAGAGCCCATGCTAATCAAAAAACTGATCATCGCCGCGTGGCTGTTAGGCACAAGCAGTGCGTGGGCGCAGGTCTACCAAGTTGATCCTAGCCACACCTATCCCAGCTTCGAAGCGGACCATATGGGTTTATCGATCTGGCGTGGAAAATTTACCAAGAGTGGCGGCAAAATCGTACTCGACCGCTCGGCAAAATCCGGTGGCAGTATCGAGATCACGATTGATGCCAGCACGGTCGATTTTGGGCACGCCAAAATGAACGACAAAGCGCGTGGTGATGAAATGTTCAATGTCGCAAAATATCCGACGATTACGTACAAAAGTACGACATTGAAGTATGAGGGCGAGAAGCTGGTCGGTGTTGACGGCGAGATGACTCTGCTTGGCGTGACCAAGCCGCTGGCGCTGAATATCACCCATTTCAAATGTCTGATGCATCCACTGCATAAGCGTGAGGTATGCGGCGCTGATGCGCATGGTCGCTTTGACCGCAGTGACTTTGGTATGAATATCGGTTTGCCCCGTTTCTCGCCAGAGATCAAACTGGCAATACAGGTAGAAGGCGTGCGAGCAGATTAGTTATCTTCGCGGTAAGCTCAAGGTAGTAAATGTTGTCGTCTGATGCGGCAACACGCCCACGGTGCTCAGCGCGAACGTCCTGAGCCACTCTCTATGTCGAAGGTCTACTATGCATATCCTCGGTATTTCCGGCAGCCTGCGCCAAGGCTCACTGAACACAGCAGCTCTACGCGCATGCACCGAGCTTGTGCCTGATGGCGTTACGCTATCGCTCGCTGATTTGTCGGCTGTCCCACTGTATAACGAGGATTTGCGCACCCAAGGCTTGCCGCAGCCGGTACAGCAGTTACGCGAAAAAATCCGTGCGGCAGATGCGCTGATCATTGCGACGCCTGAGTACAACTACTCCTTTCCCGGTGTGCTGAAGAATGCGATTGACTGGGCGTCCAGACCGCCGGATCAGCCTTTCGACGCGAAGCCAATCGCGCTAATCGGTGCTACGCCGGGTGGGCTTGGTACCTCGCGCGCCCAGTATCAGCTCCGACAGGTATTTGTTTATCTCAACGGGTTTTTGCTGAACAAGCCGGAAGTCATGATTTCAGCAGCGCCATCAAAATTTGATGCCAGCGGTCAGTTGATCGACGATACGACTGCTGAGAATCTGCGTAAGTTACTCAGTGCACTTTGCGATCTCGCGCACCAACGTAAACTTTGACACGGAAGCCTGATGTCTATCGCGTACCGTGTTCCCCAAACTGCTACTGACGTGCCTGTGATGTCGGGAGCGCAGTGCGCGAATCTGAGTGGCACACACTTAGTGGCAAGGTATAGAAACAGTGCGCGCAGGTTGCATCGATGGGCCCCCATGTTGAGTGCACTGGCAGTCGCGCTGTGCGGTCTGCTATGGGTGATGCAGGCAGCTCATGCGCAGATCATCGATCTGAGCAGCGGCCAGGAAATTAGCGAGCAAGTGTTGGTCGACAGACTACGCATGCAGGACATTGTTTTGCTCGGTGAGTTGCATGACAACGCACAGCACCACGCGTTGCGTGCACGACTGATCAGCCGGATTGCGCGTGACAAGCTCTCGGTAGTCGCCGAGCATTTACCGTCGCCCGCACGGGTTGTGCGCGAAGGCGCATTACTTGCCGATCTGCAGGCGGCTGGCTTCGATCCTCAGGCATGGAGCTGGCCGCTGCATGCGCCCCTATTCGATGCAATTCGTAGCGCGGGGCTGCCGCTGTTTGGCGGCAATCTACCGAAAGGCTTTTCCAAGCAATTATTTAGTCAGGGTGCATCTGCGCTATCAGCGCCACTGGGACAGACTTACCGCAATGCGCCGCTCTCTCAAGCCGCGCGCCAGCAGCTGGATCAGGATCTGATCGACGGTCATTGTGGGAAGCTACCAGAAAGATATATCGAGCCGATGCGCTTGGTGCAGCGTGCAACGGATATTTCGATGGCACAAGCGCTGCTTGAGCGCGTGCCGTCGTTGCTGGTTGCCGGTAACGGCCATGTTCGCAAAGACTACGGTGTTCCCCAGGTGCTGAGTGCCACGACACCTGCTTTGCGCGTCACGGCAGTCGGTTTTGTCGAGGCCGACGGCACGCGTGAAGAACTGGTACAGTCGCTGAAAACTCGCTACGACATCATCTGGTTGAGCGAACGGGCAGAGCGATCTGACCCCTGCGAGAACTTCAAATTAAAATAATTCTGCAAGAGACACAGTATGTTCAATTCCTTTTTTCTTTCGCGCCGCTGGTTACTTTGGTCTTGGCCGGGTGCGGCCATTATTTTGCTAGGTACCTGGTATCAGGTACAGATTGATGTCGCCATCAATGACTGGTTCGGTGGTTTCTACGATGTGGTCCAAAAAGCGCTTGCCAAGCCCGGCAATGTGACGATTGAGGAGTTCTTCAGTTTTCTCATGACCTTTGCCAAATTGGCAGGCACCTATGTATTAGTCGCAGTATTGTTGGCATTTTTTACCAAGCACTGGGTATTCCGCTGGCGTGATGCAATGAATGACTACTATATGTCGCACTGGTCAACACTGCGCCATATTGAGGGTGCCAGCCAGCGTGTACAAGAAGATACCAAGCGATTCTCTGCAATCATGGAGTCGCTCGGCTCGAACATGATGGATTCCTTGATGACGCTGTTTGCCTTCTTGCCAATCCTCTGGAATTTGTCGAAGAAAGTTTCCGAGGTGCCGGTATTCGGTGAGGTGGAGCATGCGCTGGTTTATGTCGCGATCTTGTTCGCACTATTTGGTACGGTAGTGTTGGCGCTAGTTGGTATAAAACTACCGGGTCTGGAGTTCAATAACCAGCGTGTTGAAGCTGCTTACCGAAAAGAGCTAGTGCATGCGGAAGATGACGGTGCGCGTGGTAGCGAGCCGGTCGTCAAAGATTTGTTCTCGCATGTAAGAGCCAACTACTTCCGTCTTTTCTTCCACTACATGTATTTCGACATCGCGAAGTTCAGCTACTTACAGTTCGGGGTGCTAGTGCCTTATATCGCGCTGGGCCCGACGGTGGTGTCTGGGGCAATTACGCTGGGCGTGATGCAGCAGATCGTGCGTGCCTTCGGACGCGTCGAGATGTCGTTCCAATTCTTGGTGCGTAGCTGGAGCACGATTGTCGAACTTATCTCGGTTTACAAGCGTCTGCGCGCCTTCGAGGCGCAGATAGGCGTTGTCAAGCGTACTGGTTCGGCATCGGATGGTGCGTCCACCTAACGGATCGAGATTGACTGGGAGGGCATGATGTCCATTCATCGATTAATGACTGCGAGCTTCTTCTGTGCGACCCTGATATCGAGTCTGAAGCCAGTGTTTGCGCTCGATGTAGCGCAGGTGCCGACGAGTAAAAGAACCAAGCCTGGCTTGTATCTGGATGCAAAAGAAGCCTACGAGATGAAGCAGCAGCAGGGCGACAAGGTGCTGTTTGTGGATATTCGCACGCGCGGTGAGATTACTTACACCGGGGTGGCAACGAGTGTCGATGCGTATGTGCCCATGTATGAGCATCCCCCGAATGCCGCCTGGGATGAGAAAGCTGGTCGCTTTCAATTGGAGCTGAATAAAGACTTTGAAAAAGAAATCGTCCGTCGCGCGAATGCCAAGGGCTTGAGCAAGAGTGATCCGATCGTGCTGATCTGTCGTTCGGGAGATCGTTCGGGACGTGCAGCGACCCAATTGTCAGAGGCGGGTTTTGCGCAGGTGTATACGGTAGTCGATGGCTTCGAAGGCGATATTGCGAAAGAGGGCCAAAATGCCGGCAAGCGGGTAGTCAATGGCTGGAAGAATGCAGGCTTGCCCTGGTCTTATCGCCTCGAGAAAGAAAAATTCACTTTGCCCGAGCCGCGCTAAGCACACACAGTCGTACTCAAAAAAACGCCCGCATTGCGCGGGCGTTTTTTCTGGTGAGCGTGAATGATTACTGCTTCAGTGCTTCGATCGCGATATCAATACGCACTTCATCGCTAACGCCTGGCGCGTATTTGCCCATGTTGAAGTCGGAGCGCTTGACGACCGTGTAGGCATCGGCACCGACGGTATCTTTCTTTTGAATCGGGTGTGGTGCAGCTAGGAAGCGTGTGACGGTCAGTGTGACGCGCTTAGTAATGCCTTTCATGGTGAGATCGCCTTCGATGCTAGCGGGCTTGTCACCATCGAATACGACCTTGGTCGATTTGAAGGTCACAGTCGGGGACTTGGCTGTATCCAAAAAATCTTCCGCTTGGATATGCTGGTTAAACAGCGCTGAGCCGGTATTCACCGAGCGCGTGTCGATGGTGATATCCACCGATCCGGTGCGACCTTCCTTGTCGAATACCACCGAGCCAGTTGTTTTGTCGAAGCGCGACTGCTGTGTGCTGAAACCGAGGTGGGTATAGGAGAAGCGCGGGAAAGTGTGGTTAGCTTCTACGCCGTAAGTTACAGGTGCTGCAAGTACGGGTGCAATCATTGCGCTGCTGAGTGCAAGGGTGGTGATCAAGCGAGTCATAGTCTTCATTGTTATTTCTCCAGAGGTGAAGGTTTTACTGCGGTTGTGATTCTTGTTTGCGAGCGGGTAGTATTCGTCGGAGTACATCATCGCGGTCGATGAAATGATGCTTCAATGCGGCGGCGACATGGATCAGTACCACCAGCGCCAGCACACTATTCAGCGCACCATGGACCTCAGCCAGTGCGTCGCCAAGCTGTTTATCTTTGCCGAGTAGATCTGGAATCGGCAGCACACCGAACCACACGGTCTGATATCCCTTGGCCGAACTCATCAACCAGCCGGATAGTGGAATCGCCAGCATTAGCAGATAAAGCGCACCATGACCAATATGGGAGGCGAACCGAAGCAGTGGTGGTATCTGTGTCGGTAGTGCGGGTGGTTGATGTGTGAGGCGCCATGCGATGCGAACTAGCAGCAGCAGGAATGCGGTGACGCCAATCCACTTGTGCCATGAGTATAACTGTAGCTTGCGCGGTGACATCGACAGATCACTCATGTACTGGCCTAGCGCGAACAGTCCGACAATCAGCAGTGCCATCAGCCAATGCAAAACCTTGGCAGTGCCTGTGTATTGCATAGGTCGTTGATCGTCCGCGGTCGTGGTGCTATCCATCGTCAGTGTCGGGTTGTGAAGGCATAGGCATCCATAGCGAGTACATAGTCGCTGATGCCGGTGTGCAGATGCTTGACGATCGGCTGTGGGCCGGCAGCGCCCAGCGCAACATAGAGAGGTTGCAGATGCTCATCAGTAGGATGCGCACGCACTGCCTCAGGTGCGCGTCCACGGTAGTCCAGTAGCGTTACAAGATCATGTCGCTGCAAGTGCTCGGTTATCCAGTTCGGAAATTCGCGCAAGTAATCAAATGATGCGCTGCCCTGAGCGCTGGCGATCCGGTAGTCCGCCAGGTTATGCGTGATATTGCCAGACCCGATCACCAGAAACCCTTGCGCGCGCAGCGGCGCCAGCGCTTGCCCCAGTTGATACGCACCTTGCACGCCCAAGTGGCTTTGGAGGGATAGCGGTACCACCGGTACATCGGCATCGGGGTACATCTGTCGCAAGGGTACCCAGGCGCCGTGGTCCAGACCTTGCGCAGGCGCTTCGTCCACCGCGAGACCAGCACTGTCCAGCACCTGAATTACCTCACGCGCTGCCTCCGGGCAGCCCGTCGCCGGGTAACGAATCTCATACAACTCGGTAGGAAATCCGAAAAAGTCATGAATCGTCTCGAGCCGTTCGCCGGTACCGACGGTCGGCGTTGCAGTATCCCAGTGAGGGCTCACTATCACGATAGCTCTGGGACGCGGTAGTTCTGCCGCAATGCGGGTCATGGCAAGGCCCGCTACACCGGGGCGGAGCGCGAACGTGGGTGCGCCGTGGGGCAGGAACAGTGAGGGAAGGTTCACGATAAATCGCCGATTGTGTGGATACGGACCCGTGCTATCTAGGGATTGAATGGCTGAGACCACGCTTCACTGTCAGCGTGCCCCGTCAGTGAGCCGAACTCTACCCGTGCCAATTGCAAAGAAAAAGAGGACAATCTGCAATTATTTGTTCCATCGAACGCAACAATGGACCGTTTTTCTGCCATGCGGGTCTTCGTTCGCGTCGCCGAGTTAAGTAGTTTCTCGGCGGTCGCGCAGCAAATGGGCGTTGCTCGCTCGGTCGTCACACGACAGGTGGCCGCGCTAGAGCAACATCTTGGGGTGAAGCTGATGGCGCGCAGCACCCGTCGTCTAACGCTGACCTCGGCCGGTGCCGCCTATCTGGAAAAGTGCCGGGTGATTCTGAATCTGGTTGAGTCCGCCGAGACCGGTATCGCAGAGCAGCGGCAGTCCGCGCGTGGTCATATTCGGATCAGCCTTCCGCTCGGCTACGGCCTGAAGCGTATGCTACCGCTGCTGCTCGACTTTGCGCGGCAGTACCCGGAAATCTCGCTGGACATGGACTACACCGATCGGCGTGTCAATCTGATCGAGGAAGGAGTTGATCTCGCTATTCGCATTACCGGACAGCTTGGCCCGACTGAAGTCGCGCGCAGGATGGGGAGCATTCATCTCCACACACTGGCGTCGCCTGATTATTTGGCGCGCTTTGGCAAACCGCTTCATCCGACCGAGCTGGCGCAGCACGAATGTCTGGCCTACAACAGCCCGGGGGTGGCTGCTGGTTGGATCTATCGGGTGGAAGGTAACTGGACAAGTTTTACGGTACCGTCGCGTATCAGCGCTGGCAATGGCGAGGCACTCTCCGAGGCAGCAGCGCAGGGTCTAGGCATCACTGTGCAGCCCGATTTCATTGCCGAGCCTTATCTCGCTTCGGGCCGCGTCACAAAACTATTAGAGGATTATGCGATGCCTGAACTAGGGTTGTACGCGATCTTGCCCGGCAATCGGCAGGTGCCCCATCGGGTGCGGGTCCTGATCGATTTTATGGCGAAACATCTGCCGCCCTCCGCTAACGATACCGGGTCATGAGCAGCACGGTGTTTGCCTTATTAGATGATGCAAGTCTCTCACCATCATCTGAGCGACGATCGCGCTGCTATACCGATTACACCGGTTCACTGCAGCTTCACAACGGTGATGACGACAGCCGTTTTTTTGAGGACTTGCAGCGAGCACTAGATCAAGGCTTCTATGCGGTGACCCTGTTCACCTACGAGTTTGGTCATCGAGCGCATCGTATCGACGATGATCGTACTCACGCTGATGAGGTACGTGACGTTAAGGTTGACGGTCACGACGACGATCAAAGTATCCGCCAGCGTATTCAGCAGCGTCGTATCGATCACCAAGCTTTAGCAACGGTGCTTCTGTTTAGGTCTTATCAGCGGCTAAGCACAGAAGAAGTGAATGCATGGCTGGCGCAACAGACGAGTGCCCGGTCTTATGCGGTCACACAAATTCAGCCCGCGCTATCGGAGGCCGAGTTCGTACAAGCTGTTGACAGGATTAAGCGCTATATCGAAGCGGGTGATATCTATCAGGCGAACTTTACTTTTCCGCTGCGGTTCGCGATGCATGGCGAGCCAGTGGCGCTATACGCCGCTTTGCGCGAGCGACAGCCTGTGCCCTACGGTGCGTTGATTGCCTTGCCTGATGGCTCATCGGTGTTGTCGCTCTCGCCGGAGTTGTTTGTACGTCATGCCCAAGGACAGCTAACCTGTCGGCCGATGAAGGGTACAGCCGCTGCGAGTGATGACGATGTATTGAATACACAGCGAATTCAAGGTTTACAAGAGAGTGCCAAAGAGCGTGCAGAGAATCTGATGATTGTTGATCTGTTGCGCAATGATCTTGGCCGTATTGCAGTGACTGGCTCGGTCAAGGTGCCTGATTTATTCTCAGTCGAGCGCTTTGGTGCGGTGTTGCAGATGACATCGACGATTGTCGCAGATCGGCGTGCTGGCACTCGATTGTCCGAGGTATTCGAAGCACTGTATCCCTGTGGCTCAATCACCGGGGCGCCAAAGCGTCGGGCTATGCAGATACTGCATGCGCTAGAGCCTTTGCCGCGGCGTTTGTATACCGGTGCAATCGGTTGGTTTGATCCGCCGACGGCCGAGCAGGAACTCGGTGACTTCGCGCTCTCGGTGCCGATTCGAACACTACTTCTCGATGCGCCGAACGAAAATGACTATCGACAGGCAGAGATGGGCATTGGTGCCGGTATTGTGTACGACAGCGATGCCTTGGCGGAGTATCAGGAGTGTCTGTTGAAGGCGCGCTTTCTGACTGGCATGCCATCCGCATTCAACCTATTCGAGACGATACGTGCCACTCGGCATGGTTGTGATTTACTTGACCGGCACCTGATACGACTGGCCTCTTCAGCCCGTGCGTTTGGATTTCCCTTTGATCTTGCAGCTGCGCGTCAGCGGGTTATTGCCGAGTGCGCTGTGATCGCGGATGAGCATGATTATCGATTACGGCTCGTGCTGACGCCCTCCGGAGAAATACAGTTACATAGCGCACGGCTGCAGCTAGTACAGCAACCTGTACGGCTTTTACTTTCACCGATAGTCATGTCCTCAGAAGATGTACTGCTTGCGCACAAAACTTCATTGCGCCATGTTTACGATGAAGGCTGGCAGCAGGCAGAGCGAGTCGGAGCTTTCGATACGCTGTTCTTCAATGAGCATGGCAAGCTGACCGAAGGTGGGCGCAGCAATGTCTTGATCAAGCTCGATGATCAGTGGGTAACGCCGCCCTTATCGGCCGGCGTACTGCCCGGGGTAATGCGTTCGCTGCTGTTGGAAGATACTGACTGGAATGTAATCGAACGGTCGATCACGCTGATGGATCTGCGCCGCGCACAAGCTGTTTGTGTCTGCAACGCGCTGCGTGGCGTATTGCAGGCGGAAATCATCTGGGATGCTTGATTATTTTTCGACCATTGCTTCTCGTAGCGTTCTGACGATCGGTTTGGCGAGGTAGCGCAGCACCGTATTCTTGCCCGTCTTGACTTCAACGCTTACCGTCATGCCCGGTTGCAGCTGTATGCGCTGATCCGCGTGCCCACCGAATGACTTGCCCTCAGCTCGTACTTGCATACGATAGTAGGCTTGCTCACCTTGTTTCAGATCATCGGTCAGTGTGTCCGGGCTGAGATAGCTGACCTTCCCATCCAGCCAGCCATACAAGGTGTAGTCGTAGGCATCAACCTTGACGCTGGCTGCTTGCCCGGTGTGTATGAAGGCGATGTCAGCGGGTCGTATACGCGCCTCGACCAATAACTCCTTTTCGATCGGCACGATCTGCATCAGCTCCTCGGTAGGCTTCAAGGTGCCGCCCAGCGTGGTCATACGAATATTTTTCACGACACCTCGCATCGGTGCGCGCAGCTCGGTACGTGCCAGCAGGTCAGCGCGTTGTGCCAGCATCTGCTGCACGCCCGCTAACTCTTCTTCAGCGCGCGACAAGTCGGCCTGTGCATCCTGAAAATATTTATTCTGACGATTCGTTATCTGCGCCTGCAGATCGGCGACCTGTCGCTCCAGCTTCAATACATCTGCTTGCGATACATCGCCGGTATTTACTAGCGGCGATGTCATCGCAAGTTCGCGCTGCGCTAGCTCGAGCAGCTTGCGCAGCGCAGCAGTTTCTTCGTTGATCGAAGCGCGACGTTTCTGTAGCAGTGCCAGCTGATTCGTACGAAATTGTGGATAGCCCGCGATCTCTGCAGAAAACACGGGCTCACCGCCCACCAATTCTGCTTGTAACCGAGCCACCGTAGCGCGCAGCGCAAGCTCACGCGACCGAGTTTCCTGATAGGCAGCGCGAAGCTTCTGACTATCAAGCAGTGCCAGTAACTGGCCACGTTCTACGGTGTCGCCCTCTTTGACGCGCAATGCCAGCAATACGCCGCCATCACTTGCCTGGATGATTTGTGTGCGCCCACTGGCAATAATTTGTCCTGGTGCACGGGTTAGCTGCTCCAGCTCCGCTTGTGATGCCCAAACGAAAAAACATACCAGTGCTAATAGACTGATCCAGATGGTGAGCGATGGGCGACTCTCTATAGGATTCACAGTGTCTCTCCCACTAAGCCTTGCCGGTGGTCGGGTGTACTATTTCTTGCTGGGTTAATTCCCGTCCCGGAGGGTGCGGTCGAAGTCAGCTTTGCCAGTACTTCGTTACGTGGGCCATCAATCAAAACGCGCCCCTGATCCATCACGATGACACGATCAACTAGCCGCAGCAAGCTGGCCTTGTGCGTTACGAACACGACAGTCGCCGAAGGCGTTAGTGATGACAGCATGCGCTGCATCACGTTTGCTTCTAACTCGGCATCCATGGCCGCCGTTGGTTCATCCAGTAGTAACACCGTCGGCTGACTAAGAAGCAGACGGGTCAGGCCGACGAGTTGCCGCTGTCCGCCCGACAGACCGCGCCCGCCTTCCTGAATAGGCAAATCCATTCCCTGCGGGTGTGCACTGATGACCCGATCGAGCCCGGTTAATCTCGCGGCATGGATCAAGGCACTATCGTTGGGTGGGGTAATACCGAGCGTGAGGTTATCGCGCAGCGTGCCATGCAGCAGCCGGACATCTTGGGGGAGATACCCAATATGAGTACGTAAGAAGGACGGTGCCAGCAAGGCCATATCAACACCATCGAGTAGCAACTTTCCTGCCATCGGACGGTAAAGGCCGGACAGCAGTCGAATCAGTGTTGACTTGCCAGAGCCGATGGGTCCAACAATGGCGATCCGTTCACCCGCATTGATCGTTAGCGTCAGGGGCTGCAGTGCAGCCAGTTTGTCATTGAAGGCAAAAGCGGCCTGCTCAACCCGTAATTCGCCAGTGCATGATGAAGGCATGATCGCCGTACCAATATCAAGGCGATCAGTTGGTAGTCGCATCATCTCGTCGAGTCCGCGCAGAGCTTCTCTGGCATGTTGCCACTGCGTGACCCATGTCGCGATCTGCGTAATCGGTGATAGCGCACGATTACTCAGAATAGAGCAGGCGATCAGTGCACCCATAGTGATTTGACCAGCACCAACCATCCAGGCACCCAGCCCGATGATGGCAACATAACTCAGCTGTTGTAGTAATTGCGCGAGGTTCGATGCCATAGTGGAGAGGTAGCGGGTATCCAGCTCGAGCATTGAGCTCGACGCTACCAGCCGGCGCCAGCGTTCCAGCATCTCGCTTTCGGCACCCGCAGCCTTGATGCTTTCGATACCGTCGATGACATCGACCAGCAAACCATTCTTATGGCGGGTATCGCGCAACTGACGTGTGGTCAGCCGCCCGATACGCCAGTTTAGCCAGGCCGAGCTGAGCAGCACGATCGGTAGCAGCAATAAGGGAATTACAGCAAGCCAGCCACCGATAACACTAATCACCAGAACAAACAAAAAACAGAACGGTAGGTCAGCGAGTAGGAAGACAGTAGACGAGCTCATGAAGTTTCGGACCAGTTCGAACTGGCGAACCTGTGCGGCAAAGCTGCCGACTGCGCGTGGACGAGCTTCCATACGAATATCAAGCATTCGACCAAAGAAAACCTCGGATAGCTCTTCTTCAATTGCCTTGCAGCCACGATCAACCATCAGCGAGCGCACTTGCTTCAAGATGAACTCGAACACTACAGCGATACCAACGCCAATAGTCAGTGCGACTAATGTGGCATGCGCTTGGGTGGGAATCACGCGGTCATAGACCTGCAAGCTGTAAAACGATGCACCCAGCCCCAGCATACTGATGACAAAGGTAGCGACGACTGCCTCCATGAATACCCAGTGTCGCGCCACGATTGCGTGAATGAACCACTGCCGAGCGCTACGATTGGAAATACGATTGCGGTCCGATACGGCAGACATATCGTCGGCGAGACTCATGGAGATGGCTCCTCAATTACGCGGTAATCACGCGCAGCAAGCTGGCCGGTTACCAGCTCAAGCTTTAGCTGAGATGCAAAGCCACTCCAGCGGATATCGGCCAGCGCATACTGCGCTTGTGTGGCATCACGCCTAGCCAACAGCAGCTCTAGCCAAGTACGACGCCCAACGGGAAATTGCCGCAGGCAGGATTCATAGACCTGCTGAGTAGAAGAAACGAGTTCGTTTAGAACACTCAACTCACGGCGTGACGAATCTGCTTGCTGCCATAAACTTCGCACGCGATTGATGAGCTCTAGACGGGTTGCTTCGCGGGCGTATACAGCGCCAGTGCGACGTGATTCTGCCTCGCTAATGGCTGAGAACGATGACAGTCCATTACCTGGTTGGTAGGTGACGCCAACGAATACCTGATCAGTTGCATAGAATGTGCCACCACCAAACACGCGCTGATAGCGCAAGGCTAGTGAGGGTGACAGACTGCTGCGTGTGGCGGCTATCGCCTCCTCGGCAACGCGCTCTTCTGCATTCAGACGTGCAAGCTCTGGGGCAGTGTCTAACACGATATCGAGTGCTTCATCCATGTTCAGGGAAAGTTTCGCGAGGGGTGGCGGTACGACTAATGCTGTGAATCGTCTTCCGAGCAGTAACTCAAGCTCGGTACGCGCGTTTTGTAGTTGCAGAGCCATTTGCATACGCTCACTTTGTGACTGTTGCAAACGGGCGCGTACATTGATCGCGTCGGCCTTGGGGCTAATGCCGCTATCGACACGTCGATCGATCATGTCGCCGAGTTGTGCGAAGTCGGTAATCGCTGTATCCGCAATCAATAGGCGTGATTGCAGCCGCATCGCTTCGGCATAGGCATTGATCGTACGTTCGAGAATTACTTTACGGGCTTCGGCGACACTGTTCCGGGCGGCTTCGGCACGCGCTTCGGCCGCATTAATGTTGGCGGTGATGCGCCCCCCCGACCACAGCGGTTGTTCAAGCTGCAGCTCAGTCAGCGTGCTTCCCAGTGGGCCACGCGAAGAAGACACACTCAAACCCGGCCAGCGTTGCCAGCGTGCTCCGGTTGCACCATATTCGCTGGCACCTTGCTCGCTAAGCCGCTGAGCAATACTGGGATGAGTATCAGCAGCCATCCGCATTGCTTGTTCAAAACTCAGCTGTGTGTTCGATACGTCGATGCTGCCATCTACTTGTGTGACAGCAACAACTTGCGCATGAGCAATGAATGAAAGAAGAGCGATCAATATCGATAGCCTTCGAGTGAACGTGCAAGAGTTCATGCATGACCTCGGTGTGAACAGGATATGAGCACCTAAGCGTGGCTTAAAACGCACACCTTGAATTCTGGGGTCACTACTGTCTTGTATGCACGAGTGATTTGCCTATACGTGATACCAAAAATTTGATGTGATGGACAGTAAACAGTGCTCGCAAATGTACGACAGCACTGACATCGCGATGAAAATAAGCGAGGGAATCGTCTGATCAATGCAACAAGAATCGGGATGGCTTGGTGCATCATCCCGACGCACTGTAGGTGTAAATACGCTACGAAGTAGTGAGTATCTGCGTGTTTCAACTAACGATGGAGATCCCGAATGCCTAAACCCGACCCGAGACAATTCAAGCTGCTAAAGCGCAGCCCTGCCGGGAAGATTTCCACCAAAGAAATTACTGGGGACTTCGTTCAAGTTGAAATTGGATCGGCGTATACCGTCGTTGATGCGACTACAGGCAAACTGCCGGGAAAATTACAAGCTAAGCGAGTCGGTCAGGATCTTCAGATATTCATCGATGGGGATCCGCTGATTCGTCTTGAGGGCTTTTATCTACCAGCGAATGGTAATACCGCCTTTGATGGTTCCGGTGAGTTATTCAGTACGACTATCGGTCAGTACGATAGCGGGTACGCCTTGCTAACGGGTGATCCGGTGGGTGCCAGCGATAAGGTGGTCATCGGTCCAGGGGAGGACAGCGAGGGCGGTTCGGGTTGGCTACTAGGTGGGGCGATTGCGCTAGGTGCGGTAGCGGCGGCGGCCGCGAGGTCAGGTGGTGGGTCAAGTGGCACACTGAGTTCAGGTGGTAACACCGGTGGTAACACCGGTGGGAATTCAGGCGGTAACACAGGCGGTAACACAGGCGGTAACACAGGCGGTAACACAGGCGGTAACACAGGCGGTAACACAGGCGGTAACACAGGC
>JAIXQK010000160.1 GCA_027485795.1 Oxalobacteraceae bacterium
GCAGCCCCAACCAGTAGCGCACCAGCCAAGCCCGGGCCTTGGGTGTAGCCAATGGCATCAATGGCGGACAAGGGTACCTTGCTTTGCTGAAGAATCTGTTCAAGTAGTGGGATCGCTCGCCGCACATGATCGCGCGACGCCAGTTCGGGTACGACGCCGCCGTAGGCTTCGTGCATCGCTACTTGCGAATGCAGCGCATGTGAGAGCAGCCCGCGCTCAGTATCGTAGAGCGCTAGCCCAGTTTCATCGCAAGAAGATTCGACGCCGAGGACGATCATTCAAATACCAAGATCAAAGGTGAGTTAGTTCGGCGCTTCTCGCAAAACAGTATGACTGGCAATAGCGTGTCGCTGCAGGATTTGTTCGTCCCAAGGTACGCTAGTCGCCAAGCGCAAGCATCGCCTACTTATGCCAGATGTGAAGCGCCACAGCATTGGATTGTAGATGAAGATGCCCTGCCAAAATGCAGCGAGTGATATTTGACGTGTAAGCTAGCAGCATGTCACACCTAAATTCATCCTTTCAGGCAGCACCATTTATTCGCGAGATCGGCCGAGGCAAGAAGGGCGCGCGCGATATGTCGCAGCCCGATGCGCGTGCTGTGTATGAGGCGATGTTAGAGCGTCGCTTGTCAGACCTTGAACTGGGTGCCTTGCTGATTGGGCTGCGCATCAAGGGTGAATCTGTAGCTGAGATTGCTGGCTTTCTGGAGGCTGCCGAGGCTTCATTTGAGCCTTTATCAGCGCCGGAGAGCCGTTTCGCACCGGTGGTGATACCGAGCTATAACGGCTCGCGACAATTACCGAACTTGACGCCGCTGCTTGCGCTGCTACTGGCGCGTGAGGGCGTGCCGGTGCTGGTGCATGGAGTGACTGAAGATCCGGGTCGGGTCACAAGCGCAGAAATTTTTGAGGTACTGGGTATCACAGCGCTTAGAGACCGCGCGCAAGCGAGCAGTGCGCTGGCAAAAGCGTTACCGGTATTTATGCCGATCAGTCTGCTCGCGCCAAAGATTTATCAGCTACTGCAAGTGCGCCGCGTACTCGGGCTGCGCAACTCGACCCATACGCTGGTCAAGATCATGCAGCCATTTCAGCAATCTGCGTTGCGCTTGGTGTCCTATACTCATCCCGAGTACCTACCGGTGCTCTCCAGCTATTTTCTGACGCTGGCTGATCCGGCCCGCGGTGATGTTTTTCTGATGCGCGGTACCGAGGGCGAAACCGTTGCCAATCCAAAGCGCGCCAATGCAGTGACGTGGTTGCATCAAGGTCAGGCAACCGAGTTGGTCGAGCGACAGGCACCTAATGACGAGTTGCCAGTACTGCCTGCGGTGAGTGATGCGCACACCACGGCGGCATGGATTAAAGAGGCTTTGGCCGGTCAGCAACCTATCCCGGCACCGATTACTGAGCAGCTGGAACATTGCCTGCGCGTTGCACGGCAGCTGCGCGCATGAGCGAGGCGTTTGATGTCGCGGTGATTGGTGCGGGCGCCGCCGGCATGATGTGTGCCGCGGTAGCGGGGCAGCGTGGCCGGCGGGTGGTGCTGATCGATCACGCCCCCAAGCTGGCCGAGAAAATCAGGATTTCGGGTGGTGGCCGCTGCAACTTCACCAACACGGACGCGAATTGGCAGCACTACCTGTCACAGAATCCGCATTTTTGTCGTAGTGCGTTGACCCGCTACACACCGCAGGATTTCATTGGGCTGGTGAAGAAGCACGGAATTCCTTTCCATGAAAAGCACAAGGGACAACTCTTTTGTGATCGTTCTGCGGAAGACATTATTCAGCTGCTGAAGTCAGAGTGTGAACAAGGCGGCGTGCAGTGGCGCATGCCAGTCACCGTCAATCGCGTCTCGAAGGAGGGTGAACGATTCCGTATTGAAACTGGCCAGGGCGAGTTGCGGGCCGAGCATCTGGTGATCGCCACCGGGGGGCTGTCGATACCCAAGATTGGCGCTACCGATTTCGCTTACCGCATTGCAAAGCAGTTTGATGTACCACTGATTGCGCCTCTCCCAGGACTGGTGCCATTGACCTTTGATGCCGCTGGTTGGGTGCCCTATGTGCCGATGGCCGGTATTTCGCTCGAGGTTGAGATTGAATCGGGTGAGCGCAAGTCGCGTGGTCAATTTCGCGAGGATTTGCTGTTCACGCACCGAGGTTTGTCCGGGCCAGCGGTGCTGCAAATCTCTAATTTTTGGCGTGAGGGTTCACCAATTAGCCTAAACTTGCTGCCTGAGTTGGATGTCGGACGCGTGCTGGTCGAACAAAAATCCAGTATCCGGAAAGCGATCGGCAACTGGCTGTCCCAGTATTTGCCAAGCAGGCTGGCCGAGGCATGGCTAGCCGCCAATGCCTTTGATCCCGGCGTGCGGGTGGCAGAATTGCCTGATCAGCAACTACGACGACTAGGCGATAGCTTGAACCGCTGGCAGCTGACACCGAGTGGCTCAGAGGGATACCGTAAGGCGGAGGTCACCCTGGGTGGGGTTGATACTCGGGCCTTATCCCAGCAGAGCATGGCGGTGCAGGCCGTCCCGGGCCTGCATTTCATTGGTGAGGCGGTGGATGTGACCGGTTGGCTGGGGGGGTACAACTTTCAATGGGCTTGGGCCTCGGGCGTTGCAGCGGGGTTGTCGCTTTGATATCGAACTATTTTTCCATCGAGGGATTATTTGGACGCTCGGGCGCCTTCCGTTTGACCAACTTCGCTGCTATACTTTCGGGCTCGGCATTGTCCAAACATTACTGATTTTTCATGACCATTATCCGCGTTAAAGAAAACGAGCCCTTCGAGGTCGCCCTGCGTCGCTTCAAGCGCAGCATCGAAAAAACCGGTTTGCTGACCGAACTGCGCGCGCGCGAGTTCTATGAGAAGCCAACGTCGGAGCGCAAGCGCAAGAAAGCGGCTGCAGTTAAGCGCCACTACAAGCGCATCCGCAGCCAACTGCTGCCGAAAAAGCTCTTCTGATTTCAGACTCGCCAACAGGCGAGTCAGCAAAAAATGAAAACCCGCTCCGGAATCGTTCCGCGGCGGGTTTTCCTATTCCGTATCCCCATTAATTTATTGCCGTGGACGCAGTGGGTTTCTACACTCTGCGTACCAGCGTTCTTCGGGAGCAGCGATGTCACTTAAGGAAAAACTGTCGGAAGACATGAAGGCCGCCATGCGTGCCAAGGAGAGCGAGAAGCTCGCGACGATCCGATTGATCAACGCCGCCATCAAGCAACGCGAGGTGGATGAGCGCGTTGAACTTGGCGACGATCAGGTATTGTCCGTTATCGAAAAAATGATCAAGCAGCGCAAAGACTCGATCACCCAATTCGAAGCGGGTGGCCGCCAGGATCTAGCGGACAAAGAGAAGTCGGAGATCACGGTGTTAGCTGCGTATATGCCGGCCCAAATGTCGGAAGCTGAGGTGCAAGCCGAGGTGGCGGCAGCGGTCGTGCAGTCCGGGGCCAGTGGTCCGCAAGACATGGGCAAGGTCATGGCCGTCCTGAAACCAAAGCTCGCCGGACGCGCCGATATGACCGCAGTTTCCGGCCTGGTGAAAGCAGCACTCACCAAGTGATCGGTGCCTCCACACTACGTGTCGCGAGGCACTTGTGATACCGCAGAGCTTTTTGCAGGATCTGCTGAATCGCGTCGATATCGTCGAGGTGGTGGGACGCTACGTACAGCTGAAAAAGGGAGGTGCCAACTACCTCGGCTTGTGCCCCTTCCATAACGAAAAGTCTCCCTCATTCACCGTGAGCCCAGCGAAGCAGTTCTTTCATTGCTTCGGTTGTGGCGCCAACGGTAGCGCTATCGGCTTCATGATGGAGTTTTCCGGGATGAGCTTCATTGAGGCTGTCAAAGAGCTCGCCCAAAACGCCGGGATGACCGTGCCGGAGCAGGAAGAGCGCCTCCCGCCCGCGCAGCGAGCCGCAATTCAAGCGAAAAGTCTGGCGCTGTCCGAGGTCATGACGCGCGCTTGTGACTTCTACCGGCAGCAGCTACGTGCCGCGCCGAATGCGATCGATTATCTCAAGCGACGTGGACTCACCGGCGAGATCGCTGCAAAGTTTTGGATAGGCTATGCGCCAGACGCTTGGGATAGTTTGCGCAAAGTATTTCCTGAATACGAAGATTCGGTGCTGGTCGAAGCCGGTATGGTGATCGACAAGAGCGATGAGGAAGGCGGCGCGCGCAAGCGTTATGACCGCTTTCGCGACCGTGTCATGTTCCCCATTCGAAATGCCAAGGGGCAGGTGATCGGTTTCGGTGGTCGTGTGCTCGATCAGGGCGAACCCAAGTACCTGAACTCGCCTGAGACGCCCCTCTTTCAGAAAGGTACTGAACTCTACGGCTTGTTCGAAGCGCGACAAGCTATCCGCGAGAA
>JAIXQK010000137.1 GCA_027485795.1 Oxalobacteraceae bacterium
CTGTCGGTACCTTTTACTTTGCCAGCGTCGCGCACTGTATTCATGCGCTCATCCAAGTAAGCGACCGCCTGCTTCAGCGCGAGCTCTTCACCTTCTTTGCAGGCCAAACGGTAGGATTGACCCATGATCGTGACATCGAGCGTAGTCATGCGGCCTCTCTGTCGGCATCAGCGCTTGGCAGCCTGTCGATCAATTTCGCTACCCGATCGTGCGCTTCCTGCATGCGCTGCTCGAGCCGAGCATTTTGGTCGGTGAGCGCGGCGACTTCGCTACGGAGCGCAGCGTTCTCGCTGCGCAAGGTCTGCGCCATCTCTGCCAGTTGCTTGACTTTATCAAGCATGGATTGGAAATCGAAAATCATCCGGCACTATAGTCGTGCGGCAGAATTTCCGTCAATACATTCAGGGACTTGTCATCGAAAGTTCATCAGTCACGTTCGGATGAGAAAGTTATCAGTTTCGCACCGAAGGGGGTGGGCTAGGCGCTTTCAGTCGGCGCAGACCGGTGCAATTGACCATCCACGGTGATCAGCGCAGTGTGTACAGGCTTACCCGGAAATAGCGCCAGGCAGGCCGCACGGTAACGTTCAAGCTGCTGCCAGTAGGCAGTTTGCTGCTGTTCGAGCAGACTGCGCTTGTAATCCAACACCCATAAGGCATCCTCGAACATAACCAGGCGATCAAGACGCATCCACTCGCCGTTGTGAACCAGTTCCAGCTCGTTGCGTGCGTAGCTGTATTGGGCGGGATCGTAAAAATGCTGTAATTCGGTGCTAGACAGAATCTGGGCTGCCTGCTCACACACCACATGCGCTTCGGACTCGGTGCACAGCAACCAACGCGCAGCACGCTGAGCCGACGGCATCACAATCGGCCAGGTCCCGGCCTGAGTCAGGCGTTCCATCAAGGCGTGCAGACGTTTACCTTCCAGCGTGGCCTGATTATCTGACTCGACTACTGCGGTCGGTAATGGGAATGTGGTCGGTTGAAATAGCGATAGTGCGAACTCGCTGTTCACATCCAACTGGGACGACGACGCGGGCGCGGGCTCGAACTCTGGTACTGATAGCAGCCGCTCATACCAGCTGTCTGACTTCACACCGCCAGCGTCATCTTTGGCCGTGTGGGCACCACTGATGATCAAGAGTTGCCGTGCGCGCGTAGCTGCTACGTACAGTAAATTCCAATTCTCTTGCTGGCGAAACGCTTCCTCCTGCGTGAACCATCGCTCGCGAGCGGCACCTCGCTCAGCCTTCTTACCGAAAACGGAGAAATGCACGGGAGCGGGTGCATCCTGGGGCCAATCACACAGCACACCCGCTCTGTCAGCGCCGGCATCACTATGGTTTGAGCCCATCAATACCACCACCTCTGCCTCCAAACCTTTGGCAGCATGAATCGTCAGAATACGTACTGCATCCGTCGCCGCATCGACGTCTGCCACGTCCGGTGCATCGCGTTCGCTACCCCGCTGTCGACGCCTCAGGTGCTCTAGAAAGCGCGCGATACTTGGATAGCGCCCAGCATCCAACGCGAGTGAAAGCGCAACGAATGCTTCCACATTACCCAAGACTTGCGCGCGCATCTCGGGCGACGATGCCACCGCATAGCGCTGCAATACTTCACCCTCATGGAGAACACGATCGAGCAGATCATGTACTGGCAAGTAGGATGAATAGGCCAGCCAACGTAGCAATAAAGCGTGCAAGCGGATCGCTGCCGTCGATGCTATTTGTTCAGTCACACGTTGCTGCAATCGCTGCCACCAATGCGCGTAGCGATCATCTATCGCCAACTCGACTAATTCCTCGTCGGCACACCCGCCGATCGGTGACTTCAACACACGTGCCAAGGCCAGGTCATCTGCCGGCATCGATAAGCAGCGCAGCAGCGCGATCAGATCCCCCACCTCAAGCGTATCCAATAATCCGCCTGCACGACTACTGACAAACGGGATACCAACCGACCTGAGCCCTCGCTCAAAAGCTGCAAGATGGGTTCGACTACGAACCAGAATCATCATGCTCGACCATGACAAGGCCTGCCCAGACTGACTGAATTGCTGGCGCGCCTGATGTAAGGCATGACCCACTTGCACGCCCTCGTTCTCGCGCCTCAGATCTTCCAGCTCGACCGGCGGCTGATTGAGTGGATCACGCAAAGAAAACCCTTCACGCTGTGGTGGGGAACTGTTTTCCTCACGCAGCAGTGGCAAGCGCCACACCGCCCCCTCGGCGGCAGATGCGGTTGCCTGCTCGGCATACAGAGGGTTGTCGGTCATCGTCTGATTGAGTGCGGCGACGATCGCGACTGCGTTTCGATACGTAATACTGGTACGGAGGACTACAGCGCCAAAGGGCTTCAATAACTCGCGCGCCGCCTGAAACACGCGTGGCTCGGCGCGTCGGAAGCGATAAATCGATTGCTTGGGATCGCCAACTATAAAGACGCTGGGTCGCTGCGCGTCATGTCCATAGGCATCCAACCAAGCGCGTACGATTTGCCACTGTAGCGGATTGGTATCCTGAAACTCATCGATCAATACATGTTTGTAGCGTGCGTCGATGCGCGCGTGCAGGTACGCCGCGTGTTCCGAATCAGATAGCAGACGCCATGCTTGTAACTCAAGGTCAGCAAAGTCAAGCTTGCACTGATCGGCCTTCACCGTCTGGTAGTGATCAATCAGTGCCGCGCCAACGGTGAATACCGCCAGGTTCAACTGACGAACAGTCATCTCGCTACTACGCGCGCGTAGATTGATCAAAGACCCGCAAAGCGAAGCCCAATCTGATGGGAAGCTGTCAAGGTCAGTTTCAGCGAGCGATGCCCGCTGTACTTTGGTAATCGTCATGGCACGGGGTTCGCCGCTCTTTGTCAGGCACGCGGTACACAAGCGCTCGAAAGATTCAAGACTCGGATCAGCGCCGAGCATTTGGATAATTTCATCGGCGTGGGTTTTTTGCTTCTCAGTCCCGGCACCCAAGATGCGGGCCACCCGCATTGCCAAGCTCACCGAGTACTGATCGTCCCAAAAACTAAGCCGCGCGTCACGCTCCCCATCCTCACCACACAGCGTGATCAGTTGTTGCTGTGGGTCGTCGTGCTCGCACACGATGGTCCACTCGGCACGCTGATCGAGAAACTCATTCAATAAGTCCTTACCACCACCATCGCCGGCAATGGCATATACCGTCATCAGTGCTTCGCGAAGGTGAGCGTTCTCTGGCTGACTCAAGGACTTGAAAAATCTTAACCAAGCCGCCTCCCGAATCTCGGTGACATTTTCCTCCAGTGTCAATCCGTGCGGTATGCCAGCAGCGAGGGGGGCAATCTGCAGCAGTCGGATGAACCAGCTATGAAACGTATCAACCGATACGCCATGCGGACTGGCCAATACTTGGTCATACAACTGCCTTGCGCGCGGCAGATAGTGCCGCGCCTGCGCTGCCGATAAGCCGCGCTGCATTAGCGCATCCAACAGCTGATCATCATTTGTCTCGAGTGCCAGCTGTCGAAGCAGCCGCAGTAGTCGGTCTCGCATCTCATCTGCGGCTTTACGCGTGAAGGTAATGGCAAGCATCTCTGCGGGTTGCGCACCTTCCAATAACAGCCGCAACATGCGCGATACCAATAACCACGTCTTGCCGCTACCCGCACAAGCCTCAACCAAGACGGAGCGGCTGGGATCCGCAGCGACGCTGACAAACTGTTCCGCCGTGGCGGGATCACCATTGATGAAGCGCTGATCGGTACGCATTACCATACTCCCTTGCGACACAAACCACGCATCGCACACCAGTTGCAACTCTTACCCACACCGGTCGCAGGTAAAGCCGCGCCGGTACCAATGGCCGTCAGTTGATCGCATAGCTGGGCATGCAAGGCCTCGCGCCAGACAGGTAAATCAGTCGCATCGACCGTGGCTGGTTTGTCTTCATCAACCGTGACATAGGCAGCGCGTACAGGAGGTGGATCGATCAGTAATGCATAGAACGGAAGTTGATGATCTTCGTGCTCATTGATTCGGTTTTGTAGCGAGCGCTTGCGCCCACTTTTATAATCCAGCACCTGCGCTTCACCCGATGCATGCTGATCGACACGATCTACTTTTCCAATCAGCTTGACTGATCCACCATCCCACTCAATCAACCGCTCATACCACTGCTCACCGAACGCGAATTGCCATCCTTCCTGCTCGTGTTGATTTGCCCAATCAACATACGCATCGCGACGAGCCACCCAGCGCGCACGAAAACTCAGTGCAGCGGGATTACTGGCCACAATCTCGTCGAATATATGATCGCTAACACTCGCCATCAGCGCATGTCTTTGCTCATTGGGTGTACCCAGCGCTCGGACTTCCTCGTGGTAACGCTGCAGAATCTGATGCAACCACTGACCGTAGTCGCGACGCTCGGGTAGCTCCAATAACTCATCGGGCGGCACAAGCCGTAGCATGCGTGATGCAAAAAATTGGTAGGGACAAATAAACAGCGTGTTGTAGCCACTGGCAGACAAGGTTTGTGGGAGCAGCGCTGGGGCTGAGGGCATCGGCGGCGATACCGGCAAGTAAGACAGCTTGGCCTCTGCGCGCTGCGGCTGCAGATTCGGCAGCACATCTTGACCAGCGAGCGCGAGGCTTAACTCAAGTCGCTGTATCCACGGACTTGGTGCAACATTTTCACCATCGCGCTTGGCTTGCCAGCACAGCACGACTTGTGGGCAGCTGATCAGCAAGGTAGCAAACTGCCGAAGTTGCTGCTGTTGACGCTGCTCACGCGTCTCCAATCCGAGTTCTCGACGGACTGACTCGGCAAAAAACAAGGTCTCGGACGAGCGTGACGGCAGATGCTCAGCGTCGACACTCAGCACAATCGCCGCGTCGAATTGGCGCAGCACACTGGCACTAAGCGGTACCATCATGACCCGGAGGTCATCACGCGGCGCGCTGTAAACCGTCTGCTCAAGCTGCAAATCAATCAGGGCACGCCATTCGGCCAGCGTAAATGTTTGCTGGAGGTGCTCGGTTTGCGCAGCAAGTTGCGTCAGCATTGCCAGCACTTGCATACCCGCGCTATCAGCCGCCATGGCATCTGCGCAACCGGCAAGCTCGATCACCTTCTGGGTCGAGGCCACCCATTCGCCGATACTACGCGCTGCTCGATATCGGGTCGCCTCGCGAGTGAGCTGCACAACCCACTCTTGCAGCGCGGGCTGCTTGCTTAGCGTCTGACCAATACTGTCCCACCCAGCCCCGGTACCTGCAGTGATCAGCGCAGTCTCCATTGCCTTGCGCTCCGCAAGATCAGTCAATGCGGGATGTTGTTGGAAAGGCGACTGCAAAAAATCCAGCAGACGAATGACATCACCGCCTGAACTGGCCAGTGCAATCCAAGCATGCAGCACGCTCGCCGCGCGGGTGGTCGACAATTTCCACCCTGTGTCATCTGCCACAACGATATCGGCGCGTTCGAGCAGCGCACGCAGTCGCCGTGCCACCAGCCGGTCTTGCGGAATGACCGCGATCCGCCGAAGGCCACTGGCAATCCAATCGACAATCATCTGCGCCGCTGCCTGTGCCTCCTGCTCCATGCTTGCAGCCGGACACAAGGCCACACCCGCTGGTCGCGTTATAACCGAAATCGTGGCCGTCGGGTCGACAGCTGCGACTGGATTCGAGGACGTAGCATCAACCGCCAGCAGTTCTGGCCAGCTGCGCGCATACACCGGTGGCAGCGCATCGCGTCGCCAATCCAGCGTGATCTCCTCTACCGGCTGTCGTGCGCTCCATGCCGAAAGAAATGCCAACTCAAGTGCATCGGGCTCAACCGACGCAAACCAGAACAAAGGCCTGTCAGCCTGCTGTGCGAAGCGCTGTAACGTCGCGTGTCGCACCACACCGGGGTCACGTGCATCACGCTCGACCTGCCATAACTGCCAAACCAGTTGCGCCTCGTCGGATAACAAGCTCGTACTGCGCGGCGACAGCTGCGCGAGCGCCGTACGCCACCGATCGTTGACAGCGGCAGGCTGTGCCAGCGCTGCCGGCAGCAGCGCCTTGGTCAGCTCGTCGGCAATACCAATCAGGGTTTGCGCCAGCGGCAGCAAATCCGTATTGCGACGCGCAGCAAACAGCTTTTTCAGCCAGGGGGTTTGGCGTAACGACGCATACAGCGCCAGCAAGCGTTCAACGCTGCTGGCGGGCTGTACCGCTGTATCGTCGGGCACCTGTAGACGGAGAGTATCGTCGAGGGTTCGAATCGCTGGTGGAATGAAGCTGTTTCCGAGTCGTTCCAGCAAGCCCTGCCGCAGCAAGACGCCATGCGCCGGGCTGGGCACCAGCACCGCGCAGGATGCCAATGGCACGCCCAAAGTGGCGGCCCGATCAATCAACAGCTGTGCAGCGAGCGCCCAGAAATGGGCGCCGGGCGGGATGGTGTGGCGCGTGATCGGCATGCAGGCGGCGGATAAATCCTGAATTCAGGGCGATGGGCAGCCCATGGTTACGGCGGGTACAAGACTCTCCCCGGCCATTGTATGCGACCGCTCAAGAGGCGCGTCGACCAACCGCACTTTCCCGGAAAATCGGTTATGATTCGATCCGAGTTCCCGCCGCGCCTCCCCCTGCAAAAACCCCCACCAGAACAAGAGCGCCACATTCCGATGTGTTCGACAAATGCAGGCGAAGCGTCAGCCGTTAGGCCAGACAATAAAAAGCGGGCCGATTCCCCCTCCTGCCGAGGACAACATGAGTGACACCATCAAACATATTTCTGACACCTCATTTGAAGCGGACGTGCTGAAGTCCGACAAGCCCGTACTGGTTGATTTCTGGGCAGAGTGGTGCGGCCCCTGCAAGATGATTGCACCGATCTTGGAAGAGGTCGCCAAGGAGTATGACGGCAAGATCCAAGTCGCAAAAATGGATGTAGATTCGAATCAGGCGGTACCTGCGATGTTCGGTATCCGCGGCATCCCTACCCTGATCTTATTCAAGAATGGTGTACCGGCGGCGCAGAAAGTCGGCGCCTTGGCCAAGGGCCAGCTGACCTCCTTCATCGATAGCAACATCTGATATCCATGGCGGTAGCACTCATCGGCTACCGCCTCATTCTTCTCCTTTCCATCGCTGTTCCCTCCCCCACCTTGAAAGTCCGTCGCCGAGACGGCACCTGACCATGCATCTTTCTGAACTCAAGGCACTCCATGTGTCCGCCCTACTCGAGATGGCGATTAGTCTCGATATTGATAATGCCGCGCGTCTGCGCAAACAAGAGCTGATGTTCGCGATCCTGAAGAAGCGCGCGAAATCCGGTGAACAAATTTTCGGTGATGGTGTGCTCGAGGTGCTGCCGGATGGATTCGGCTTCCTGCGCTCACCCGATGCCAGCTACATGGCCTCGACCGACGACATTTACATCTCGCCGTCGCAGATCCGCCGCTTCAATCTGCATACGGGTGATTCGATTGAAGGCGAGGTACGAACGCCCAAAGATGGCGAGCGTTACTTCGCACTGGTCAAAGTCGACAAGGTGAATGGCGAGCCGCCAGAGGCATCAAAGCATAAAATTCTGTTTGAAAACCTGACTCCGCTGCACCCGAACCAGCCACTGCTGCTGGAACGCGAGATGCGCGGTGAAGAGAATATTACCGGCCGCATCATCGACATGATTGCGCCGATCGGCAAAGGCCAGCGCGGTTTGCTGGTGGCTTCGCCCAAATCCGGTAAGACCGTGATGCTGCAACATCTGGCGCATGCCATCACCTCAAACCATCCCGATGTCACGCTGATCGTACTGCTGATCGACGAACGTCCCGAGGAAGTGACCGAGATGCAGCGCTCTGTGCGCGGCGAAGTGGTGGCCTCGACCTTTGATGAACCTGCCACCCGCCACGTGCAAGTCGCAGAAATGGTGCTGGAAAAAGCCAAGCGACTGGTCGAGATGAAAAAGGATGTGGTCATCCTGCTCGATTCGATCACTCGCCTTGCTCGCGCCTACAACACCGTCATCCCCGCCTCCGGCAAAGTACTGACCGGTGGTGTCGACGCCAACGCGCTGCAACGTCCGAAGCGTTTCTTCGGTGCGGCACGAAATATTGAAGAAGGTGGCTCGCTGACTATTATCGCGACCGCGCTGATCGAGACTGGCAGCCGGATGGATGATGTGATCTACGAAGAATTCAAGGGCACCGGCAACATGGAAGTCCACCTCGAGCGTCGCCTCGCCGAGAAACGTGTCTACCCGGCGATCAACCTGAATAAATCCGGTACCCGACGTGAAGAGCTATTGATCAAGGCAGATGTGCTGCAGAAGATCTGGATTCTGCGCAAGCTGCTGTACGGCATGGACGAGATCGAAGCGATGGAGTTCATTCTTGACAAGATGAAGGCTACCAAGACCAATGCGGAATTCTTCGACCTGATGCGGCGCGGTGGCGGTTAAGGCAGTGCGGACGGCGCTTTTTGGCGCTGCTCGTGTACGGATGCTCGAATAGTCAATTTGACAATGCAATCCCCGGCCGGCCTGCATTGGCGGCACCGGCGAGCGAGCGGCCCACTCAGACACCCCAAGCGCTTGATTTCCTTCTATAATTACTGGTTCTGTCAACCGGGCAAGTGACGCCAACCGGGTCAAGAAGCAATCCAGACCGACGAAGTGGCATTGGCTACCCAAGCAAAGCGAGAGTGTAATGAAAGAAGGCATCCACCCGAATTACCGTGACATTGTGGTCCACGACCTGTCGTGCGACTTCAAGTTTCTGACCCGCTCCACCATTCAGACGCGCGAGACCATCAATTTCGAAGGTCAGGAATATCCGCTTGTGAAGATCGAAGTATCGTCCGAATCGCACCCGTTTTATACGGGCAAGCACAAGATTGTCGATACTGCTGGTCGCGTCGACAAGTTCCGCCAGAAGTTCGGCAAGGTCGGCTCCAAGACCCGAGCAAGCGGCGACTAATTGCACGCGTTCATCGCCGTCAAAAAATGCCGCCTTGCGCGGCATTTTTGTTGTATTGATTCACAATAGCCATCGCAAGGCCACCGCCGTTCTCGCCCAATCCGGATGAAACCCGTCAGACTGTCCGCTACTGCCACCATCGCTTTACCGCGCTGGGGCCTAATCGCGCTTTGCCTGCTGTACATCCTGCCAGGCATTGTTCGGCGCGACCCATGGAAAGTCGATGATGCCGCCGGTTTTGGCATCATGTGGACCATGGCGCATGGCGCATTAGATGATTGGCTGTCACCCAACATTGTCGGCATGGCGATGCCGAATGAAGCGCCATTGGCTTACTGGATCGGTGCCATCTTGATTCGCGTCTTTGGCTGGCTCACCGGCGATGCGCTGGCAGCAAGACTATCGATTCTGGTTTTCTTTGCGATCGGCACCTTAGCTGTTTGGCGTACTGCTTACGTTCTCGGCCGACGCTCAGAGTCGCAACCACTCAAGCTTGCCTTTGGCGGCCAACCCGCTGCATTGGATTACGGCCGCACTTTGGCCGATGGCGCATTGCTGATCTATGTGGCTTCACTCGGCTTACTGCTGCGTAGCCACGAAACAGCGTCACCGGCACTGCAGGTGTCGTTAGTAGCAACCACGCTTTATGGTGCGGCCTGTCTATTTGATCGGCCTAGCGGACGTGCGGTACTTGGGCTCGGCGTATCTGCTGGATTATTGGCCCTGGCCTGCGGTTGGGTCACCCCGCTGTTGCTGATGACCTCCCTCTTGCTAGCCGCTGCACTGCGCTACCCCGCAGTACTACCAAAACTTGGCATCGCCTTGGTAATCGCGTTCGTGCCAATGGCCATCTGGCTGCTGGTACGACAATCTCTGGGTTACGACACCTCACCTATCAATTGGGCAGCGGGAATAGAGCGCTTCGGTCAGGCACGACCACTCGGAGGTATGAGTAAGCTGCTCAAAACCTTGATCTGGTTCACCTGGCCAGCTTGGCCAATCGCACTCTGGGCGGTCTATGCATGGCGAAAGCAGATAACTCTACATATCTTCTTGCCCGGCATCACGGTGCTAATCTTCTTGGCTGCAATACCGTTCACCACTGCTAGCAGAGATCATCTCCTGCTTCCCCTCCTGCCACCGCTGGCCATTCTCGCCACCTTCGGTCTGCCAACACTCAAACGTGGCGCGATCAATGCAATCGACTGGTTTTCTGTAATGACGCTGTCAGCGATCGCAAGCTTTATCTGGCTCGGTTGGATAGCGAAGCAAACAGGATGGCCAGCCCCGCTTGCGAAAAACGCTTTGAAGCAAGTGCCAAGTTTCCAGCCCGAGTTCAATACCTTTGCACTCTTCGTCGCATTGATCACTAGTATCGGCTGGATACTTTTACTGCGGTGGCGATTAGGTAGGCATCCGAGCGTACTATGGCGCGCGGTAGTGCTGTCCACGGGTGGCATTGTTCTATGCTGGGTCTTGCTGATGACGCTCTGGCTCCCGTGGCTGAATTACCGGCAAAGTTACGCGCCGGTTGCCGAGCAACTTGGCGCAAGGCTACCTGAGAAGTATAGCTGCGTAGATACCGATAACCTCGGACCTGCACAACGCGCCTCCTTTGCCTATCTCGGTCATGTGAAGTTTGGTCGAATCGGTGACACGCGATGCGAATTTTTGCTGGTTCAAGATAATGGCTTAGGTAGAAGCGGTAGACAGCCGCAATCAGTGGCACCGAGTCTGAAACTATTGTGGCAAGGGCGGCGCGAAGCAGACAAGCATGAATTATTCCGCTTGTTCCGACGCGACTCCCGATGAGTGTGCGCGAAGAGGCGCGTGCCGCGTCCTCATTCACCGTGCGCGTCGCCTCACTGGCGTGGCCGATCGTAGTGGGGCAACTGGCCGTCATCATGAACGGTGTTATCGACACCATGATGACTGCACGCTACTCGGCCATTGATCTCGCCGCACTGGGACTTGGCGCTTCGGTCTATGTGAGTATCTTTGTTGGCCTGTCGGGCGTGATGCAAGCACTGTCCCCCACCATTGGTCAGCTGTATGGTGCAAAGAAATTCCAAGCGATCGGTCACGAAGTTCGGCAAGGCGTTTGGCTGGCGATTTTTTTATCCATCGTTGGCAGCACACTGCTTCTGTTTCCTGATCCACTCCTTAATATCGCTGAAGCACCACCACTGCTCGACAGCAAAGTGCGTGAGTATCTCGCTCTTTTGTCCTTAGCGTTACCAGCAACGCTTGGATTTCGCGTGTTTGCAGCACTCAATACAGCGGTATCCCGTCCGCGTGTCGTGATGGCGATACAAGTCGGTACGCTGATACTGCTGAAGCTGCCGTTGAATGCGCTACTTATTTTTGGCGGCCTCGGCTTACCTGCACTGGGCACACCCGGCGCTGCAATTGCAACTTGCGTTACAGCTTGGCTCGCACTTGGCATAGGTTGGCTACTCGCCACACGCGGTGAATCCTATCGTGAGTTTCAGATACAAGGCGATGGATTCGAAAAGCCTTCGTGGGCAACTCAGCGGACACTGCTTAAACTCGGACTACCAATGGGCATGTCTTACCTGATTGAGGTAACGGCATTTACTTTCATGGCGCTGTTCATTGCAAGGTTAGGTAGTGAGACTTTGGCCGCTCATCAGATCGCGGGTAACTTTGGGACAGTGCTGTATATGCTGCCGCTATCGATCGCAAGTGCTACCGGCATTCTGGTGGCGCAAGAAATTGGTGCGGGTAGACTGAGCGCGGCGCGTCATGCGGGTGACGCCGGTATACGACTGGGTGTGCTTGTGGCGGTATCGATCGGATTGCTGGTCTACTTCTCGCGTGCGTATATCGTGGCACTGTACACACCCGACCCAAAAATCGCCGCGATTGCGCTCAGCTTATTCTTGTTTATTTCCTTCTATCAGTTTGTCGATGCCGTGCAAGTGGGTGCTGCCTTTGTACTGCGTGCTTACAAGGTCGCCGCCATACCAACGCTGATGTATGCAATTGGTTTGTGGGGTATCGGACTTGGCGGTGGCTATCTGCTGGGCTTTGACATCCTTGGTGATACACCCGCGCCTCTGCATGGCGCCGCAGGCTTTTGGCTTGGCAACAGTGTCAGTCTTGGATTGGTTGCTGCCGCGCTGTATTGGTATTTACGACGCGTACAACGGATACGCGAAGCAGAAGGCTGAAACCTCAAGCCACTTCCGGATTCGGATCGGGTATGGGATCTGTCGGCGGCACGGGCTGTGGCAGATCGTCCCCGAATGGTTCGTCATCCGGCGACGGAACGGGTGCGCGATGCATCTCAGCGGGGGCGACGTGGTTCCGAGCGACGCACCATCCTGCGTTCAGTCGGATGAGAGAACGCACGAAACTCGACATTGGTGACACCGATAGCGCCGGGCGGACCTGCAACAAAGTCAAAATCGCCACGTACCGGAAACAGCGTACTGTCCAACAACACAACATCCGTGCGGCAACTGGGGTTCGGATTGGCAAGATGCGTGCGGATATCTTGCCAAAGACGATCGGAAATCCAACCCTCCAAATAAATCTGGTTCGGATAGGTGGTGTGGTCAGCATCCAGATACGCCTTTTGACCAGCGGCGACATGCAGATAAGCCGGGGCTTCGTTCGCGATCACCAGATTGATCCAGCCATCACCAATCGGGTAAGTCACCTCCTCAGGATAGCCGGGGAAGCTCAATTCCATCGTCCAGCGACACGATAAGTCGAGGCGCTTGTTCAACGCCGACTGATCAGCCAGTAGCATCTCGTCCATGACGCTGTACTGCATACTGTTGATTCGCGCTTGTAATGCGGGCTCCATCTGTCGCATCGCGTCGAGATTCTCGTGCAGATTCCAGAATAACCATTTGCAGCGGTCTGCATCCGACATATCGGAAAGCTCAGCGACTGAACGTATGCCAGCGGATTCAAGGCATTGCAGCACCTCGACTCGCCGACGTTCCTCGAGATTGACCTCACCCCCAGGGGAAGAGACCACAGGTTCAGCAAGCTGCATAGTGACTCCGAGAGATGGTGTCGACAAGATGCCGAGCAAACCATAACTGCGACCTCACCGCTAGCGATTAATTCCTTAAGTTTGATGCTGTTGGAAGTCTCGCATAAAAGCTACTAGTGCCTGAACACCCTCGATTGGCATCGCGTTATATATCGACGCACGCATACCGCCGACAACACGATGCCCTTTTAGCTGCACCAAGCCATGTGCCTCAGCAGCTTTCAAGAATGCATCATTCAATCGCTCGTCTTTTAAAAAGAATGGTATGTTCATACGCGAGCGACAGGCTTTATCGACTGGGTTACGATAAAAATCGCTACTATCAATGAAGTCGTAGAGTAGTGCTGCCTTCGCCCTGTTTTTCTGTTCAATCGCTTCCAAGCCGCCCTGATCCAGCAGCCACTCGAATACAAGACCTGCGATATAAATACTGTAAGTGGGTGGGGTATTCAGCATGGATGCTGCAAACGCCTGTTCCTTCCAATGAAACACCGACGGTGTCATTGGCAGAGCCCGATCGAGCAGATCATCCCGAACGATGACAAACGTCAATCCAGCTGGGCCAATATTCTTTTGTGCACCACCATAAATGACACCATAGCGCGAGACATCTATGGGGCGAGAAAGAATATGCGAAGACATATCCGCTACCAGCGGTACCTCCGCCATATCCGGCACCCAGAAATACTCTACGCCGCCGATGGTTTCATTGGTACAGATATGAACATAGGCAGCATCCGGATCTGGCGTCCATTGTTCTTGCGTAGGCACATAGCTGAAATGCCGGTCCTCGGATGAGGCGATGACATTGGCACGGCAGTATTTCTGTGCCTCTTGAATCGATTTCTTCGACCACTCGCCGGTATTCACATAATCAGCAGAATTTTTATCGCCGAGCAGGTTCATCGGAATCAGCGCGTTCATGGCGAGCGCACCACCCTGCAGAAACAAAACCTGATAATTGGAAGGAATATCGAGCAAGGTACGAAAGTCAGCGACTGTCTTTTGGACAATCGAGGTGAATTCCTTGCCGCGATGACTCATCTCCATTACCGACATACCACTACCGTGCCAGTCGAGCATTTCATCGGCGGCCCGGCGTAGTACGGTTTCGGGCAACGCGGCCGGGCCAGCGCTGAAGTTAAAGACTCGCATCGTCGGTGTAGGGAGCGGGATGGGGTAAGTCAAACGAAGATTATAGTCAATCCGGTATGCCATTAGAGCGAAATCTGGCATCTATAGTCCTTGCAGCTACAATGCACCGGTCATTGCCTGACCACCGCTGAGAGCTCGCTGCTGAGCGAATTGCTGACTCAACGACCCAAGTACCCGGTCCTTAGCAGGCCAAGAAAAATGAAGTTCCTGAACCCGTGAGACGCCCATGCCAGTCGTAACCGATGAAACCCAAGCTTCTGCCTTTGAAGAGGCGCTCTATCGCAAGGTAGCCTGGCGATTGATCCCCTTACTCTTGTTGTGCTACGTCATCGCCTATCTCGATAGAGTGAACGTTGGCTTTGCCAAGCTGCAGATGATGGATCTGCTTGGATTCTCCGACACGATTTACGGACTCGGTGCCGGGATGTTCTTTATCGGCTATTTTTTATTCGAAGTACCCAGCAACATCATCCTGCACCGCGTCGGGGCGCGCGTATGGATCGGCCGCATCATGATCAGCTGGGGCTTGATCTCGGCAGCCATGATGTTTGTCACGACGCCGATGATGTTTTATGTCATGCGCTTCTTGCTTGGTATTGCCGAGGCGGGGTTTTTCCCCGGCATTATTCTTTATCTGACTTATTGGTATCCCGCTGAGCGCCGTGGACGCATCACCGCCATGTTCATGACCGGGATTGCGATTGCTGGCGTGATTGGCGGCCCGCTATCGGGTTACATCATGAAGTACACCGATGGCATCTATGGCTGGCAAGGCTGGCAGTGGATGTTTCTGTTGGAGGGCTTACCTTCAGTAGCGCTCGGGCTCGTAGTGATTATGCTGCTTGATGATCGAATTTCCGAAGCAAAATGGCTGAGTGAAGAGGAGCGAGCACTACTGATCGCCAATATCGATAAGGATGAGGCGAACAAGGAACAAGATTCTCTGACCCGCGTGATGACTTCTGGTCGTGTCTGGCACTGTGCAGCCATTTACTTCAGCTATGTGATGGGCTTGTATGGCGTGTCATTCTTTCTGCCCACGATTATCAAGTCGATGGGCCATACCGATATGCTCGAAATCGGTCTGATCTCCATGATCCCTTACAGTGTTTCAGTCATTGTCATGCTGCTGGTCGCAAAAAATGCCGATCGAACCGGAGAGCGGCGTTGGCATGTGGCGATCCCTGGACTGTTTGGCGCACTGGGATTGGCACTGTCAGTGATCCTCGCAAAAGACGGCAATCTAGCGATCGCCGCTTTAACCCTGGGTTTGTGCGGCATTATGACTACGCTACCTTTGTTCTGGAGCCTGCCGACTGCCTTCCTCGCAGGTACCGGCGCAGCGGCAGGCATTGCCTTGATTAATTCACTGGGTAATTTAGCGGGCTTTGTCAGCCCTTATGCAGTCGGGTGGTTGAAAGATGCCACTGGCTCAACCAATACCGGCGTTTATCTCCTCGCAGCCGCTATGGTAGTGGGTGTAGTGTTGACGCTGGCCGTACCGAAGCAACTGGTGAATCGCTGATTCAGCATCACCAGACAGCACTTCAACCTACGCCCTTATCCCAAGCTGAATACGAACCAGATCGCTAAACATATGCCTTGCCTGATGTAAGTGTCTGGACGCAATCCATTGCGTTGGTAAGCATAAACTCATCATGTCTATAGCTCACTCTTTAAATCAAGCTTGATACTTTTTGAGGGATTTTGTTCGACGATAGATCTGGGCAATACAAAAATACAGCGTCGATGCTTAACCTGCTCACGGATGCCCTTCAAATGATCAGCGCCGACGATAAAATAATTAACGCCGGCTCCAGTTAGATTATTCAACATACGGTTGACCATATCGAGGTTGCGCTCATCCATAAGCCTGTCACCTTCCTTGGTAGTCCGAATATCGGCCGCTTCAGCCTTTGCATAGAGCGGGTAAAAGCCTAGCATTGCATGAGACGGCAACTGTGAGGCATAGCGTTTTATAAAGTCGACGTAGTGAAAGGTACTTTCCACCTCAAAATCCTGCTGAGCAGAGGGTATGTGCTCCTTGATATATGAAACACAATCGATCAGCCTTTGATCTAACTCTTCGACTAATTTTAAGAGATACCCGTATGCTGTACTGTCTTTTTCTAGGATGCGACAATCGCTGAATTCCATCTCAAGTTCCTGCTCTCGCTGTTGGCATAGCACCTCATCACCGCCCTCCGTAAACAATCGATCGCCTTGAGTTCGACTGAATCCAAGCATGACCTTTTTTATACTAGACTGAACCGATCGGTCATGATGGATTTCGCCAATCACAACAAGCATACCCCGTAGATCTTCGGAATTCTTTGCGGAAGGGCTCAGCCAGATTTCAAAATCTTTTACATGTTTCTTAACGAATTCATCGATCGAAAGTTTTTTACTGACTGGCGTTTTTTTGCTGGCAACCGGTGCAGCTTCGGCGCCCAGTGGACCAATCCTGAACGACATTGCCTTGCCAACAGCATTCAGCGCTTTCGCCCCCATGGATGAAATACCCATCACAAGTTCCATCAACTGCCGGTATCCGTAAGCCTCAAGTATTTCCGTATGCGGATTCTCAGCTGGTTCAACGCCGTGGATACGCTGCAACTCGGGTAAAGTCATCTGAGCTTGGTCGCGCCGCTCACGCATCCCGGTTCGATCCGGTTGATCTGGTAGGACTGAATAGTTTGCCGGCTTACTTTTCAGAACCGGCTGCTCAATACTTGCATTTAACTGCTGCAAAGCGGGTATGACCCTCGTAGGCTTTGAATTCGATGAACTATCACAAGTATGGACTGGATAGATAGCGGTGTAACTTGTCGAATTAGAGTACATGCGCGGCTCCTTTGAAAACGCCACGGCTACGTATCATCGAGGGAGTATCGGTTCCAAAAGCAGAAATTACTTCACGCGGTCAGAAATTAAAACCAGCAAAGGAATCGACCGAGTAACAAGCGAGTAGGCGGAGCAATCCAGTAAGACAGCACGCAAGCAGCTGCTCAGTTGGTTGGTAGCATTTGGTGAGCTCCGGGTAATGCCCGGCTCTGTTTACGCCAGATTCAGTTCTGATCGATTGCTGTTATCGACCCCGCCTCTTCTCGCAGGAGGAATTTCTGAATCTTGCCAGTGGAGGTTTTTGGCAATTCTTTGAATACAATGATCTTCGGTACCTTGAAGCTGGCAAGTAGCTTCCTGCAATGGGCGATAACATCTTCCTTAGTGAGTGTTACGCCCACGCGCGTTTCGATAAATGCACAAGGTACCTCACCCCACTTGGCGTCTGGTGCAGCAACCACCGCTGCAGCAACCACCGCCGGATGCTGATACAGCGCATCCTCAATCTCAATACTAGAGATATTCTCCCCACCAGAAATGATGATGTCCTTGCTGCGGTCTTTAATTCGCACATAGCCATCGGGGTTCATGACCGCTAAATCACCGGTATGAAACCAATCGCCTTTGAACGCTGCTTCTGTAGCCGTGGGATTTTTCAGATAGCCCTTCATGCAGATATTGCCGCGAAACATAATCTCACCCAGCGTCTCGCCATCCGCAGGCACCGGTTGCATCGTCTCCGGATCTATCACTGTCACCGCTTTTTGCAAATGGTATCGAACACCCTGGCGAGCATTCTTTTGCGCTTGTTCAGCAAGCGATAACGCGGCCCAGTCTTCCTGCTTGGCACACACAGTGGCCGGACCATACACCTCAGTCAGGCCATAGACATGGGTAATGTCGAAACCCATCTCTACCATTTGCGCCAGCATGGCGGACGAAGGCGGCGAAGCTGCCACCATGGTTGATACCTTATGCTGTATCGCCTCTCGCCATTCAGCGGGTGCATTCGCTAAAGCGCTTTGTACAATCGGTGCGCCGCAGTAATGAGTGACTTTCTCTTTGGCGATCAGCTCGAGTACTTGTTGCGGATCGAATTTTCGCAAGCAGACATTCACACCCGCTCTCGCTGCCAGCGTCCAGGGAAAGCACCAGCCATTGCAGTGGAACATCGGTAATGTCCACAGATACACCGCATGCTTGGGCATGTCCCACTCAAGGATATTAGAGATGGCATTCAACGCCGCGCCGCGATGGTGATACACCACGCCTTTCGGATCACCCGTGGTACCCGAGGTGTAATTCAGCGCTATAGCATCCCATTCATCCGCGGGCGGCTGCCAATCAAATTCGGAGTCGCCATTCAGCAGCAGCGTCTCGTAATCCATCCAGCCATCAGGAACGGCAGGCGTATCCGCCGCCTGATCATGCACACCGACGATCTGTAGCTCGGGTAAGGCTAGTCGTAGCTCTTCAACCATCGGTAGGTACTCGGTGTCAGCAATGAGTACCTTCGCCTCGCCATGCCGCAGCATGTACAAGATAGACGCCAAGTCGAGGCGAGTGTTCAGTGTATTCAAGACTGCCCCTGCCATCGGCACGCCGAAGTGGCACTCGACCATCGCCGGGGTATTCGGTAGCAGCACGGCGACGGTATCGTCTTTGCCGATCCCGCGCTGCTGTAACGCGCTCGCGAGTTGGCGGCTACGGGTATAGGCTTCCCGCCAATTGCGGCGGATTTCGCCATGCACCACCGCAAGCCGGTCGCCATAAACGTCGGCCGTGCGGGCAATAAAGTCCAGCGGGGTCAGCGGTGCATAGTTCACCGCCCGGCGCTCCAGCCCGGTATTGAAATCAGTCACAGCTCGCTCCCATTGGCCTGAAAATAAGCCATGATTTTATGCGCTCACCGGGGTTTGAAGGGCAGCCTTATCTGAAAATCGTATTTGGATACACGAACATATTCGTTTTCAAGCACTCTTGGCTTGCTTAAAGTTCGCCCACTCAACAACTAGGAGTGGGCATCATGTTTATAAAAAATTTGTGGCGTTTACTGCCACTATTGGGCGCACTGGCGATCCCAGCTCAAGCAAACGACGTGAGCTTACTGAATGTCTCGTACGACCCCACGCGAGAGCTTTATCAAGACTTTAATAAAGCTTTTGCCGAGCACTGGAAGAAAACATCAGGTCAAGACGCAAAAATCAAGCAGTCGCATGGCGGTGCGGCCAAGCAGGCGCGCTCGGTGATCGACGGCTTGCAGGCTGACGTGGTGACTCTGGCGCTGTCATATGACATCGATGAGATCGCCCAGCGTGGCTTGATTGCCAAAGACTGGCAAAAACGGCTGCCGAACAATAGCGCGCCGTATACCTCGACCATTGTTCTGTTGGTCCGCAAGGGCAACCCCAAGAACATCAAAGAGTGGAGCGATCTGGCCCGACCAGGCGTCTCCGTCATTACCCCCAACCCGAAAACCTCTGGTGGCGCGCGCTACAACTATCTTGCTGCTTGGGGTTACGCCCTGAAACAGCCAGGCGGTAATGAAAAAACTGCGCAAGAACTGCTCGCCAAAATCTACAAAAACGTACCAGTACTTGACTCGGGTGCGCGTGGTTCGACCACCACCTTCATCGAACGAGAAATCGGTGATGTCTTGATCACTTGGGAGAACGAAGCGTTGCTGGCGATCCGGGAACTTGGCCCAGACAAAGTGCAAATCGTGGTGCCGTCCTTGAGTGTGTTAGCTGAGCCGCCCGTCACCGTGGTCGACAAAGTCGTTGATCGGCGTGGTACTCGTAAGGTCGCCGAGGCTTATCTAAATTACTTGTATTCAGATGCAGGCCAGGAAATCGCGGGTAAGCACTACTACCGCCCGATCAATGAAAAAATCGCCGCTAAGTATGCCTCGCAATTTCCCAAAGTGAAGCTACTGACGGTGGATGAAATCGCCGGTGGTTGGACCAAAGCCCAGAAAACGCATTTCGCCGATGGCGGCACCTTCGATCAGATCTACGTACCCAAGTAAATCACCATGCAGGCGGTGACCGCACCGCCCTGCCCCCCTAAAAAGAAAGGAAATACCATGAACCCGGGACAAAAAACCCTGGGCAGGCCCCTCTCACGCCTGCTTATTGCCAGCGCCATTGCTGCGGCCTTCCCTGCGTATGCGAATGACACTACTGACATCGAAAAACTCAAAGCTCAAATCGAAGAACTCGATCAAAAGCTAAAGATCCTTGGCCGCAAGCAGGAGTTAGTGAATGAGGATGTCGCCGCCAAGCAAAAAGCTGCGCCGACTGTCACCGCGAGTGATCGTGGTTTTGGCTTCAAATCACAGGATGGGCAGTTTGAGTATCGCCTGCGGGGTATCGTCCATGCCGACTACCGCAACTTCGGGGGCGATGCATTTCCGAATGCCGTCGATGGTTTTTTAGCGCGCCGTGTTCGCCCCACCTTTGAAGGAACCGTGTTCGGTAAATACGGATTTCGCTTTACGCCAGAGTTCGCTGAGTCAGGCGATGGCAGCTCAACGACCGCTCCAAATCAAAACCGGTCCAGGGTTGTTGATGCCTATCTCGATATCCGCCATGATCCGTCGTTTCAAATTCGTATCGGCAAATTTAAACCATTTGTCGGACTTGAGCGACTTCAATCAGCCTCTGATATCAAGTTTATCGAGCGCAGCTATGTAAGTAATAATTTTCTTCCCAACCGAGATTTTGGTATCTCGGTGTTTGGTGATGTACTGAATAAGCGGCTCAACTACGCAGTCGGTGTATTCAATGGTGTAAGAGATGGCGGCGACATTAGTACTGCACAAGATGCCAACAGCAAAAAGACTTACGCCGCCCGAGTTTTCGCGACGCCGTTTATTGAAAGTGATAGCGTACTAAAAGGTTTAGGTGTCGGGATCGCCGGTACCTCAGGCAATGTTGATTCCCTACCAACTTATCGCTCCGGTGGTTTCCAGAACACTATACTTGCATATAATGGATCTACACCAAGCGCGTTTACGAATGGCACGCAAACCCGCTTATCGCCGCAAGCATATTTCTATTACGGTCCACTAGGGTTAATGTATGAATACGCAGAAGTGTCTCAGCCTATAAGAAACGCTGGGTCCACCGTCACGGCCAAGCCAAAAAACAGCGCTTGGCACTTAACCGCATCCTGGTTATTGACCGGAGAAGATGCATCGTTCCGCGGCGTCAAGCCTTTCAACCGATTCCAATCGGGTCCTGAAGGCGGTTGGGGCGCGTTCGAAGTAGTAGCGCGACTACAAGAAAACCAAATTGACCGTAATCTGCCCGCAACATTCACATCGGGACCATACGCTCTAGGAGCAAAAAGTTCGGCGATTGGACTGAACTGGTATCTGAACGAGTCCTCAAAAGTCGCACTGAACTACGAAGTGACTGAGTTGGTCGGCGGGACACTCGATAGCAGAACTGAAAGATTCGCCGCAGCTCGCTACCAGCTCTCGTTCTAGTTAAACCCAACCGCTAATCTCCTCGTTTGTTTTGGCCGGCCCGCGGGTTTTCCCGCCGGCCGGGACTTTTGCGCTCGTTGGCTTATTCATTTTCCATCTAAGGAAATGCCTAAAAATTCGTTCTGTTTATAAGGAATCCCGCCAATAATCCGCCCTTCCTTCGCAGTTCAACGAGTTATTTCATGAGTACTGCTGCATTTTCGGCAACAGCACCACGCGGCACACAGCGTGTCCTGCCTGGCTTCTCGCTGTCGCTAGGCTTCACCGTGTTGTACCTGTCACTGATTGTATTGATCCCGCTTTCTGCGCTGGTATTCAACACGCTGGCGATGAGCTGGGATGCCTTTTGGACGACCGTCACCTCACCCCGAGTCCTGGCCGCGTACCGGCTGAGCTTTGGCGCTTCACTGGCAGCTGCGCTGGTCAATGCGGTGTTCGGCACCATTTTGGCGTGGGTCTTGGTGCGCTATGAATTCCCATTCCGCCGCTTGCTGGACGCTTTTGTTGATCTGCCCTTTGCGCTACCCACGGCGGTTGCGGGTATCGCGCTCACTGCGCTCTACTCGGGTAAAGGTTGGATTGGTCAATTTCTTGAACCCTATGGCATCAAGGTCGCATTCACGCCAACCGGTGTCGCGATTGCTTTGGTGTTTATCGGCCTGCCATTTGTCGTTCGGACTGTTCAGCCTGTGCTGGAAGAAGCTGAGCGTGAGCTGGAAGAAGCGGCAGCAAGCTTGGGCGCCAATCGGCTCCAAACCTTCGTGATGGTGATTCTGCCGACAATTTTGCCGGCCATGATCACGGGCTTTGCACTGGCCTTTGCGCGCGCTTTAGGCGAGTACGGTTCGGTGATTTTCATCGCGGGCAATATGCCAATGATTTCTGAAATCACGCCGCTACTCATCGTCACCAAACTCGAACAGTACGACTACCGAGGCGCGACTGCCATCGCCGTCGTTATGCTAGCGGCATCCTTCGTGATGCTGTTGGCGATTAATTTGCTGCAGGCTTGGATGCGTCGTCGCGGTAGCAAGGAGCCAAAATGAGCGCGACAACGATTACACCAAGCGTGGCAGCGCGTATCGAGCCACCGTATGTGCCTGCCGCGACCAGCGAGCCGGGTTGGGTACGGTTCGCATTAATTACGATCGCAGTCGGTTTTGCGATTCTGTTCTTGCTGATACCGTTAGCAGTGGTATTCACCGAGGCCTTCAAAAAAGGCTGGGATGCCTACCTCGCCGCCATCACCGAAGAAGATGCTTGGCTTGCGATCAAGCTGACTCTACTCACGGCAGCGATTGCCGTACCGGCCAACCTGATTTTTGGTTTGTCAGCTTCCTGGGCGATTGCCAAGTTCGAATTTCGCGGCAAGAACCTGCTGCTCACACTGATCGACCTGCCGTTCTCGGTATCACCCGTTATTTCGGGTTTGATTTATGTGCTGCTATTCGGTGCGCATGGCTGGTTCGGCGCTTGGCTGATGTCGCATGATGTTCAGATTCTGTTCGCGGTACCGGGCATCGTACTCGCGACTGTTTTCGTCACCTTCCCATTTGTCGCACGCGAACTGATCCCACTGATGCAATCGCAAGGCAATGAGGAAGAAGAGGCTGCACTGGTGCTAGGCGCCTCTGGCTGGCGTACATTTTGGCATGTGACTCTGCCAAATATTCGCTGGGGTCTGCTTTACGGCGTGATTCTATGTAACGCACGTGCCATGGGCGAGTTCGGTGCGGTATCGGTGGTGTCCGGCCATATCCGCGGCGAGACCAACACAATGCCGCTGCAAGTTGAAATTCTTTATAACGAATACAACTTCGCCGCTGCGTTCGCAGTGGCTTCCCTGCTGGCGTTCTTGGCGCTAGTCACGCTCGCGATTAAAACTTTTATTGAGTGGCGTCTGTCGCATCAGACCCCCATCAACCCCGAGGAAGCATCATGAGTATCGCTGTCAAAAATATCGGTAAACGCTTCGGTAACTTTGTTGCGCTGGACAATGTCTCATTGGATTTTCCGACCGGCGAGTTGACCGCACTACTAGGTCCATCAGGCTGCGGCAAAACAACACTGCTACGTCTCATCGCTGGATTGGAGCAACCCGACCAAGGTCAAGTCATTTTGGATGGTGAGGATGCATCGCAGCGCGATGTGCGTGAACGCCAAGTGGGTTTCGTGTTCCAGCACTACGCCCTGTTCCGGCACATGAGCGTATTCGATAACATCGCCTTCGGCCTGCGCGTCAAACCGCGTGCGCTACGACCCAGCAAAGAAGAAATTCACGACAAGGTAATGCGCTTGCTGTCGCTGGTGCAGCTTGATTGGCTGGCAGACCGCTACCCATCCCAGTTATCCGGTGGTCAACGCCAACGTATTGCGCTGGCACGCGCACTCGCAGTTGAGCCACGCGTATTGCTGCTAGACGAACCCTTTGGTGCGCTCGATGCCAAGGTCCGCAAAGAGCTGCGGCGCTGGCTGCGCCGACTACATGATGAACTTCATGTGACCAGTATTTTCGTCACACACGATCAGGAAGAAGCTTTGGAAGTTGCCGATCGTGTCGTTCTGATGAATCACGGCAAAGTAGAACAAGTCGGCGCACCGGATGAAGTGTATAACCACCCGGCATCGCCCTTCGTTTATGGCTTTCTGGGTAACGTCAATTTATTCCACGGTCGCGTGCATGAAGGCGTGCTGGCCGCTGGCGACGCAGAGCTCTCCGTACCCGACCATAGCCATGCGCGTGACGCGCTTGGTGTTGGTTATGTTCGGCCCCATGAACTTGATATCGAACCGTTCACGCCGGACGGCGAGGGCATTGTTGCCGTGCTCAAGCGTTCACATGCGATTGGCCCGCTAGCACAGCTTGAGCTTGAACGTAGCGATGGCGGCGGACAAATTGAGGCGGTACTTCCGGCTGAGCGCTTCGCGCAATTACAACTTCATACTGGCGCCATCGTCAGGGTAAAGCCGAGACGCGTCCGAGTCTTCCTCGAAGAAGCTGCCTGATCAAAGTCAGCGATGAATTTTCAGCAGCTGAGATCGGTACGTGAAGCAGCGCGTCGAGGATACAACCTGACCGAGGTGGCGAACGCCTTGTTCACGTCGCAGCCCGGCGTGAGCCGTCAGATTCGCGAGTTGGAAGAAGAACTCGGCATTGATATCTTCGAACGAAACGGTAAACGTCTAACCGGTTTGACCGAGCCAGGCAAAGAAGTACTCCATATTGTTGAAAGACTGTTGCTGGAAGCAGAGAATCTGCAACGTGCCGGTGAGACCTACTCCGGTAAAACAACCGGTACGCTGTCGATCGCAGCAACACACACGCAGACACGGTATGTATTGCCGCGTGCCGTGCAGCATTTTCGAACCGCGTTTCCGGATGTCCGCATAGCGCTGCAGCAAAGCGCCCCAGAGCACATCGCTGAGTGGGTACTGTCGGGAAAAGCAGATATTGGCATTGCCACGGAAGGTTTGTCGCGGTTTGAAGGCTTAGTCTCGTTTCCCTGCTACGAGTGGCATCACGTGATCGTCGTACCCGATGGTCATCCGCTGCTGGCCGTCAAGTCGGTGACGCTAGAACTCCTTGCGCAGTATCCGCTGATCACCTATGACATCGGCTTCACCGGTCGAAGTCATATTGACCAAGCCTTTACTGAACAACAGATCTCGCCGGATATCGTATTGACTGCGATGGATTCCGATGTGATCCAGCAGTATGTAACAATGAATCTGGGCGTCGGCATCGTGGCATCGATGGCAGCCGAGCATCTCCCCGCTAACCTGCACCCGATTCCGGCGAATCATTTATTCGCCTCAAACGTCACCCGAGTAGCGGTTCGCCGCGGAGCGTTTTTACGTGAATACGCGATAGACTTCATCCAACAACTTGCACCCAAGTTAAAGCTGAACGAATTAGCCGAAGCAGTAAACTGGCGTCGTTGATAAATCAATAGTCCGAATCACCACGCCTTGTTTGGAAAAAACAGGACGCCGGCGATACCAATCATTGCTTCACCAGCGCTTGGGTGACACGATAAAACCTACATATCGGAAATGCTTTGGCTTGGGGAATTGCCACCCCTGTCTATGCGCTGTAAATACAATTTCTTCAATAGGCATATCATGACTGAGCAGCCAGTCACGCGCTTCCTGCTCGCATTGCTCCTGTTGCGATAGGGCTCCGACCATCGGCGGACAATAGATCAAGCCAAACTCATGCTGCCACCTTCCTGCGATAGATTCGTCTAATGCGGCGGGTAATTGATCAGGTAGGCCTGGCAGGACTCTGATTTTTGGATCTCCATAAAACGCAAGACCAGCATTCTCTGCCCACGTCCCACCCACCCATGCAGGACGAGCAGCGTTTGCCTGAGTATCCCAACGTGAAAGCATTTCCTTCGCCGCCTCTCGGCGTGGTAAATAGACGATCTCTTCCTCGGCCAAGCTAGAACGCAGCCTATCGATGAGCGAGCCGGCAAGCACGATGGTCACCATCACGATTAACCACTTTGTGAGCGCTGGCTGGTCGCGCACAGATTTCTCGTCATCGTCCGAAGCGGCGGTCAAATTTCGAAGCCACAGTATCGGAAATCCATACCCGATGGGAATTGACCAGGGGAGAGAGAGCTCGACAAAACCGGATAACCCAAAAAGCAACGTCAACACATAGGGGAGTAGAACAGACCAAAACAAAAGATCATTGCGACTTTTTGGTAGCCACGCCAGATAGACACGCTGCCACCACATCAGTTTTCGGTCACCGAAAAATTGAACACAGATAATCAGCGCGATTCCCCAATAGATGATCGGCGCCAAAAAGAATTTTAGTAACTGTGTCCATGAAACCCCATCGCCCCCTTGATCGCCGACATACTTCAACGTGATCAGATCATGCGATAGCAACCATGAAATATGGGGTGATAGAGCGACCACAAAAACAAGTAACGCAATCCAGGGATGGGGCGTCTTCAGCCATTGCCTCCCCTGAGCCGATGCGATTGTCAGTATGCCAAGCGCAAGCAGTAAAACCCCGCTGTAGTATTTTCCTAACATCGACAAAGCAGCAAGGAGTCCAAGGATAAGACCACGGCGATATCCTGCGCCCGGCTCGTGTACACATATCCACCATTGCCAAACAAGCCACGGCCACAGCAGCAGCAAGATGCTGTTCGCGTTGAATTTCCCCGCGAGCGTCGTATAGGGAAGCGCACACATTTGTAGCAGTACGGCCGCTAGCGCAAATCTACCCAGGCCAACTGCGCGCGCAAGATGGTAGACACCATAAAGACCACCGGCCGCAACCAAATACGACAGCAGAAAATAAAGGCGATCACTAGTTGGCATCACCGAGAACCAAAGTCCGGCGATCCAACCAACTAGGGGCGGATGCTTGAAACTGCCCCAAGAAAAAACTTGTCCCCAAGCGAATCCTTCCAGCATATCGGCGTACCGATCGAGATTCGCAGAAAATAATCCACGGGCCAGCGTCCATACAGCTACATAGACCCCTAGCGCTATGAGTAGATCAGCTTGGTTGAGTTTCTTCGTAGACACGGCAGAAAAAAGAGGAGAAATTCAGAATTATGAATGTAACGATCAGATCGCTCACGCTATCGGAGGGAATGATGCCATGTTGCTTAGTGGTGCTCGATACCATTCGAAATGTCCATTACCGCGGGCGAAGGCAATATCTGGATGAGAAACACATCAATTAGCGAGCGGCATTATCACATGCGACGACCCGCTCGAGCGTAAGGACCAGCGTGTATCTTTTGTAAAATGAAGCAGATCAGTCGGCCTGCGGTCCCATGCCGCAGACACACTGCGCTCAGGCCGGAGAGTCACCTCCCACAGTATCGCATTACAGGTCGCGTGTGGCCAGATACTGGTCGGTGCTCACGGTTTGGACTCAAGAAACACCATGACCTGCCGATAACTGAGTAGAGAACTTCCGCGGAATGCATACCGCTGAATTTCCGAACAATGACCTAACGCCAGTCCGCCGGACAATCGCGCATGAACCTATGGCTGGCCGGTGCTCCGTAACGCTGATTTGACCCGTGAAATGTGAAAATGAGCCGAACCACACAATCCCACACAATGGCAAGCACCGACGGATCCGTTGAGCCCTTATCGCACGATCTAATTGGCTCCGGCGCGTGGGTGTTGCCGCTGGTTCTCGCAACTCTGCTGGTTTATCTCGAATTCAAAAAAAACGCAGCCCGTGGAAAATTCGCGCTGGGGCTACTGCTCGTGACGGGACTGATGATTATCCTTGTGCCCATGTTCGGATCGCTTCTTCTGGCGTTGGCGATGTTTGGACTGATATTAAGTATTCTGGAGCAAATGCATTAAGGGTAACGCCGATACGTGTAAACCGGTCACCGCTCAGAAGGGGTAACTGCAAGATCGCCCGGTTCAGGATCGGGGACTGAGACCGGAGTTGCCATAAACACTGATAGCAATAACATAAAAAATGCTGCTTCAGAGACAAGAAATAATGGCGCATGAAACATGGAGTCCGTGACCAAGGTCGCTACCAACCCTAGCCCTAAAATTCTATTCGGTGGCGTGGCGTTGATTGCCTGCTTGATGCATGCGGCGAGAAACAGCAAATAACTGAATACGCCGAGCAAGCCAAGCTGTATACCAAATGCAATAAATTGATTGTGGGGATGAGCGCCCCCGACAGCACACCACTCGGCACTTTCAGCAACCCTGCAGAATTCCTTTCGGTATGAACCTGTACCAAAGCCCTGTAGTGGCCGCTCGGCGATTAACAACAGCCCTTTTTCTATGTACTCAAGCCGCTGACCGACCGAGGTTAACTCTTTTCTTTCTCTGGCCTGATATTCAGACACAGCCTGATCCAATCTATTTTTAAAGCCTGATGAAAACTCGATTGTCAGAAGCGCCACTACCAAAAATAGGACCAAAGAAGTATTTTTCGTTACAGCATTAACTGCAGGGCGAGTATGGTCGCTATAGCGCCTGGGTCAGGCTATCTGGGGCACGCCGCGAGTGCGAAAAGTGTTGGTTAGTTTTTACGCGGCAGCCGTCCCATCAGATAAAACTCCTCATTCGGCCGCATGCCAATCGAGTTTGCAATACGATTCGACATCCCAAAAAATGCGGTGATCGTCGCTATATCCCAAATATCTTCGTCGTCAAATCCATGCGTATGCAGCGAAGCATAATCAGCATCATTAACCGCAGCTGAGTCTAAACATACCTTCACTGCGAAATCCAACATAGCGCTTTGTCGTGGCGTAATATCTGCCTTCAAATGGTTTACAGCCACTTGGTCGGCCAATAACGGATTCTTGGCGTAAATACGTAGCAATGCGCCGTGTGCCACCACACAGTACAGACAATCATTCTTGGCGCTGGTGGCAGTGACAATCATTTCGCGGTCTGCTTTGGAAAGATTCCCGGTCTCCTTTAGCATTAGCGCATCGTGGTAGGCAAAAAAAGCACGAAACTCAGCCGGACGGTGGGCCAGCGTCAAAAATACATTCGGTACAAAACCGGCTTTCTCCTGCACCGAGAGAATCGCCTCGCGAATATCATCAGGCAAGTTTTTCAGATCAGGTAATGGAAAACGTGAGACGGATGATGAAGTCGCCATTAAGCATCTTTCGCAAATTGTAATTGGTAGAGGTGTGCGTAAACACCGCCGGCTTTTAACAACTCAGTATGGCTGCCTATTTCGACGATACGACCATGTTCCAATACAGCGATTCGATCGGCACGTTCGATGGTTGAAAGTCGATGTGCAATCACCAAGGTGGTGCGACCCTTCATTAAGGAGTCTAATGCTTGCTGAACCGCACGCTCGGACTCGGAATCAAGTGCAGAAGTCGCTTCATCCAAGATCAGGATCGGTGCATCCTTGTAGATAGCGCGCGCGATAGCGAGTCGTTGGCGTTGCCCACCTGACAAACGCATCCCATTGTCACCAACAGAAGTTTGAACACCATCTGGCAGACTGGCGATGACCTCCTCCAGATGAGCCGCGCGTAACGCAGCGTTAATTCGCTGCAAATCTGGATCAGGGTCGCCGTAGGCAATATTCGCCGCAATTGTGTCGTCAAACAAAACTACGTGCTGACTGACCATAGCGATCTGTGCCCGCAAACTTGCTAAGTCAATGCGAGGAATCGGCGTACCATCTAACAAAATCTGTCCGGCAGATACTGAGTAAAACTCTGGTACCAGATTCACCAGCGTGCTTTTACCACCACCCGACATACCCACCAAGGCTACCGTCTCACCTGGGGCGATAGTCAGATTGATATCCAATAATGCTGAATCACTCACGTCAGGGTAGTTGAAGCTCACATTTCGAAAGCTCAGTTCACCTTTGGCACGCTGACGCAGTGAGACACCGCCTACGCGCTCAACAGGCTCATCCATCATCCCGAATACACGCTCGCAAGCCGCCATGCTTCTCTGCAACGGACCGCTGATGTTAGCGAGATGCTTCATCGGCGTCAGAATCAGCAACATTGCGATGATGAAAGACGTAAAGCCGCCAACGGTCATCTGACCATCACCGGCCTGCATCAACGCTATCGTGATAATGATAGCGACCGAAATCGCGTTAAGTAGCTGCGTGATCGGTTCAGTCGTTGCAGCCGTGCTCTCTTGCCGCAATATAAAGCCGCGAAGACGATCAGCACGCCGTGCAAATCGCGTTGCCTCATAGTGTTGACCACCAAACACCTTGATGACTTGGCGGGCCCGAATAGTTTCGTCGATGGTCTGCATGAGTTCACCATTCAGCTGCTGGCTCTCACGGATCAGACGCTTTAATCGCTTAGCTGTGACTTTAACTGCTACTGCTACTAGCGGTACGAGTGCAATCGTAATCAGTGTCAACTTCCAGTTCAGCCAGAACAAATAACCGATCAGACCGAGCACTGTCAGACTATCTTTTATCAAGATCACCATCACACTGCGAAATAAGTCGAGTACCTGCATCACCTCGACCATCATGGTGTTTAGCACATGACCCGTCGCATTTTTATCGTGGAATCCAATCGGCACCTGAAGCAAGCGATTGAACATCTGCTGGCGTAACTGGGCGGCCATGCGACCCGACACCCATGCCATTAGGTATGCAGCAGAGAAAGTCGCTATCCCGCGCACCAGAAAAATGCCCACCACAAATGCGGGCGCGAGCCAGATCGGGAATCCCGCTCTGACAAATCCGTTGTCGAGCAACTCCTTCATCAGCGCAGCAACCGTCGGTTCGGTCGCCGCGGTGATCGCTGTCGCGATAAAAGCCACGATGATGCGCGCCTTGTAAGGCGCTAGCAGACCAAGCAGACGCTGGACAGTTCGAGAGAATTTCATCAGTACTCGAACCAAACATTATCGGCGCTAAGCCAGTCTGACAATTTAGTACGTAAGGCGTCATCGGCACGAACACGCCATTCATCGGAGAGTCGGATCTCGGCCAGCGCGCCTTGCTTGGTGTACTGCACCACAATCGGACAAGAGGCACCGTCTTGCTGAAACGGTTTGATCAGCTCACGCAACTTTGCAGCATCTGCCTGCCCATTCATCGAAACTCGAAGTGCTTTCACAAACCCGGCGCGGGCGGCAGCAATATCCATCACTTTGTCGGCAACGACACGCAGCCCACCAGAGAATCGATCTTCAGAAATCTTGCCCTGTACCGCGAGAAACTCATCTTCTTTGAACAGACTACGATTCGGTTCATACAACTCGTTGTAGACAGTGACCTCGACCTGCGCGCTGCTGTCGTCCAGCGTCACGATCGCCATGCGTCCACGCTGCGTCAGCTGAAACCGAATCCCTGCAATGATGCCGGCCAGAAGCTTAGGCTCGCGAGATGGCGCGAGGTCGCCAAGCTTCACCCGAATGAAACGCCTGACCTCGCCAGCATATGCGTCGAACAAGTGCCCGGACAAATAAAAGCCAAGCGCTGACTTTTCTTCAGCCAAACGCTGCTTGTCTGACCATGGCGGTACATTCACATACTCCGGACTATGGTCGACACCTGAATCAAGACTTTCAAATAAGCTGACTTGATTAATCGCGGCTTCCGCCTGCTCTGCGTTGTCCATGGCTCGGCCGACTGAGGCCATCAAGACGCCACGGTTGGTACCGAGGCAATCCATTGCACCCGCCTTGATCAATGACTCGATCGCGCGGCGATTAATATGGCGCTTATCGATGCGCTTAACAAAATCAAACAAATCCTTGAAAGGCGCCGACTGACGCGCTTGCACAATCGCCTCGATCGCGCTCTGGCCGGTACCTTTCACTGCACCCAAACCATAACGAATACAGTCTGCCTTCTTGCCGGCTTCTGCAACGGCGGTAAATCGATACGCGGAATGATTAATATCCGGCGGTAGCAGTTTCAAGCCGCAATGACTCGTCGCATCCTCGGCCAGAATCTTGACCTTGTCGGTGTCATCCATCGCCAGCGACAAGTTGGCTGCCATGAACTCCGCCGGGAAGTGTACTTTCAAATAAGCCGTGTGATAGGAGAGCAAGGCATAGGCCGCGGCATGCGACTTATTGAAGCCGTAGCCTGCAAATTTTTCCATCAGATCGAAGATCTCATCTGCCTTCTCGCTGGCGAGACCATTCTTCGCTGCACCTTCGCGGAAGATTTCGCGATGCTCAGCCATCTCCTCCGGCTTTTTCTTACCCATCGCACGGCGGAGTAAATCGGCGCCACCCAGCGAATAGCCACCGATCACCTGCGCCATTTGCATCACCTGCTCCTGGTACACCATGATGCCGTAGGTTTCGGAGAGAATGGCCTCAGTGCGAGGATCTGGATAATCAAAACGCTCACCGTGCTTGCGTCGACAAAAATCCGGAATCAGATCCATCGGGCCCGGGCGGTACAAAGCAACGAGCGCGATGATGTCTTCAAATCGATCTGGCCGCGCATCTTTGAGCATGCCTTGCATGCCGCGACTTTCAAGCTGGAACACGGCCACCGTCTTTGCCTCGGTCAGCAGCTTGTAGGTGGGCGCATCGTCCAACGGCAGCTTATCGAGGTCGAACTCGGCATGCTCAGGATAGAGTGCGCGAATACTCTGAACTGTGCGATCCAGAATCGTCAGCGTAGTCAATCCAAGAAAATCGAATTTCACCAATCCGATGGCTTCAACGTCATCTTTATCAAATTGCGAGACAACGCCACCATCGGTACCTTGGGTATACAACGGGCAGAAATCCGTCAATTTGCCGGGCGCAATCAACACGCCACCGGCATGCATGCCAACGTTACGCGCAATACCTTCGACTTGCTGCGCCAGCGCGAGTAGTTGCCGGACTTCTTCTTCTTTCTCTTGTCTTTCCTTGAGCAAGGGCTCTTCTTTGAGTGCATCCTCGATGGTCACCAAGCGGCCGGGCTTGAAAGGGATTAGCTTGGAAATACCATCGCAGAAGTTGAAACCAAAATCCAGCACACGACCGACATCTCTCACCGCACCTTTAGCCGCCATGGTGCCAAACGTAGCAATCTGCGATACCGCATCTTTACCGTAGCGATCCTTGACGTACTGGATCACGCGGTCACGGCCCTCTTGGCAGAAGTCGATATCGAAGTCCGGCATGGAGACACGATCCGGATTCAAGAAGCGCTCGAACAGCAAGTTATAGGCAAGCGGATCGAGATCGGTGATCTTCAACGCATAGGCCACCAACGAGCCAGCACCCGAGCCACGACCCGGACCAACGGGCACGCCATGACGCTTGGCCCACAGAATGAAGTCTGCGACGATCAAAAAGTAGCCGGGAAACCCCATCTTGATGATGGTGTCAGTCTCGAACTTCAACCGAGATTCATATCGCTCGCGAACCGCTTCACGCTGCGATGATTCCGGGTAGCGCTGCTGGAGTCGCTCCTCCAAACCCGCCTGCGACTGCGCCACCAGAAAATCATTGATACTCATACCGTCGGGTGTCGGGAAATCCGGTAGCTGAGCCTTGCCGAGCGTGAGCGAGAGATTACAACGCTGTGCAATAGCGACGCTGTTTTGTAATGCGGCCGGCATGTCAGCGAACAGCTCCGCCATCTCCGACTGGCGCTTGAAGTACTGCTCAGCGCTGAAACGCTTTACCCGTCGCGGATTGGCGAGTATCTCGCCGTCGGCGATGCAGACACGCGCCTCATGGGCAGTGAATTCTTCTTTTTGCCCAAACTGCACCGGATGGGTCGCGACAACGGGTAACGCCAACTTGGCTGCCAGCTGGGTTGACTGCCGCAGTAATTGCTCGCGCTGCGGACTACCGTCGCGCTGAACCTCAATATAAAAATGTCCCGGGAATATCTGCATCCAGCGCTGGGCACAGCGCTCAGCCAGAGCGAGGTTGCCATGCGCCAGCGCATGTCCGATATCACCAGTATTGAAGCCAGAGAGCGCGATCAGACCGTCCTTATGCGATAGCTCCTTCAACCAATCCGCCCGGATTTCAGCCCGCCCACGATACTGGTTGGTGAGCCACGCACGGCTCAGCAAATCGCACAACTGAAGATAGCCCGGGTGATTTTTGACCAGCAGCAGCAAACGAGAGGGCTTGTCACGCTCGTCTTCATTGCTGATCCAGACATCAGCACCCACAATCGGCTTGATACCCTTAGCGCGCGCCGCCTTGTAGAACTTGACCATGCCGAACAAATTGGCCAAGTCGGTGACCGCGAGCGCGGGCTGCTGGTCCTCCACCGCCGCTTGAATCGCCTGATCAATACGCACCAAGCCGTCGGCGATCGAGAACTCGGAGTGCAGGCGAAGGTGGACAAATTGCGGGGCGGTCATGACCCGTATTTTACCCGCTGACATCATCGAACCGTGGTGGAACTGAGGGGCTTGTGCGGTGCGGCGAAGCTTATAATGATGAGGTTTTCCAGTCTGCTAAGAGCCAGCCCATGCAGCCCTCACAGCCCATCGTCAATATTTCAGCTTACAAATTTGTCACGCTCGACGACACAGGCGATCTACGGCCGCGTTTTCTGCAGCGCTGTCTCGACCTCGAGCTGAAAGGCACGATTTTGCTGGCCCCCGAGGGTATCAACATGTTCCTCGCCGGTAGCCGAGCGGCGATTGACGGCTACCTGGCATGGATGCGCCAAGATGCGCGCCTGGCCGATATCGCCCCCAAAGAAAGCCTCTCTGAACGTCAGCCATTTCGGCGCATGCTGGTACGTCTGAAAAAAGAGATCATCACCATGAAAAACCCGGTGATAAAGCCGGAGTTGGGCCGTGCACCTGCGGTGACTGCCCATGATCTCAAGCGCTGGCTGGATCAGGGCCATGATGATGAAGGCAAACCCGTCGTGATGGTCGACACTCGCAACGCGTTTGAAGTCGATGTGGGCAGCTTCGACAATACGCTGGACTACCGCATCGATAAATTTAGCGATTTTCCTGAAGTGATCGCGCAGCACAAAGATGAGCTAAATGATAAAACGATCGTCACTTTCTGTACCGGCGGCATACGCTGCGAGAAAGCAGCGATATATATGCGCAATATAGGCTATCACCGTGTCTACCAGCTGGATGGCGGTATCTTGAAATACTTTGAGGAAGTGGGTGGTGCGCACTATAGCGGTGACTGCTTTGTATTCGACCATCGAACCGCATTGAACCCACAGCTCGAAGAGACTGCTACGGTGCAGTGCTTTGCGTGCCGCGCAGTAGTCACGCCACGTGAGCAACTGTCACCGCACTACATCGAAGGAAAGTCATGCCCTCATTGTGCGGACGTGGCTGCTGCCGCCTGATGCTCTAAGTATTCAGCTCGACTGGCTGCGCAAAATCGCCTAATGCCACGTGCCTAATGTCTAAGCGCCCGCGCCGCATCGCCCATCTCGACATGGATGCGTTTTATGCCTCAGTCGAGTTACTTCGCTACCCTGAGTTACGCGGCCAGCCGGTCGTGATCGGTGGTCGCTCGCTGCACCAACCGGAAATCAAAAGTAATGGCACCCGCGAGTTTGCAAGGCTAAGGGATTACGCCGGACGTGGGGTGGTGACTACCTCAACGTATGAAGCACGCGCACTCGGCGTTTTCTCGGCGATGGGGATGATGAAAGCGGCCAGACTAGCGCCAGAGGCATGGCTGCTACCCGCCGATTTCGAGGCATATCGGCATTACTCGCGTTTGTTCAAACAAGCTGTCAGAGAAATTGCACCGCAGATCGAAGATCGCGGCATTGACGAGATTTATATCGATCTTACCGATCTGGCACAAGACTCGGTACCGCTGGCTAAACGTATCAAACAGGCTGTGCGTGATGCTACCGGGCTTTCCTGCTCCATCGGCATTGCGCCGAATAAGCTGCTGGCAAAAATCTGTTCTGAACTCGACAAGCCCGATGGCATCACCCTGCTGACCATGGATGATGTACCCACCAGAATCTGGCCGATGGCAGTTCGCAAGATTAATGGTATTGGCCCCAAGGCCAGTGAAAAGCTTGCAGCGCTAGGCATACAAACCATCGGTGAGCTAGCAGATCAGAGTCAGACTTTCTTGTTGCAACACTTCGGCAATCGATACAGCGAATGGCTTTATCAAGCCGCGCGCGGTCTAGACGATCGACCAGTGACCACAAGCTCGGAACCGAAATCAATCAGCCGCGAAACCACCTTCGAGCGCGATCTTCATGTCAAGACTGACCGCGCGAAGCTCTCCGAAGTATTTACCCGCCTTTGCGTACAAGTGGCAGGCGATTTACAGCGCAAGGGCTATGTAGGCAAAACCATCGGCATCAAGTTGCGCTATGACGACTTCAAGACGGTAACGCGTGACCTGAGTCTGCCAATCGCGACCGATAATGCGGACGAGATACGGCGTGCTGCGGGTGAGTGTCTGAAGCGTGCACCACTCGAGCAGCGCTTACGGCTACTCGGCGTCAGGGTATCGGCGCTACACAAGAAACAAGCGCAGAGCGAACACCTCGAACCGCAAGCAGCCTTGTTATTGGGATAGCGAAGAACCTTCATGTATATCGGTCGATTCGCGCCCTCCCCTACGGGTCCGTTGCATGCGGGATCACTCGTTGCAGCAATCGCTAGCTATCTCGATGCGCGCGCAAACCATGGTCATTGGCTAATTCGAATTGAAGATGTCGATGAGGCGCGCACTGTTGCTGGCGCCGCTGAAAACATCATTCAAACACTCGCTGCGCTTGGTATGCGCTCAGATGGTGAGGTCCTCTGGCAAAGCACTCGTCAAAATCGCTATAACGCAGCCTTCAATCAGCTTGCTAATGTAATCTATGCTTGCGCATGCAGTCGTAAGGAAATTGCCGACTCACGATTGACCTTGGCATCTGATGGCGCAGCAATCTATCCGGGTACTTGTCGCCACGGGCTAGCGCCGGGTCGAGCACCACGTGCTTGGCGAGTACGGGTGCCCGATGCCAATGACCCCCAAGCACTGATTCAATTTCATGACCGTTGGCAGGGTCTGATTCAAGAAAATCTTGCCGCGCATGTCGGCGACTTTGTATTGAAACGTGCGGATGGTTTTTGGGCGTATCAGCTCGCGGTGGTGGTAGATGACGCCGAGCAGGGCGTGACGGATATTGTGCGTGGCGCTGATCTGCTCGAATCAACTACACGACAAATCTATCTACAGCGATTAATTGGCTTTAGCACGCCAGGCTATTTACATGTACCGGCGGTGGTGAATGATCGCGGAGAGAAGCTATCCAAGCAGACGGGTGCACTGCCACTCGATGTGGGGAATCCCATCAAAGCACTAATCGAAGCAGCAGGCCATTTAGGATTGACGCTCAGCCATACACCAAGCTCAGTCGATGAGTTCTGGACGATGGCAATTCTCGAGTGGGAGCAACGCTTCGTGCGGACTTAAACTATTAAGTCTTGGACCTACCACCCAGTAGCGCAGCACGCTTAGGCGCAGCTTTTGCGTTGCGCGGATCAACCGGCTTCTCTTCCATGGGTACCGACGGTGCAGCAGGCTCGTACGGTTTCAGGAACCATGGGTCGACTTTTTCTTTGCGCGGCATAGGCGCACTCGCACTACGTGCTGCGCGCTCGGTACGACGTTCCGAACGATCGTTAGAACGGTCACCCTGACGATCACTGCGCTCTGCGCGCTCCCCGCGCGCGCTACGCGGATGGAAATCTTCCAATTCAACCGGTGTGAGTTTCTGCTTGATCAGTTTTTCTATATCAAGCAGCAAGCGCGCATCTTTTTCACAGTACAAGGATAGCGCATCACCGGAGGCTCCCGCGCGACCGGTACGGCCGATGCGGTGCACATAATCTTCAGCGTTGTACGGCAGATCGTAATTAATCACGCAAGGTAACTCGGCGATATCCAATCCGCGAGCGGCGACATCGGTAGCGACCAACACATCAATGCCGCCCGCCTTGAATGCTTCCAGTGCCGCCATCCGCTCAGCCTGCGTCTTATCACCATGAATTGCCGAAGCCTTGACGCCTGCTCTTTCCAGCTCACGTGCCAACCGCGATGCACCGATCTTGGTGTTAGAAAACACAATCACTTGCCGAATCTCGCGCTGCTTCAGCAAATGTACGACTGCATCACGCTTGGCTTCTTCTTCGACCTTGTAAATGATCTGCGTGACACGCTCAGCAGTCGCATTGCTACGCGCCACTTCAATTAGCTGAGGATTTTTCAGAAAGCTCGAAGCAAGCTTTTTTATCTCCGGCGAAAAAGTCGCCGAGAACATCAGGTTCTGTCGCTGCTTGGGTAGCAGATTGATGATGCGCTGCAGATCTGGCAAGAAGCCCATGTCCAGCATGCGATCTGCCTCATCCATCACAAAGATTTCTGTCTGTGAGAGGTTGAGGGTTTTCTGTTGGACATGGTCGAGCAAGCGACCTGGCGTTGCGATCAAAATCTCGACGCCCGCCCGCAGCGCCGCTGTCTGCGGCGCCATATCGATACCGCCGAACACGACAGCTGATCGTAATGGCGTATGGCGCGAATACGATTTCACATTGTCAGCTACCTGATCAGCCAATTCACGGGTCGGCGTCAGGATCAGCGCACGCACCGGGTGGCGCGCAGGTGAGGCGCTCGTATTTGCGTGCGGCAGCAGCTGCTGAATGATCGGGAGCGAGAAACCGGCGGTCTTACCGGTACCGGTCTGCGCGGCACCCATCACATCCCGGCCTTGCAGCACAACCGGTATCGCTTGGGCTTGGATCGGGGTGGGGTGTTGATAGCCCTGCTCGGCGAGCGCCTGCAGAATGGGCGGCGCAAGGCCGAAATCATCAAAACGGGGAAGCGATGCGGTGGCAGCTTCGGGGGCGGTAGGGGTGTTCAGCTCTGGCATTCGTCGGAATCGGTTTAGCGCGGAAGTATAGCACCCAAGCCTCTAGCCCGACGCACAAGTTCTTGATTGTAAAAGGAAACACTCTCAAACAGATGGCGCACTCACGGCCCGGCACTGCGGTCGATACCGCCAACTCCGCTGTCAGCACCTCGCCCGATGGCGAATGCTGCCGGAAGGTACTCTGACCTTTCAACTTAACCGCCCAATCGCGCTGATAAAGACCTTTGGATGCGCAGTAAAGTTTCTGCCAATAGTATTTCAGCTAGTAGCTTTCTGCGAATCTTGCACAGACGCTAGGTTACAAATCCAAGAGTTTTCATATCCTGCTTTTTTAAAAAGCTCTGCCTCATCAATCAAAGGCAAGCTTTCAAACCTCAAGAAACCTAGCATCAGTAATTTATTCAACCTCTTTGGAGCGGGCTGTTATGGACACAATCGGAAGAATCAGGACTGCCATTTTTGGAAATGCTGAGAAAAAAGAAATCTCACCTGATAAATCAGCTAAAAATCCATTCAACTCCCACACCACAAAATCCAGGGCCCATATAAACGGGGCGACAGATGACGGTCTTAAGGTGAATATCAGATCAACCGATCCCGCGAATTCCAAACCATCTTCCGAAACGCCACTAATACGAAGTTTTGCCGCTAGCAGCTCTACTGCTCAGCCATCAACAAATGCATCTACTTTGCCATCGGCGCATAAAGGCGGCAGCGCCCACACGATACCCTCCAAGACGTCTATCACTCCCTCGGTAAACACGCCTTCAGCAACGCCAACAAAATTTACGCCTACTAAACAAGTGATATTTTCTGAAGATGTACAAGATGCGTATTACGACAAACTTCGCCCAGAGGCAAAGTCTTTAGTAAACCAGTACAACTTGACGAAAACAGAAGCAGCCGCGATTCACGCCTATACGCGAAATGAGTATTACAGGGACATGAATGCCGCACTGCGTGCAGTTAATAAAGATGGCAATGTAGACGCGTCCAGTGCTGACGCTCTGAAACAAGCCGGTATTACAGATGATGGATTAGCCGAAATGATTGCAGCGACAGTCAGCGGCATGAAGAAGCTTCCTCCGGACCAAACGGATACATCAGTATTCTTAGCACTGGGCCGGAACGACTCAGTACCCGAAGAATTTTTTGAACCCTATGCCCAAGGCGCTTCAATTACTATGGGACCGTTTTACTCAAGTACTGTTTCCATGCCGACAGTGGAGGGATGGTGGGATGGTAGCGACCACTTCCTGAGCGTATTACAAAACGTCAACGGAAATGGACGAGATATTTCTGCATTTAGTGAATTCCCGAATGAGAAAGAGGTACTGTTCATGCCCGGCACGCGATTCATGGTGTTAGGCAGAACTGAGCGTACTGAAACACCAATGGGCACGCCGGGAATAATGGGTGCGTTTCAAACAAAAACCAAGATTCTGCTGCAGTTGCAAGAGGTTTCATCCAATCCGAATGATGCCTTGCCGCCAACCATTCATCCTTCAACTTTTCAGTCGCTTTCAGCGCCTATCAAGAAGAAACCGAAAAAGTCTGATCCGGTTAAGTCCGAAACAAAATCAGCCTATTTCGGGCTTAGGTAAGATTTTGGCTAGAAAGCGGTCGGGCCAAGGTCTGAAGGGACAGACCTAGGAACCACTGCCGATTACAGAGGTTCTTGAAATCGTTTGGTGGGCCCCCCGTGAGTCGAACACGGCACCAACGGATTATGAGTCCGCTGCTCTAACCAAGCATGAGCTAGGGGCCCAAAACTGTTACGGTCAGTTTAGCCCGTATTGTAACGGGCAGCTACCGGATCGGCGAGGCCGCGCAGGCCACGCCGATGGTATGTTCAGGATTAACTACCCTCGAGGAAACTCTTCAACTTGTCCGAGCGAGATGGATGACGCAACTTGCGCAATGCCTTCGCTTCGATCTGCCGAATACGTTCACGAGTGACATCGAACTGCTTGCCGACCTCTTCCAGCGTATGGTCGGTTGACATCTCGATACCAAAGCGCATCCGCAGTACTTTTGCCTCGCGAGGCGTGAGGGAGTCGAGTACGTCTTTCACGACACCACGCATGGAGGCATGCAGCGCCGCGTCGGACGGTGCCAAGGTATTGAAGTCTTCGATAAAGTCGCCCAAATGCGAATCGTCGTCGTCGCCAATCGGCGTCTCCATCGAAATTGGCTCTTTGGCGATCTTCATGATCTTGCGGATCTTGTCCTCAGGCATCTCCATCTTCAGCGCCAGTGTCGCCGGATCTGGCTCGGAACCTGTCTCCTGCAAAATCTGTCGCGAGATACGATTCATCTTGTTGATGGTCTCGATCATGTGGACCGGGATACGAATCGTCCGCGCCTGATCCGCGATCGAGCGAGTGATGGCCTGACGAATCCACCAAGTCGCGTAAGTCGAGAATTTATAACCGCGCCGGTACTCGAATTTATCCACCGCCTTCATCAGGCCGATATTGCCTTCCTGTATCAGATCGAGGAATTGCAAGCCACGATTGGTGTACTTCTTCGCGATCGAGATCACCAAGCGCAAGTTCGCCTCAGTCATCTCACGCTTGGCCTTGCGTGCCTTGGTCTCACCGGCGGCCATCTTCTTGTTGATCTCGCGCAGATCTGGCAATGGCAATACCACGCGTGACTGCAGATCAAGCAGCTTTTGTTGAAGCTCTTTCACGGCCGGCACATTACGCGCGAGTATGGTGCTGTAGGCGTGATTACCACTGACCTCACCATCAATCCATTTCAGATTGGTCTCGTTACCCGGGAAAACCTTAATGAAGTGGGTGCGCGGCATACGGCATTTATTAACCGCGACATCGAGAATCTGGCGCTCGATCTGACGCACTTCGTCGACTTGCGAACGCAATGTGTCACACAGCTTTTCGACCACCTTAGCGGTGAAACGAATACCCATCAGCTCATTCGAAATAGCCTCTTGCGCCTTGACGTAAGGTTTCGAGTTATAGCCCTCACGCTCATACGAGCGGCGCATTTTGTCGAACTGCGTGCTGATGGTGTCAAACTTGGCAAGCGAGTCCTGCTTTAATTGCTCGAGTTGCTCAGGCGAGAAACCGGCAGCACCGCCGCCAGCATTCGAGGTTTCTTCTTCCCCGTCTTCATCCTCGTCCTCGTCTTCATCCTCTTCCTCGTCATCCGCTGCTTTGATTGGCATCGGCGGCGC
>JAIXQK010000083.1 GCA_027485795.1 Oxalobacteraceae bacterium
GACGTGCCCAGTTTTTTTCGTTCGATGTAATAGCGAGGTAGACATCATGATCCAACTACGTAAGCGCCGCTGCGTGCTATTCGATGTGGATGGCACGATTGCTGAAACTGAGGGCAATGCGCACCTACCCGCATTCAATCTCGCCTTCGAAGAGACTGGTTTGGCCTGGCGTTGGAGCCGGGATGATTATCACTATCTCCTGAAAACTACCGGCGGCTATGAACGCTTACTGCGCTACGCAGAAGATCAAGGCCACGATCTGCAGGCAATGCGTCAGCAACTGACCACAGTGCATCAAGCCAAAAACAAACACTACGCACAGATCATGGCTGCCAGCACAGTACCCGCTCGCCTGGGCTTTGCTGACTTGGTGCTTGCGCTACACGCGAAAGAAATTCGCTGGGGCGTCGTCACTACGACCATGCGTGCAAACTGGCATGCGCTCTGGACGCACTCTTTGCAGCCACTTGGGTTACCCGAGCCAAGCGTGATTGTGTGTGGTGAAGATGTGGCTGTAAAAAAACCGGACCCGGAAGCTTACCAAGTTGCGTTAGAGCGTCTCGGGCTAGCGCCCAGCGAATGTTGCGCGATTGAAGACTCACGCAATGGCCTGCTAGCGGCCATGGGCGCCGGGCTTGATGTCGCGATCGTACACAGTGAATTTTTTGATGATGAGCACTTCGACGAAGCGGTGCAGGTGGTGGCGGAGCTGACCGAGCTCGTAGACAGCGTTTGAAATCGGGCGTTTCGCCCGCCATTCCGAAAATGATTCAGCGTAGCTGAGGTCGCTGCTTAAAACGGTGCGTTCAGCTGGACGATCGTCCAGTTCAGATAAGCGGCGAATGCTACCCAGCAGAGATACGGCATCATCAGCAAGGCTGATGGCGGCGAGTAGCCACGTACCAGTAGTACCATCAAGAGAATCGATAGCCAGAGCGGCACGACTTCCAGCAAGGCGATATCCGGCCGCTGCGAGGTGAAGAAAATCAGGCTCCACAACAGATTCAGCACCAGATTCAGCAGCAGCGCGCCGAGGAAATAGCGGCGCTGTACTTCATCGGCGCGTCGCCAGGCTTTGACGCCAGCGATGGAGGTGAGGATGTAGATGGTGGTCCAGGCCGGCCCAAATAGCCAATCAGGCGGCTGCCAAGAGGGTTTCTGTAGCTGGAAGTACCAAGGCCCAATCTCGGTCGCGGCACCACCCAGCCCGCCCACCAACAGCGACAGCAGGATGGCAATGTAGATCGGTTTTTTGCTGCTGCTATCTACGTGCATTGACGACGGGCTCACTCAAATAGTTAGACGGCGCGATCATCGCCGCTGCCGAAACTCGGAGTATAGCCGTCGTCGCTTAAACCCGTGCCAGACCGAGCAAGTGAGCCATGTCCTTGAAGAAAATCTTGATATGGGCAAATGGCTTGGAGCGCACCAGTCGCTTATTCATGTAAGCGTCGAAGGTCAGTTTCTGCACATCTTTGTCGCGGCACATTGCCACAAACCGCTCACGACGCTTGTCGCTGGAGTACCAGAAGTGCTGCATGATCCCGAGTACCCAGAAAACGCGGCCATGCGCCCGCATAAAGCGTTTGCGCGCGGTTGCCAGAGAGCTGACGTCACCGGTCGCAAGATAAGCATGCACCGCATCCGCCGCCAGTCTGCCGCCTTCCATCGCGTAGTAAATGCCTTCGCCAGAAGAGGGCGCAACGACACCTGCCGCGTCACCGGCCAACACCACATCGCGGCCGTTATCCCAACACTTGAGTGGTTTCATCGGTAGCGGTGCGCCTTCGCGTCGTACGGTCTGTGCGTCTTGCAAGCCAACTGCGGTGCGCAGTGACGTGGTGGCATGGCGCAATGAAAAGCCTTTATCTGCGCTACCGGTGCCGATTGAGAGCGTGTCACCGTGCGGGAATACCCAGCCATAGAAGTCAGGCGATAAATGCCCTTGGTAGAACACATCGCAGCGCGTACCGTCATAGCCCTGTGGCTTGACCTCAGGAGCACGCACAATCTCGTGATACGCAAAGACATACTTGGTGTCGTCTGCACCGGGCACGGTTTGCTGTGCCACTGCTGAGCGTGCGCCATCGGCACCAATCACCGAGCGAGTACGCACGGTGCGATTGCCACCGTCTTCGCCAGCGACAAAGCTGACGGTCCGCACACCCTCCGAATCAACGCCCACGCTGGTGAACTTGCCGTCGGTACGTGTTGCGCCTGCAGCCGCGGCACGCTCGCGTAGCCACTCATCGAATACTTCACGATCCACGAGGCCGACGAAACCGCCTTCAATCGGGATATCGACCTCGGCGCCCGACGGCGCAATCATGCGTGCCGAGCGCGCTTTGGCGACCAGCAAGTGATCTGGAATATCGAAGTCTTGAATCGCGCGTGGTGGGATCGCGCCACCACAGGGCTTGATGCGGCCGGCACGATCCAGCAGCAGCACATGATGCCCACGGCGAGCCAAATCGTTCGCTGCAGTTGCGCCTGCGGGGCCTCCGCCTACTACGACGACGTCGTAAATCTCTTTCATGATGCGCTCCTGGTAATGAGCTTCAGCTAAAGGAAGGCTGCGCAGAGTGCTCGCGCGCGGCTTGGGTTGGGGTGTTACCAATCGACATTCTTGAGGCGAGTAATGCGGAGGCTACGAACAACACGGCTTCTAGCGCAAAGACACTGCCATACGCTACGCCGGAGGATGCGATTAACCAGTGCGCGAGATCACTGGCAGCAGTGCCGAGCAGACCACCGAAGCCAAACGCAATCGCTTGCGCTGCGCCCCACAGGCCCATGCGTACACCTTCACGAGCGACACGGCCTTCGGTAGCTAGTCGCATCATTTGTCCAATGGCTGCGATCGAGAAAGCGCCGTTCGCAGCGCCCATCAAAAATACATTCGCTTTGAGTGGCCAGGGTGGCCCGACATGCCCTGCAATCGCGAGCCCGGCTAGTGCCGCTGCCGATGCGATACAGCCGCCGACACACCACAGCTTGAGCGAGCCCGCACGACCCCGTGCAAAGCGACTTCCGACTAAAGCCACCAGCAGCATGCCCACCAATACACCGCCGTGCTGCACACCCGACAGACTGGTTGATTCACCCGGTGTATAGCCGAACACGCTTCCTGCAAATGGCTCAAGAATCAGATCTTGTGCGCTGTAGGCCAACATTGAAACGAAGATAAATATCGTGAATTGACGAGCCAGCGACTCTTGCCAAACTTCGGCCAAGGCAACTCTAAACGGCACGATGCGTGCGGCACCCTGTTCAGTGTTGGGGTCGATCACGATCTCTTCATCGCCCGGATCATATTCAACACGAAACAGCGCAATTAGCGTCACCACTAGCGCTAATGCGCAGACTGAAATGGTCACGCCAAGTAGTCGTGTCGGGGTATACGGATCGAGTAGTTGGCCTGCTGTGCCGGCGGTGACCGCGAAGCCGACAATCATCATTAACCAAACTGTGGTTGCAGCGGCAGCCCGACGTTCAGCCGCGACCCGCATCGCCAGTAGTACCAGTAGCGAGGTACCAGCCGCACCAACCCCTAGACCAATCATGATGAAGCCAATGACTGACAGCAGCACGCCCAGCACAGGAGAATCTGTCATTAATAAGGTAGCCAGGGTGGCCAGAATCGCACCGATCGCGAGTACTGCCATGCCGCCGATAATCCAGGGCGTTCGACGCGTGCCTTGGTCTGAGCCATGCCCCATGCGTGGACGTGAAACTTGCACCAGATAGTGCAGTGCCACTAGCGCACCCGGTAGCAGCGCGGGTAGTGCAAGTTCAACCACCATGATCCGGTTCAGCGTCGAGGTCATCAGTACCACGATGGCACCGAGCGATGCCTGCACCGAGCCAAGACGAATAATCTCTGCCCATCCAAATGTTTTTATCATTGTTATCCCCCCAGGCCACGTAGCGCAAACGCGGAGACCATCATGCCGGCCACCAGTAACGGCACACCGAACGCGGAAAGCTGTAATGCTCTCTCTACGGGTGACGCTACAAAACGCTGCATTAGTTTTAATTGTCCGAGTATCAGCAGCAGCACCGCGAGTGCATGCAGCGGCCGCTGCCATTCAAGCAGCAGCAGAATCACGAAGGTCTGCGGCAGCACCATCACCCAGCAAGCAGTGCGTGCGGCGCGATCGACGCCAAGCCGAACCGGCAACGAGCCAACGCCCATCTGGCGGTCGCCTTCAACTGATTTGAAGTCATTCAGGGTCATGATGCCGTGCGCGGCGATGCTATACAGCAGCGCCAACAGCAGCGAGCGCGCACCGGGCATGGCACC
>JAIXQK010000127.1 GCA_027485795.1 Oxalobacteraceae bacterium
GCGTCGAGCCCGGGTGTGAATCCGGGCTCGAGCGTGAATCCCGCTTCACGCGGGATCACGCAGCGAAAGGGTCAGTTTCTGATCGCACCGCGCCGTAATCTGGGAATGCAAATGATGGGGATTGCACCGCTAAGTTTTTCGATGGTCGAACAGGCGCTGAAAGAGTCACCCGATATAGAGATCATTGATCGCGTTGGACCAAAGCAGGTGGTCGGCGCGCTTGGCACCGGTATGCAAGAAGGCGGTGTGCTGGTGGCGCTAATGCATGAAGACAAAGCGCAGGCGCTGGCACAACAGGCGCAAGGTCAGCTGATTGTTGAACGTGATCAGCCATTGCAGCTACATGAGGTTAGCTATCTACAGCAGCCACCTTTGGCCAACTGTAATTTGCCCGCCGCCGGTGCTGCGTTTACTGCAGAGTTTGTGGTGATGGGCAAAGGACAGCCGGTTGCCGGTGCCGAGGTCTACTTATACGGCAGTATGCTACCGGCGCAGGGCGTGACTGATGCGCAGGGCCGCGTGCGACTCGCACTCTATGGTGAAACTGCGGCCAGTCTGCGTAAGCTATACGTCAAGCCACGCGCTGACTTCTGGAGCTTCTACCAAATGCAACCAGATATCAGTGACACCGAGCTCAACATGGTGGGCCTGCGTGCACTTTCTGATTGGCCGAGTCTTAAAAACTTCCCACAGCAACAGCAGCTGACGTGGGGCCAACGCGCGATGCGATTGGATCAATTGCCGAATACTTTCCGCGGCCAAGGCGTCAAAGTGGCGGTGATTGATTCTGGTTGTGCTAACTCGCATTCAGATCTCTCGCAGGTAGCGCGCGGCTATGACATCGTCAACAAGTCGGTCAGCACTGCTACATGGAATGTCGACACACTCGCACATGGCTCGCACTGCACTGGCCTGATCGCAGGGCTTGACTCAGCTGGCGGTATTCGCGGCTTCGTACCCGATGCAGAGATTCATGTCTGCAAGCTGTTCCCGGGTGGGCAGGTCAGTCAACTGATTGATGCACTGGAGTACTGCATCGAACAGCAGATTGATGTGGTGAACATGTCGCTCGGCGGTGCCGAGCCTTCGGAAGCACTCGAGCAGCAAATCGTACGCGCTAGGCAGGCGGGTATTGCCTGCATTGTTGCAGCGGGCAACTCGGGTGGCGTCGTGCAATACCCTGGGTCTTCACCGAATGTGCTGACGGTTGCCGCCATTGGTCGTGTCAATGAATTCCCGGCGGATAGCTATCACGCACAGACCGTCACACCGGTGGTGGATGCCAACGGCTTCTTCTCCGCTAGCTTCACTTGCTACGGCCCTGAGGTATCAGTATGCGCACCCGGCGTAGCGATTACGTCGTCCGTACCTGAAAATAGCTATGCGGCATGGGATGGCACCTCAATGGCCGCACCTCATGTCACCGGTCTTGCAGCACTCGCTCTGGCTCATCACCCAGATTTCCGAGGGAGCGGACAGATGCGAAGCGCTGCACGCGTAGAGCGACTGTTTCAGATCATCAAGCAATCATGTCAGCCACTCATGCTCGGCGACCAGCGCCGTACCGGCTTTGGTTTGCCCGATACCTTGCGAGCAGTTGGTTTGGCCGCTCCACAAGGCCTACCGACATCTGCCAGTACCAATGCCGGACTCAGCGCATTAATGGGCATACCGGCAATGCAAGCGATTCGCATGGGGTACCGCGATCTGCCGGCACTACAAGCGCAAAGTGCAGCGCTTGGAATGCCTCTCGGACTGATGTCATTCCCGTTCTCGGGTGGCTACCCGCCCTCTTTGAACACCGGCATGATGACTAGTCTTTGGTGAAACTGAATCGCTGTACGTGGCGCTGATCACGCCGTCATTGCCTAGTTTTTCTTTAACTTAATTTCTGTGGCATGACAAATGGTCTGATGGCGCATGAGGGTGCGGTGGAACTTGTCAACCACCGCACAGTCATCATAGACATCACGCTGCGACAAGGAGCATCATGCAACCACTTCACCATCAGCTTGCGCCAGAACACGCGCTCGCCTCACAAGATAGCTATAACCCGAGTCGGCTACTCGATACGCTGCGCGAACGGATGCAACTGAAGAACGATGCCGCGCTCTCGCGTGCACTGGAAGTTGCGCCGCCCGTCATTAGCAAGATACGGCACCGCGCACTACCGGTAGGTGCCTCAATGCTGATTCGCATGCATGAAGTAACCGACCTCAGCATTCGTGAACTGCGCGACCTGATGGGCGATCGTCGTGCCAAGTACCGTATCTCGGATATTCAGGGCAAACCGAAAGCAAGGTCGCCTTCGGCCTTGGGAACCGCTGCACAGAGTTGATGTTGCTGGCGTTGACTAGATGAGGCTGATGGCACCGACGAGCGGATATTAACGGCGCCGGTCAAGTGAACAAGTTAAACGTGTCGAAACTACCCGACAGCAGCGACTTGCTGTCGGCATGACCCAGCCAGCCCTCAATCAGGCTGGCGTAGACACGACGAAAATCCGTGCTGAACTTCAAGTTGCCGCCCTCATCCAGATCCGTCAGCGATGGCACGCCACCGTAGTGACCGCCACGCACTCGATTACCAATTACGTACATGTGATTGGCAGTGCCATGATCTGTACCCAAGCTTGTATTCTCAGCGGCGCGACGACCAAACTCCGAGAATACCAAGACGCTCACATCATCCGCACGACCAATGCGCTGCATATCACCGATAAAACCGGCAACCGCATCCGACACATAAGACAACAACCGGCCATGTAGCTCGGCTTGCTGCACATGCGTGTCAAAGGCATTGTGGCGATACGAAACGTAAAACAAACGCGTTGGCAGACCCGCATGAATCATAGAGGCCACCTTCGGCAAATCGAGCGAGATAATGCCGTAGTCGACCGGTGTCTTGTAAGCCTCCCAAGCGGAGCGCACCAGTTGCGATGCTTGCCGCGCACTTTGCGCCACCTCATCGAGGTATTTGCGTGAAGCGCTACCCGCCTCTGCGGTAACCGCGTTATCCAGCAACGCACGGCTCTGACGCAAGCCCTTGCGGGCAAAGCGCTCGGGATCATCGAACACCACCGGCACATGTCGCGCCGAGCGCACTGCGAGCGACTGACGCTCATCGATGTTGACTAAAAAATTCGGGGTGAGCTGTGGGTCAATCGCATCCGCTACACGACCGAGCCAGCCATAAGGCTCCCCAGTATTGGGCGCGCCGGTATGCCAATACGCAGCCGAGGTGAAGTGCGAGAACGACGGTTGCGCATAGCCACAACCGTGAATGATCGCCATCTTGCCATCCTTGAACAGACGCTCAAAGCCGGACATCGACGGATTAAAACCGAAGCGATCATCAATCTTGCGCACCTTGTCAGGGCGAATGCCAATGCGTGGACGCAAACGATAGTAAGCATCATCGGCATAAGGCACCAAAGTATTCAAACCATCATTGGCACCCGACAGTTCAACCACAACAAGGATAGGCTGCTTGGTCGCGGCCGCAGCGGCAGCCGGAAATGGCAAGCCCAGCGATAAACCGGCGGCACCCAAACTCTTTAGCAAAGTGCGACGCGTGAGCAAAGACTGATCGTGACGATGCTGGCCGTGATCGTGCAGATGATCATGTTGATCATCCAGCTGATGACCCTGCTGATGATGGAGATGATGATTTTTCACGCTTCGCATCATGCGGCTTAACCTAATTGGTAAATAGGGAGTGACAAAATCACGTGCAGCGTATTGCGCAGCGCATCTTCCATATAGCTGTCGGCGAGTTTCAGATCAGAGGTGCCGAGATCCGTCGCCAGCAAGCTGGCTAACTTAGCGCGCGTATCGGCATCCACCGGCACCACTAAAAATCGCAGCAGCAAATGATCCACCGCCTCTTGCGCGGTACGGCAGCCCGCATCGCGCACCAGCTTGGCAAGATCAAGTCTTGCCGGCGCACGGGGTATCGGCTTCACCTTCTCGATCGCTTTACGCCACGCGTGGTAACTCGCCAAGCGCGTATTGAAATCTTCATCGCGATCGTTTTGCATCGACATCGAGGTCACCTCTTTGCCATCCGGCTTGGTGGCAGTAGTGATATCTGCGCCCATCGCGAGCTTGTCAGCGACCGGCACAATGCCGTAGCGGTCTTCGGGCACTCGGTCAGTGGCGACAAAATCAATCGGTGGAAACACCGTGTCGTAAACAAAATTACCTCTGACCAGTAATAGACCCGGCGTAATCCAGCTCTTACCGCTGGCCCATCCTGCAACGTTCGGTGGGAACAGCAGCTTCTGACCCATGGCATCGGTCAGATTATTAAAATCCGGAATGCCGGGAATCTCATTCAGTCCCATCTTGCGATAGGTAGAGATAACCAACTCCACCGGCGATTTAATGTGCGTGCCGACTGAGGCATCCGCGTAAAAATCCTGCGACAGTAGCAGTGTCTCGAGGAAGGGTGCGATCTCGTATTTGTTATCGCGTAGCAGCTTGCCCAGCTTGACGCGCATCTCGGGCGAAATTTCTTCGCGAACAAAATAGCGGTACAACTTACCGGCAATGAATTCTGCAGTGACAGGCTTGGACAAAATGATGTCAATCACCTGCACACCATCAAACTTGCCCTGACGACCGAGCACGGTTTTGACACCGTCATCATGCTGCGCCGGGTTGATCACGAAATTCAGACCCTGGTAATTCCAACCGGTGAAGGCACGTGCCGCCTCTCGAATATCTTCTTCGCTGTAATTACCCACACCCATCGAGAACAATTCCATGATCTCGCGCGCGAAGTTTTCATTCGGTGCGCCTTTCACATTCACCGCAGCATCCAGATACGCCAGCATCGCCGGGTCTTGCGCCACCGCGATCAGCAGATCACGAAAACTACCGGTGGCTTTCGCGCGCAGCATCTCGTTTTGTTTGAGCATCTTGCGGTAGTCGCGCACTTTCTCGTCGCTGGTCGCAAAGTGGCCATGCCAGAACAGCGTCATTTTTTCTTCTAATGGACGCGGCGTGGTGAGCATGCGGTTCGCCCACCAATAACCCACCCGCTGAGACTCCAATTTGCTGACACGCAGCCAGTACAAATACCGATCTGCTACCTGCTGCAGCCGACGATTGCCTTCCGGCTTGACCTTCACGCCCAGTGCCTCGCCCTCGGCCTTTGCCTTTTCAGTGGCCGCAGGGCGCGACGGTGAGAAAGGATCTAATCCGGGATCGAATGCCCCCGACGCTTCAAACGGCGGTAATGCATGACGAATGGCTTGATACCGAATTAGTGTGCGCACAGCGGCAGACGGTGTCATTTTTGCGAGGCGATCGACCTCGGCGGGCGTACCGCCGAAGCCAGCACGCTCAAGCAGATGCGCAGCGCGCTCGCGATTCCAATCTTTCTCGGGGATGGCGGCAAGTTGATCCTGCCAGTGATCAGGGGCTGCCAGCGCAGGCACCGTAGCAACGGTGAGCAGCAGGCAAAAAGCGTATCGAATCATCGGGTTCATGAGAGTTAGCCGCCGACCGATAGCACGATAGACGGCAAAAGCCAGCGACTCACAGTAGCGAAAAAACGGCAACGCAAGGCGCAGCGGAGAATGGTCAGAAGCTTATTTTCCGGGTGTCAAAGTTGCAATACGTCAAATCATGAATTACCTGAGACCAAAACCGTATTCAGCCGACTTCACGGCTGGCGACCTGCTCCGCAGAGAATGGATCATGCACGCCGCTCCGATTCGGGGCAAAATCTAGGCAGTTTCCCAGAATCAAGATTTACAGAAAGACATCGATGAAACTCACTTTCTCTTTTTCCAAGCGTAGCGGCCTGATCGCCTTGTTGGTCGGCGCGGGTGCTTTGGGCGTCGGACTCGTCACCGCCGCCGATACCGAGAACGATTTGCTGGAGCGCGCGAAGCAAGTATTTCGCCCCCTGCCCAATACTGCCCATGTGGATGATTACCCGCATTCAGCGGCCCGAGTAGAACTGGGCAAAAAACTCTTCTTCGAGACGCGTGTATCCACCGACGGCCGCACCGGCTGTGTCAGCTGTCATAACCCAAGCCACTACGGTGCAGATTCCTTGCCGCGCTCGGTTGGCGTTCATGGCGTCCTCATGCCACGCAATGCGCAGACGGTGTTTAATACCCCGCTGCTGGTGGCACAGCACTACGGTGGTAACCGGGTCAGTGTTGAAGAGCAGGCTTGGAAAGCACTCACCAGTCCTTTTGCCTACGGTAACAAGAGCTTCGCGGAAGCCGAAGCAAAGCTGCACACGCTAGGCTACAAGCCCTTGTTTGAAGCCGCCTTCCCAAATGAAAAAGAGGCTGTCAGCGCGCAGAACTGGGCCATCGCCATTGGCGCCTACGAGCGCACGCTCCTGACACCAGCACCCTTTGATCAGTATTTGAAAGGCGACACTAAAGCTATCAGTACTGATGCCAAGGCCGGGCTAGATAAATTCATCAACTACGGCTGCGCCGGTTGCCACAATGGCTCTACCGTCGGCGGTCAGAGCTTCCAAAAATTCGGTCTGGTAGAAGACTACTGGAAAGCGACCGGCAGTGTCGAGATTGCCCAGTTCAAGGGCTACGACAAAGGTAAGTTTCACGATACCGGCAAAGACGAAGATCAATGGATCTTCAAAGTGCCACAACTGCGCAATGTCGCCATGACACCACCCTACTTTCATGATGGCTCGGTGGCGACCCTTGATGATGCGGTCCGCGTAATGGCACGTGTACAGCTAGGTCGTCAGTTGCAAGACCAGGAAGTGCGCCA
>JAIXQK010000061.1 GCA_027485795.1 Oxalobacteraceae bacterium
GACCAGGTACGGCGCCGTTTGTCGGATGAGTTAAGCGAAGACGAATTCCGTCCGCTGCGACTGCAAAACGGTCTGTACATGCAGCGTCATGCCTACATGCTGCGTGTGGCGATTCCTTATGGTTTGCTGTCGTCGAAGCAGCTGCGCATGCTGGCCGAAATCGCACGTAAGTATGATCGTGACTACGGCCACTTCACGACGCGTCAGAATATTCAGTACAACTGGGTCTCGCTGGAGCAAACACCCGATATCCTGGCGGACCTGGCTTCGGTCGAGATGCATGCCATCCAAACCTCGGGTAATTGCATCCGCAATATCACCTCAGACCAATTTGCTGGTGTGGCTGCTGACGAGCTGCTTGATCCGCGCCCCTATGCCGAGATCCTGCGTCAGTGGAGTACCTTCCATCCCGAGTTTGCTTATCTGCCGCGCAAGTTCAAGATCGCTATCAACGCTGCTGCTGAAGACCGTGCGGTGGTGAAAGCGCACGATATCGGCTTGAACATCGTGCAAAACGCAGCCGGCGAGACTGGTTTTCAGGTGCTGGTGGGCGGCGGTTTGGGTCGTACGCCCATCATCGGTAGTGTGATCCGCGAGTTTCTGCCGTGGCCGCATTTGCTGACCTACATCGAAGCAATCATGCGTGTGTACAACCAATACGGTCGTCGCGATAACAAGTACAAGGCGCGTATCAAGATTCTGGTCAAGGCGCTGGGCGTCGAAGAATTTGCTCGCCAAGTCGAGCAAGAATGGCAAGACCTGCAAGACAGCCCCAGCACCCTCACCGCTGAAGAGCTGAACCGCGTCGCTACCTACTTTGAGCCGCCACAGTATGAGCAATTGCCCGATGCTGATGAGCTGCTCGCGCAACAGCGTCATGACAATAAAGCGTTCAGCAGCTGGATGAGCCGTAATGTTCGCCCACACAAGAATGCAGGCTACGCCATCGTCACGCTGTCACTGAAAAAAACCGGCGTCCCGCCCGGCGATGCCACTGGCGCGCAAATGGATGTGGTGGCTGATATGGCCGATCGCTACAGCTTTGGTGAACTGCGTGTAACGCATGAGCAGAACCTGGTGCTTGCCGATGTGAAGCAAACCGATCTGCTGGCGGTATACACCGAGGCAAAAGCCCATGGTCTGGCAACGCCCAATATTGGTCTGCTGACCGACATGATCTGCTGCCCGGGTGGTGATTTCTGCTCACTCGCGAACGCAAAATCCATCCCGATCGCTGGCGCTATTGCCGAGCGATTCGATAACCTGGATTTCCAGCATGACATCGGCGAGATTGAGTTGAATATCTCGGGTTGCATCAACGCTTGCGGTCACCACCATGTCGGCAATATCGGTATTTTAGGTGTCGATAAGGATGGCTCCGAGTGGTACCAGGTATCGATCGGTGGCCGTCAGGGCAATGAAAGCGCAATCGGCAAGATCATCGGCCCCTCCTTCGCTGCTGATCAAATGCCGGAAGTGATTGCCCGTCTGCTCGAGGTGTATGTGCGCGATCGGCATGAAGATGAGCATTTCATCGATACCGTCGAACGCCTCGGCATTGAACCGTTCAAGGCGCATGTGTATGCCACACCGATTGGTGGTCAGTCACTGGAAGCCGGAGAGGATGCATATGCGTAAGATCATCAAAGACAAGGTCATTGTGAATGATGACTGGCAAGTGCTGAAACTGGCTGATGGCGAAGTGGCAGAAACGATCAACGTGCCCGCAGGTAGAACTATCGTGCCGCTTGCGGTTTGGTTGGCTCAAAAGTCGACACTGACATCACGCACTGATATCGGTGTATGGCTTGCTAGTGATGAGCGTGCGGAAGCACTGAAAGATGATCTATCTGCATTGCCATTAATCGCGATAGATTTTCCAACATTTGCCGATGGTCGCGGCTACTCGATCGCTTATCAACTACGCACACGCCTTGGCTATGCAGGCGAATTGCGGGCTATCGGTGATGTACTGCGCGATCAGTTGTTTTATATGGCGCGCGTTGGCTTTAACGCGTTTGCCACCCGTGAAGATCGCTCGATTGAGGATGCATTGAAGGGGCTGACCGATTTCTCGGAAACCTATCAAACCGCGTGGGATCAAAAAACGCCGCTGTTCCGACGAGTAGCACGCCCGGATGCCGAGGAGCTTGCATGAGCGGGTTTGACGAGCGACTGTCAACGACGCGCGCGCTTCTCGCACGTATCGCGAACGATTTTTCTCCGGCACTGTTTGCCTCCAGCTTGGCTGCTGAGGACATGGTATTGACCGACTTGATTCTTCAGGCGAAGTTACCGATTCGGTTGTTCACCCTTGAAACCGGGCGTCTGCATAAAGAAACCCTTGCAGTACTAGATGCTGTCCGCCAGCGTTATGGCGTCGATATCGAACAATACAAACCGGATGCCGCTGCAGTTGAAACCTACGTCAGCACGCATGGGTTGAATGCGTTCTACGAAAGTATTGAACTTCGTAAAGCCTGCTGCAACATTCGTAAAGTTGAACCACTCAATCGCGCCCTTGCAGGTAACAAGGCTTGGATCACCGGCCAACGACGTGCGCAGTCCAGTACGCGTAACGATTTAGCTGTCCAGGAAGACGACACCGCGCACGGCATGCAAAAATTCAATCCTCTCGCCGATTGGTCTGAAGATGATGTCTGGCATTACATTCGTAGCCATGAGGTGCCTTACAACGCACTCCATGATCGCGGCTATCCCTCCATTGGCTGCGAGCCCTGCACCCGCGCGATACAACCCGGCGAAGATATCCGCGCCGGCAGATGGTGGTGGGAAAGTGCGGACCAGAAAGAATGCGGACTTCATGTAGTCACCAACAGCGACGGTACGACCCGACTCGTCCGCGCTTCGGCGCAGGCTAACTAAATCGAATCATTTATGAACACCGCCCTAGATACCCAAAATTTCATCGACGCTACCAGCCATCGTCATCTCGACTGGCTGGAATCGGAAGCCATCCACATCATGCGCGAGGTCGCTGCCGAATGCGGTAAACCTGCCTTGCTGTTCTCTGGCGGTAAAGATTCTGTGGTGCTGCTGCGTATCGCAGAAAAAGCTTTCCGTCCGGGTAAATTCCCATTCCCGCTGGTGCATATCGATACCGGTCACAACTTCCCTGAGGTGATTGCCTTCCGCGATCAACGTGCCGCTGAATTGGGCGAGCAGTTGATCGTTGGCTCAGTGGAAGATTCAATCAAGCGCGGCACGGTAAGGCTGCGTAACCCGCAAACGGATTCGCGCAATGCGGCGCAAGCAGTCACACTGCTTGAAACCATCGCTGAACATCAATTCGATGCTTGCATTGGTGGCGCACGGCGCGATGAAGAAAAAGCCCGCGCCAAAGAACGTATTTTTTCCTTCCGCGATGAATTCGGCCAATGGAACCCAAAAGCACAGCGACCAGAACTCTGGGACTTGTATAACACCCGTGTACACGCTGGCGAGAACATGCGCGTGTTCCCAATCTCCAACTGGACCGAGCTGGATGTTTGGCAATACATCGCGCGTGAAAAATTGGCGCTACCTGAGATCTACTTTGCCCATCAGCGTGAGGTCATTCCGCGCAACGGCTTGCTGGTACCAGTAACACCGCTGACCCCGCCGCAGGACGGTGAAAGCACCGAAGTCCGCACCGTACGCTTTCGTACCGTGGGTGATATTTCATGTACCTGCCCGGTGGCTTCCGATGCAGTGACTGTTGACGCCATCATTGCCGAGACTGCTGTCACACAGATTACCGAGCGCGGCGCCACCCGGATGGATGATCAAACCTCCGAAGCCTCAATGGAAAAGCGCAAGAAGGAAGGGTATTTCTAAATGAACGCCTTGGTTGATAAAAGTTTCGTGAACGACGAAGCGCAACAGCGCGGTTTGTTGCGTTTTATTACTGCTGGTTCTGTCGACGATGGCAAGAGTACTCTGATTGGCCGACTGCTATTCGATAGCAAAGGTATATTTGCCGATCAGCTTGACGCCATCTCGCGTGCGCGCCACAAGCGCACCGTAGGTGACATGATCGATCTGTCCTTGCTGACCGATGGTCTGGAGGCTGAGCGTGAGCAAGGTATCACGATTGATGTGGCTTACCGTTATTTCGCCACCCCAAAACGTAAATTCATCATCGCCGATGCCCCGGGTCATGAGCAGTACACCCGCAACATGGTGACAGGTGCATCAACTGCCGACGCAGTGATCATCCTGATCGACGTATCGAAAGTCAAAGTCGATGCGCAGGGCAAAGCCGAACTCCTGATTCAAACCAAGCGCCACTCGACCATCGCGCAACTACTGCAGATTCAGCATGTGATTGTTGCGGTCAACAAGATGGATCTGGTGAACTATGACCGCGCGGTGTATGACCGTATTGTCACTGCTTACCAAGAGTTTGCTGCTTGGCTGGGTTTGAAAGACATTCATACCCTACCGATGTCGGCACTGGCCGGCGACAACGTCGTAGTGCGTAGCGAGCAGATGGACTGGTACCAGGGACCGACGCTGATCGAGCTGCTCGAATCGCTGTCGGTCTATGATGACGAGCACGCAGCCGCGTTGCGTTTTCCTGTGCAGCTGGTTGCGCGCCACAATGGCCACGAAGCGCAAGACTTCCGTGGCTACATGGGTCGTATCGAGGCAGGTAGTGTGCGCAAGGGTGACAAGGTGACGGTTCAGCCCAGCGGCCAACAGGGTACCGTCAAAGATATCGTCACCTTGGACGGCTCGCTGGATCATGCATCTGCCGGCAAATCCGTCACCATCCTGCTCGAGGAATATCTCGACATCTCACGCGGCGACATGCTGGTCGCTGCAGACAGCCCGGCCACTTTGCTTAAGAACTTCAGCGCTGACGTCTGCTGGCTGTCGGAAGAGCCACTCGACCTGCGCCGTCGCTATTGGTTGAAGCACACCACGCGGCAAGTGGCCGCCAAAGTCAGTAGCATCGAGTCGCTACTCGATATCAATACCCAGCAGCGAGCGTCAGCCACAGAACTCAAACTGAACGGCATCGCCCGCCTCGGTATCACCGTGCAGCAGCCGTTGGCGGCTGACGCCTACCAGCAGCTGCGTACCACTGGCAGCTTTATCCTGATCGACGAGATTTCTCACCAGACCGTAGCAGCGGGTATGATCCGACTGGATTAACTCTCTGGTATGCCATGTCTGACCCTCTTGACCGGCCTGCCCGACCGACGCCAGGCAGGGTCTGGCTGGTCGGTGCCGGGCCCGGCGCCGCCGATCTGATTACACTTCGTGGAGCACGCATCCTCGGCGAGGCCGAGGTGGTGCTATACGATGCTCTGGTCACTCCCGATATTCTTGCGCTCTGCCCGGCGGCCACACTGATCTCTGTCGGCAAACGGAGTGGTCAACGCTCAATGGCACAGACGCTCATCAATCAACAATTGGTCGACTGCGCGTTTCGTTACGATCGTATAGTCCGGCTCAAGGGTGGCGATCCGATGTTGTTTGGTCGCGCCGACGAAGAAATGCGCGCACTCGAGGAAGCAAACATTCCGTTTGCGATTGTGCCGGGCATTACGACGGCTTTTGCTGCAGCAGCCTCCATCAAGCAACCACTCACCAAACGCGGTATCGCCAGAAATGTCGCGTTTTTCACTTCCACTACTGGCCGCGGCGAACCCGATGATGTCGCACTACCCGGCTGCGATACGCTGATTCAGTACATGGGTGGCCAAGAGGCTATCGATACGGCATGCCGGCTTATCGCACATGGAAAGTCTCCTGATACACCCGTCGTCGCGATTGAAAATGTGAGTCGCGATGATGAGCGCATCATTCGACTATCACTTGCAGAGATGGTACATGGCCTACCGACGGGTGAAGGTCCTGTACTCGTCATGATTGGTGAGACCTTGCGAGTCCGTTCAGACACTTAATCCGCTGAACGAACACGTAGCGAAGCCACTACACTCTTTCGCTATTCGATTCGAGATCACCGATAAATCTTCGGCTCACTGATCAAAGCTCGACACCATAGCCACCTTCCGATGCATTGTCACGGCTCCTTGATTTTCATGCGAGGCGTCGTCAATGGGCCAGATCTACCCGAGCAAGAATAAACCGCAAAAAGCAAAGCGAGACTACCGACCTCGCCGCGTGTGGTCATTGCAGCAAAAAAAGGAAATCTTAGCGCTCGCGCGACAAACCAGCACCCTACACGCCGCTCGTACCCACGATGTGGATATCCGATTGCTTTTTCAGTGGCGCGCACACGAGCGAATCGGTGAACTTGCACAACGTACCTGGAAGGAGCCCGACCGCCCGAAACGACGTAATCGCCAACGGGAAGAAATAGATTTTGCCGAAACAGTAGAAATAGCGGATCAGGAAGTCTGACGCCAAATCATCTTAAAAATCTCTTTATCGCTTTCGGTGGCACGAAAGTATGCTGCGCTACACGGCACAGTCTCTGTGGCTCGACGCCATCCATGCAACAAGGTGGGGATGGCTAAAGCGTGAGTGCTAATGCGATAGCAAACCGCATGCGATCAGTGCATGCTGCCTACTGCAGTGTGCTTTGACAGTATTTGGCGATCGCCTCAAGCACGGCTGGACTCTCGCCAACCGCTGCAGCCACGCTTAACTGCAAGGAAGGGTGGGCGGCACGTAATTCTTCAACCATCTCTGGCAAATCACGTACGACATGACTACCCTGCCCGAAAAATACGGGTACTACGCTGATCTTGCTGCATCCGTTTGCCACTAAAGTGTCTACCACTGCGGGTAGCCTTGGCTCCATTAACTCAAGAAACGCTAATTCAATCACCGTACCCGGTAACTGGTCACGTAGTATCGCTTGCAGTCGCTGAAACGGCTGCGCCCAGCTTGCCGCACGCGCACCATGCGCAAAAAGAATGAGTGCAGTTTGTTGATTCATTAATGTCTCTCCACCCAGCGTAATGCAGCAACGGCTGCCAACAAAAATAGTAAGCTGGGTAATACGGCCGTTGCAAATGGCGGCCAAGTATTTAGTAGTCCGATATGAGAAAAAAGATTATTCAACAAATGAAAGGTCATACCAATCATAATACCGACGAACACTTTGAGTGAGAGACTACCGGCACGCACCTTCAAATAAGCGAATGGGAGTGCCATTACCATCATCACCAAAGACGTCATTGGATAGAGCAGTTTGGCCCACAAAGCAATATCGTAGCGCTCGCTACGCTGATTGTTTTGCTTCAAATGACTACTATACCGGGATAGATCGAGCGATGACATGCGCTTCGGATCTGTCAACATCACCGCCAAAATATCGGAGGTAATCTCCGACGGGATCTGGACGGTTGGCAGGTGTCTATGCGTCGCAACCAGCGTGGCAGACGATACCTGATCTCCCGGTGGCGTAGAAAAGCGCACCTCGTCAACCTCGCTCAGTGTCAATGCTCCCTCAGCCTGAAAGTACGCATAGCGCGCTGTAAGGCGAGACGTCATATGCATATTTACATCAAATTCAAATACGCTGACATCACGAATAGCACCATCTGGGTCAATACTACGAGCATTCAAAAACCGGGATCCGATCACTTCACCAGTACTGGTGTTTCTCACTACATCTTTGGCCCACAAACCGGATCGGAATTCGGCCGATAGAGCAGAGCCCATCAAACGACGCTTGAAGTGATCACGGAACTCACTCGATTTCGGCGCAATAACCTCCCCAAGAATGAAGGTCATTAGTGAAAAAATCACGCCAATTTTCAGCAGTAATAGCAAGACATTACTCATCGATAGCGATGATGCCCGCATCACGGTGAACTCGGACCGAGCTGCCAGCTGAGCCATGACGTAAATCGTGCCAATCAGTACCACAATCGGCATCAGCTCATACGCATAAGCTGGCAGACCCAGTGCAACAAAAATAATGGCGTGCTCAATTTGAAACGGGCCTTGACCTAAGGCGCCCAGCTCTGTCATCAGATCGAAGAATGAAAACAAAGCAAGGAATACGACCATCGTGAAACCGACCGCGCCATATATTTGTGACGCAAAATAGCGCGTCAAGATTCTCATGCAGATACACTCCGCCGAACCAAAAACTGTTTCCTTAACCAGCCACCCATTCGTACTGGATGCCAGCGGCTATTTGTATTCTCCCGCCACAAAAACAATAGCAATGCCAACATCAGCATCCCAAAATGTACCGGCCACCAACTGCCCGCAAAGGCTATTTTGCCCGCAGCAACCGAGCCTTTCAAAATCGCTACCGCATTGTGATACGAAATAGCCAAAAGTACTGCAATCATCAGGTTCAAGCTTCGTCCACGCCGGGGACTCACAAAGCCCAGTGGAATCGCAAGGAGTATTTGTAGCAAACACATGATCGGAGTTGAAATTCGCCACATTAACTCTGAGAGGTTCGCTGGTGATCGCTGCCGAAGCAACTCCAGCGTAGGCAAGGTGCGCGCGAGCTTGCTACCTCCAGCCTCTTGCTCACCATGAAAAACTTTGACGGCGTAGCGCTCAAATTCAATCAAGCGAAATCTATCGATACCCGGCGTGCTCTCGTAGCGATATCCGTTGAATAAAACCAGACTCTTCTCTCCACTCGCATTGATATCAACCTTCCCGGTCTGTGCTACTACGACACTCTGCGGGTTAGCCGTCTGCAAGATAAAGATATTCCTCACCTCGCTGACGTTATCGGCGCGCCCCTCCACAAAAAACAGCTTGTCACCCTTGGAGGATTCCTGAAATTTTCCCGGGGATACGCGCGCCAGATCCTCCCGCTGCTGGAATCGCAATTTGTATTCAGTGGCATTGCGGTTCGCCCATGGCGTCAGCCAGATCGACAACGCTGCCGTCACTAAGACCATCGGCAGACCCACAGAAAGCACCGGTCTGATCCATTGGGTAAGCGACGCCCCTGAAGCCAGCCAGACCACCATCTCTGAGTCCTGATAACTGCGAGCCACCACCATCAGTACCGCGATGAAGGCCGTCAGTGAGATGATCACCGGGAGATATCCGAGCGCAGCAAACCCAAGCATCGCTGCCACATCTTTCGGAGCGATCTTTCCTGAGGCTGCATCACCGAGGATCCGTATCAGCATCACGGTCATCACGATGGTAAACAAGACCGTGAAAACCGCGCCGACCGTATTCAGTAACTCACGGCGTATGGCACGCTGAAAAATCATTCGGGACTATAATTCGGGGGAATTGTCGAGGAGTGTCCATGGACTTTAGCATAAAAGCTTTCAATACAAAAAACGCAATCGCCGAGCAAAAAACCGGCTGCGTCGTGGTTGGTATATTCGAGAACAGCAAACTGAGCGCGCAGGCGAAAATCCTCGATAGCAAAGGCATCCTCAGTCACGCCCTGAAGAGCGGCGATATCACAGGCAAAGCGGGTAGCACACTGCTGCTGCATACCACCAGTGGTAACGCCAAGCGGATCTTGCTGGTTGGTCTGGGCCCTGAGACTGGCATCAGTGACCGCAACTTCATCAGCGCTTCGCAGTCGGTCGCGCGGTCGCTGGCCTCACTGGGCTCGATTGATGCGCTCATCGCCCTGCCACTGGACGGTGTGCAAGGCCGCGATGCTTATTGGGCTGTAAGAACACTGGTGCTGGCGCTTCGTGAAAGCGTGTATCGCTCCGACAGCCTGAAGAGCAAGAAGGAAGAAGTTTCGACTGGCGTTAAGCGTGTTGCGATCGGCGTCGAGAATGCGCATCTGGCTGAAGCGCGCAAGTCGCTCGCGCAGAGTATTGCCATTGCCAATGGGCTCGAGCTGGCCAAGACCTTGGGCAATTTACCACCCAATATTTGTACGCCCACCTATCTGGCTAACACGGCGAAACAAATTGCGAAAGAGTACAAACTCGGCGTTGAGGTGCTGGATCGTAAGCAACTCGAGGCACTCAAGATGGGCAGCTTCTTGTCAGTGACGCAAGGCAGCGAGCAACCCCCTAAATTTATCGTGCTGAAGCACCTCGGCGGCAAGCCAAAGGATGCGCCGGTGGTGTTGGTGGGCAAGGGGATCACCTTCGATACCGGGGGGATTTCACTCAAGCCGGGCGCCGGTATGGACGAAATGAAGTACGACATGTGCGGTGCCGGCTCGGTGCTCGGCACCTTCCGCGCGATCGGTGAGATGCAACTCAAGTTGAACGTGATCGGCGTGATACCGACCTGCGAGAATATGCCGTCCGGACGCGCCACTCGCCCCGGTGACATTGTCACCTCAATGTCTGGACAGACCATCGAGGTTTTGAATACGGATGCCGAGGGCAGGTTGATTCTTTGTGATGCGCTGACTTATGTCGAGCGTTTCAAACCAGCCGCCGTGGTGGACATTGCCACATTGACTGGCGCCTGTATCACCGCACTTGGCCATCACAACACCGGCCTGTTTACACGACACGACGAAGCCCATGATGCACTAGCGAACGAATTGCTGGCCGCCGGCAAGGTGGCGAATGACACGGCCTGGCGGATGCCGATCGAGGACAGCTATCAGGAGCAACTGAAGTCCAACTTTGCCGATATTGCAAATATTGGCGGCCCTCCGGCCGGATCCATCACCGCCGCCTGCTTCTTGGAACGCTTCACCCGCAAATACAACTGGGCGCACCTCGATATTGCCGGTACGGCCTGGAAGAGTGGCGCGGCCAAGGGAGCGACCGGTCGACCTGTACCACTCCTGACAAGTTTCCTACTGGAGCGGGCAAAGAAATAGCTGATTCAGTATCGTTTGCAGAAGGGAGCCTCGGCTCCCTTTTTTGTTGGGCATTGCCCACATCTGATTATTTCCGCATGAAAAAACATTGTACAGATTGAACTATATCCGGCTGACCTAAACCTATTTTGATCGATGAACGCACCTATTCGTCGCTGATCAATTAAATTTTTTGGGAGAAACATGATGGCCGATCGCACGCCAGTATCCAACCGGAGCCACGCTAGGACACCTGAAATACAAGAAGCTGATCTAAGCGCCAGTAGCGTCAGCAACTCAGACATTAAAAAAGTCACCAGAGTTCGGATAAAACAAATCAAGCGCTCACATGAGCAATCCGGTCATGACCTTGATGAAACAAGATCGCAGCATTCAAAGCTTAAATTCATACGTGAATGGAGCGCCCAACAACTGAAGCAATGCGAACAAAGCAAGTTAAACAATCCCAGTCGTTTAAACTCAACGGCACCAACACTATCTTCATATAAGGATTTGTTTGAACTGAAACAGTTTGTGCTGAAAGAACTCAAACAGGCTGGGCATGATGAATCTCTGCACTCAATACTAGCGGAATCCGCTCACAGCAGTCCCTTAATTGATCAATGTCTCGACCTGGCACCGATTAGCATGGATTATCTAGGTTACTACCAAATTCTTCGGGCTTTAGACGATCTTGGATCAATCCCATTTATCGAAACCAATCCAGCTTATAGCAAATTTTTTGAGCAAGTCAATTTACTTGAAAGTCGAATAATAGATCTTAAAAAAAATATTTATAAAATACTAGTTCAAGCGCTCCATAACTACTTAAATCAGCATGACGGCGAAAAAACCTACGTAGAAGGGCCAACAAAGAATTTTGAACTGACGACAAAAACACTTCAAGACTTCCTAAAAATCACACGAATCGCTTTAGGCCTTGAGATTGGAGAATTGGATAAGGATAAGATTCTTAAAATTTCGGTTTTCACAAGGGAGATAATTCGATACCTTCCGTCAGAGCAAAAGCCATTGATTACCTCCTTTGTACGTATACTAAGAAATCATGTTTGATGAACCAACAAATTGAATTTGTCATCATTCAAAAATCAGCGGGATTTCTCCCGCTTTTTTGTTTCTTCAGGAATTAATTGAAAGAGCGCATGTTTGGATACAATGATGCTTTTACATCCAAAAATCCGTTGAATGAAACTCGCCACCTGGAACGTCAACTCGCTGAAAGTCCGGCTGCCACAAGTACTGGAGTGGCTGTCGATCTCGCCGGTTGATGTGCTCTGCCTGCAGGAGACCAAGCTCACCGACGATAAATTTCCCGTTGCGGAGATTAATGCAGCGGGCTATCAAGTCGCTTTCACTGGTCAAAAAACCTATAACGGTGTCGCAATACTCTCGCGGCATTCAATACAGAACGTCGTTAAAAACAATCCCCTGTTCGACGATGAGCAGCAGCGGGTCATTAGCGCAACCATCGAGGGCATACGTATTGTTTGTGCTTATATCCCCAACGGTCAGGCGGTCGGCTCGGATAAGTACGAGTACAAACTACGCTGGCTGGATGCACTGGCGCACTGGCTGAGTGATGAATTGCAAGCGAATCCCTCGCTCGCCTTGCTGGGCGACTACAACATCGCCCCGGCGGACGCCGATGTGTATGACCCGGTGGAGTGGGCTGGGCAAGTGCTGTGTTCAGACCCCGAACGCGCGGCGTTTGAGCGACTGGTAGCGCTGGGTTTGCAAGATGCATTCCGAATGTTCCCGCAAGCCGACAAACTCTACAGCTGGTGGGATTATCGGCAGATGGCCTTCAGACGCAATAGAGGCCTGCGCATCGACCATATCCTGCTGTCAGCGCCCTTAGCCAGCCGCTGCACGGCCTGCGAGATCGACAAGCTGCCACGTAAGTGGGAGCAGCCCTCCGACCATACCCCGGTGATTGCGACACTCTCAGCCTGAGGCCTCGCGCGGAGGCTTAAGCCTAGATTGAAACAAGTGCCTCGCGAATCTGCGTTAGCGATGATGGGTCTTCAATCGTAGTCAAGTCGCCCGGGTCACGCCCCTCGCAAATCGCCTGTATCGACCGGCGCAATAATTTCCCCGAGCGGGTTTTCGGCAGCAGATTCACACAAAAAACATGCGCCGGGCGAGCCACCGCACCGAGTTGGTGATCCACGATAGCGAACACTTCTTTTTCAAATTGCTTTTTCGCTTCCGGCGTTTCTACTTTGTCGGAATGCTTGGGTATCACGAAAGCAAACGCCACCTGCCCCTTCACCTTGTCCTCGACGCCAACCACCGCTACCTCGGACACATTCTCATGACTGGAAACGCTCTCTTCAATTTCACGCGTACCAAGGCGATGACCAGCGACATTGATCACATCATCAGTACGACCCAGAATGAAGTAATAGCCGTCCGCATCACGAATACCCCAATCGAAGGTGGAGTACACTTGCTCGGTGCTGAAGTTTGACCAATAGGAGCTGAGGAAGCGCTGGTCATTACGCCAAACGGTCTGCAAGCAGCCAGGCGGAAGCGGTCCTTCGATCACAACTACGCCTTTTTCATTAGCGCCGCATAAAGCGCCGCTGGCTTCATTGAGCACTTTGACACGATAGCCCGGCATCGGCACGCCGGGGCTACCGAGTCGGGTGGGTCTGTCGTCGACACCTTTCGCGACCGACAAAATCGGCCAGCCGGTTTCGGTCTGCCAATAGTTATCGATGATCGGCACACCAAGCGCATCAGCTACCCAAGCTGAGGTATTTTCATCGAGTGGTTCACCCGCAAGGTAGAGCGCTTTGAGCGATGACAGATCATGTTTCTTCATCAGCTCTGGCGGCTGCTTCTTCAGTACGCGCACAGCAGTCGGCGCAGAGAACATGCGCGTGACCTTGTACTTCTCAACAATCTGCCACCAGATGGCGGCATCCGGGCGTAGCGGCGTACCCTCGTACATGATGGTCGCCATACCCGCGATCAGCGGGCCGTACACGATATACGAGTGCCCTACTACCCAACCAATGTCAGAGGTCGAGAAATATGTCTCACCCGGTTGTCCACAAAAAATCGTTTGCATCGACATCGCCAGCACAACCGCGTAGCCACCGACATCGCGCTGCACACCCTTCGGCTTACCCGTGGTACCCGAGGTATACAAAATGTACGAAATATCATCCGACTTCAGCCAGGTAACCGGCACCTGCGCATCGATATGCAGTTCACGCTGCGCAGCATAATCAACATCACGACCGGCGACGATCTTCATCTCGGCCAGATGTCGGTTCACCAGCAATACATGTTCTGGCTTATTTGTGGAGAGTTCGATTGCCTCATCCAGCAAGGGCTTGTAAGGAATCGCTTTGCCACCGCGCGAGCCGGCATCGGCCGATACGATCAGCTTGGGCTGTGCGTCATCAATCCGTGTCGCCAGACTGTGTGCAGCAAAGCCGCCGAATACCACCGAATGAATCGCACCGATGCGGGCGCAGGCCAGCATTGCAAAGGTAGCCTCGGCAATCATCGGCATATAAATCAGCACACGGTCGCCTTTGCTAACGCCCAGTGACTGCATGATGGCGGCAGTTCGCTCTACTTCGCGCAATAGCTGCTGATAGCTCCAGATTTTTTCGACCGGCGACCCGTCGGCAGTCTCGGTACTGATCGCGATAAGCGCGGGTTGATCCGGCTGCGTCTTGGCCCAGCGATCAACGGCGTTATGGCAGAGATTGGTTTCGCCACCGACAAACCATTTGGCGAACGGTGGACCCGAGTAGTCGCAGACTTGCTCGAAAGGTTTGTGCCATTCGATACGCTTAGCCTGCTCAGACCAGAACGCATCCGGATGATCAATTGACTGTTGGTAGAACGCGTCTTGCATATTGTCTCCTCCCACACGAGCGTACGCCACGGCTCATTGGCACGCGGTCTGTTGTCGCTCCAGTTTGATCATACCGTAGCCGGCACGCGCACCCAGCCTTCCATCAGCACCCTTGCGCTGCGACTCATGATGGCCTTCTTCACGCACCACTCGCCAGCTTCCTGCGCCGCCTCTGCGCCAACTCGTAGTGTCCCGGACGGGTGGCCGAAGCGCACCGCAGCACGCTCCCCGCCACCCGCTGCGAGGTTCACCAGCGTGCCGGGGATCGCAGCAGCAGTACCGATCGCGACGGCGGCGGTACCCATCATCGCGTGATGCAGCTTGCCCATCGACAGCGCTCGCACCAGCAGATCAACATCATCTGCCTTAACGACTTTGCCGCTGGAGGACACATATTCTTTAGGTGCGGCGACGAACGCTACCTTCGGCGTATGCTGTCGCTTGGCAGCCTCACTGATATCCTTGATGAGCCCCATGCGCACAGCACCGTGGGCGCGAATCGTCTCAAACATCGCAAGTGCTTTGGGGTCGCTATTGATCGCTTCCTGTAACTCGGTGCCGGTATAGCCGATCGCATCGGCATTCACGAAAATCGTCGGAATACCCGCGTTGATCATGGTCGCTTTCAAAAGGCCAACACCCGGTACTTCAAGATCATTAATCAGTTGTCCGGTGGGGAACATGGCACCACCAGCGCCCTCTTCTTCGGCGGCCGGATCCATGAACTCAAGCTGGACTTCAGCCGCAGGAAATGTCACGCCATCGAGTTCAAAGTCGCCAGTTTCCTGTACCGCGCCATTGGTCATGGGCACATGGGCAATGATGGTTTTTTGAATATTCGCCTGCCAGATGCGAATGGTGGCAATACCGTCTTTAGGCAAACGCGATGGATCCACCAAACCGTTACTGATCGCAAATGGCCCCACTGCCGCCGACAGATTGCCGCAGTTACCACTCCAATCGACAAACGCTTGATCAATCGACACCTGTCCGAACAGGTAATCAACGTCGTGCTCAGGTCGAGTACTTTTCGAGATGATGACGCTCTTACTCGTACTAGAGGTAGCACCACCCATACCGTCGATTTGCTTGCCGTAGGGATCGGGGCTACCGATCACACGCAGCAGTAGCGCATCGCGGGCGCTACCCGGTTGCTGCGCTGCTTCGGGAAGATCCTGCAAACGGAAAAACACACCCTTGCTAGTGCCACCACGCATGTAAGTAGCCGGGACTTTGATTTGAGGTTGAAAGCCCATCATGCCGCCTTTTGCGATGACTCGAGGAAGTCTTGCGCAAAGCGCTGCAGCACGCCACCAGCCTCGTAGATCGACACTTCTTCATCACTATCAAGGCGACAGGTGACTGGCACTTCAACCCGCTCGCCACTTTGGCGATGGATAATCAGCGTCAAATCAGCACGCGGCTTACGCGTGCCGATCACATCATAGGTCTCAGAGCCATCTAACGCGAGCGTCTTGCGATTAACGCCGGCTTTGAATTCCAGCGGCAATACCCCCATACCAATCAGGTTGGTGCGGTGAATACGCTCGAAGCCCTCAGCAACAATCGCCTCCACCCCTGCCAAACGCACACCTTTCGCAGCCCAATCGCGTGATGAGCCCTGACCGTAGTCAGCACCCGCGATAATGATCAATGGCTGCTTACGGTTCATATAGGTTTCAATCGCTTCCCACATACGCATCACCTTACCCTCGGGCTCGACGCGTGCGAGTGAACCTTTCTTTTGCTGACCGTCGACGATCACCATTTCATTGACTAGCGTCGGGTTCGCGAAAGTAGCCCGCTGTGCAGTCAGGTGATCACCACGATGAGTGGCATAGGAATTGAAGTCTTCTTCCGGTAAACCCATTTTGTGCAGATACTCACCCGCAGCAGAATCCATCAGAATCGCATTCGATGGCGACAGATGATCGGTCGTGATGTTATCCGGCAGCAGCGCCAATGGCCGCATACCTTTCAGCTTGCGCTCACCTGCGAGTGCACCTTCCCAATACGGTGGGCGGCGGATATACGTTGACTGTGGACGCCAGTCATACAGCGGCGTGACCTGCGTACCGCTGTCGGTGCGAATCGCAAACATCGGCTCATACACTTTACGGAAGTGTTCGGGCTTGACCGAGGCTTTCATGATCGCATCGATCTCTTCATCGCTCGGCCAGATATCCTTCAATCGGATTTCCTTACCGTTCGCAACTGTCAGCACATCCTTCTCGATATCGAAGCGAATCGTGCCAGCGATCGCGTATGCCACCACCAACGGTGGCGAAGCGAGGAAGGCTTGCTTAGCATACGGGTGGATACGTCCATCAAAGTTACGATTACCCGATAGCACAGCAGTCGCATATAAATCACGGTCGATGATCTCTTGCTGAATGGTGGGATCAAGTGCGCCCGACATGCCGTTACACGAGGTACAGGCATAGGCAACAACACCGAAGCCGAGCTTCTCAAGCTCCGGCAACAAGTCCGCGTCCTCCAGATACATCGTGACCGCCTTAGAACCCGGCGCCAATGAGGTTTTGACCCAAGGCTTGCGCAACAAGCCGAACTTGTTGGCGTTGCGCGCCAACAGGCCCGCAGCGATCACGTTGCGTGGGTTTGAGGTGTTGGTGCAACTGGTAATCGCGGCGATGATCACTGCACCATCCGGCATCTGCCCCGGCACATCGTCCCATTGACCGGCAATACCTTTAGCAGCAAGATCAGTGGTCGCAACCCGCGCATGCGGGTTCGATGGGCCTGCCATATTGCGCACAACACTCGAGAGGTCGAAATTCAGCACACGCTCGTACTCTGCATGCGCGAGGCTATCGGACCATAGTCCTGCCACCTTGGCATAGGTCTCGACCAACTTCACTTGCTCGTCGCTACGACCAGTTAGCTTCAAGTATTGAATGGTCTGCTCATCAATGCTGAACATCGCTGCAGTCGCACCATACTCAGGCGCCATATTGGAGATGGTAGCGCGATCACCCAGTGTCAGCGCACGTGCACCCTCACCATAGAATTCCAGATAAGCACCTACGACCTTTGATTTACGCAAGAACTCGGTCAGTGCTAACACGACATCGGTCGCGGTGATACCCGGCTGTGGCTTGCCGGTGAGTTCAACACCGATGATGTCTGGCAGGCGCATCCAGGATGCGCGACCGAGCATCACGTTCTCCGCTTCCAAGCCACCCACACCAATCGCGATCACACCGAGTGCATCGACATGGGGTGTATGACTGTCGGTGCCAACGCAGGTATCCGGATAAGCCACGCCGTGATCGTTATGAATCACGGGCGACATGCGCTCCAGATTAATCTGGTGCATGATGCCGTTCCCCGGCGGGATGACATCGACATTCTTAAAAGCGTGCTTGGTCCAGTCAATGAAATGAAAACGGTCTTCATTACGACGATCTTCAATCGCACGATTTTTTTCGAAAGCCTGTGGATCGTAACCACCACATTCCACCGCGAGCGAGTGATCAACAATGAGTTGCACCGGAACTACTGGGTTGACTTTGGCCGGATCACCACCCTGATCCGCAATCGCATCACGCAAACCGGCCAGATCGACGAGCGCGGTCTGGCCGAGGATGTCATGACACACCACGCGCGCCGGAAACCACGGAAAGTCGAGATCACGCTTACGCTCGATCAACTGCTTTAACGACGCCGTTAATGTCGATGGATCGCAGCGACGCACGAGATTCTCGGCGAGTACGCGCGAGGTGTACGGCAGTTTTTCCCAAGCACCGGGCTGGATTGCGTCAACGGCTTCACGTGCATCGAAGTAATCGAGGCTGGTGCCGGGTAGAGGTTTGCGGTGGGCGGTGTTCATGGTTTGGTCGTCTTAGGTGCTTTTAAAGTTAAATCGTAGCGAGAAACAATTTACTGGATTCCGGCCTGCGCCGGAATGACGTTGCAAAAGCTAGCGGCATTAAATGACGCCACCCCGGCGCAGGCCGGGGTCCAGCAGCTTTGCACTGAACCCGGCTGCAACCACAATTACTTGCGCTTCGAAATAGGCACAAACTTCAAATCTTCCGGCCCGACGTAGTTCGCGCTGGGACGAATGATCTTGTTATCGATCCGCTGCTCGATGATATGCGCTGCCCAACCCGAGGTACGTGAAATCACGAACAGTGGCGTGAACATGGCTGTTGGCACACCCATCATGTGGTACGACACTGCCGAGAACCAGTCGAGATTGGGGAACATCTTCTTGATATCCCACATCACACTCTCAAGTCGCTCGGCGATATCAAACATCTTGGTCGAGCCTGCGCTCTTCGATAGCGTGCGCGCCACTTCTTTGATCACTTTATTCCGCGGATCAGAGATGGTGTACACCGGGTGACCAAATCCAATGATCACTTCTTTGTTTTCGACACGGCGACGGATATCAGCCTCTGCTTCATCTGGAGTGTCATAGCGCTTCTGAATATCAAACGCTACCTCATTGGCACCGCCGTGCTTGGGACCACGCAAAGCACCAATCGCGCCGGTGATTGCCGAGAACATATCTGAACCTGTGCCGGCAATGACGCGGCCAGCAAAGGTCGAAGCATTGAACTCATGCTCGGCGTACAGAATCAGCGAGGTATGCATTGCACGTACCCACAACTCCGGCGGCGCTTCACCATGCAACAGGTGTAGGAAGTGACCACCGATCGAATCATCATCGGTCTCGGTTTCGATACGCCGACCGTTGTGGCTGTAGTGGTACCAGTACAGCAGGATAGACCCAAGTGATGCCATCAGCCGGTCGGCGATGTCACGTGCACCGGGCGTGTTGTGATCATCTTTTTCGGGCAGCACACAACCCAGCGCGGAAACACCCGTGCGCATCACGTCCATCGGATGCGACGAGGCTGGCAACCACTCTAGGCTAGCTTTCACATTTGCTGGCAAGCCGCGCAGCGCTTTCAATTTCTGCTTATAAGCCTTCAATTCTGCAGTCGTCGGCAATTTGCCGTGAACCAGCAGATGGGCGATTTCTTCGAATTCGCTGCTCTCCGCCAGATCAAGGATGTCATATCCACGGTAATGCAGGTCATTACCGGTGCGACCTACCGTACAAAGCGCTGTATTACCTGCGGTAACACCCGATAGCGCGACAGATTTTTTTGGCTTGAAGCCTGCTACTTGTTGCTCGCTCATTCGATCTCTCCCTTATCAACTGTGACTTCTACTTTTTACTTTGACTTCTGCTGCGCGAATAGCGCATCCAGCTTTTGCTCGAAAGCGTGATAGTCGATCCTGTCGTACAACTCCATGCGCGTCTGCATCAGGTCGACCACATTTTTTTGCGTGCCATCGCGACGCACCGCTTGATAAACGGCTTCGGCCGCTTTATTCATGGCACGGAAAGCTGACAGCGGGTACAGCACGATACCTGCATCGGCATCACGTAATTCGTCAACTGTAAACAAAGGTGTCGCACCAAATTCCGTGATGTTCGCCAGAATGGGTACCTTCACCGCCGCTGCGAATTTTTTGTACATAGCGAGTTCAGTAATCGCCTCGGGGAAAATCATGTCAGCACCGGCCTCGACGCAGGCCACTGCACGCTCGATTGCAGCGTCCAACCCCTCAACCGCCAGCGCATCGGTACGCGCCATGATTACAAACTGATCATCCGTACGCGCATCCACCGCAGCCTTGATGCGATCCACCATCTCCTGCTTGGTGACGATTTCCTTATTCGGCCGATGGCCGCAACGCTTGGCGCCGACCTGGTCTTCGATATGCATTGCCGCGGCACCAAACTTGATCATCGACTTCACTGTCCGCGCAACATTGAATGCAGACGAGCCGAAGCCGGTATCTACATCCACTAACAAGGGCAAATCGCAGACATCAGTAATTCTTCGCACATCGGTCAGTACATCATCGAGATTTGAAATACCCAAATCCGGCAAACCGAGTGAGCCTGCGGCAACGCCACCACCGGAGAGATAAATCGCGCGGAAACCAGCGCGCTTGGCGAGCAGCGCGTGGTTGGCATTGATAGCGCCGATGACTTGCAGCGGCGACTCTTCCTTGAGTGCCTGTCGGAAGCGAGCGCCGGGGGATGAAATACTCATTGGGTGTCCTGTGGGAAGGTTTCAGTTGAAATGTGCAGCACCACTTTTGCAATCGCTGTGCCACTCGCCCCTGCCGCAGGCCTCACAATGCCCCGGAAAAAATCCTTCCGCTAAATCAGCAGCTTGCGTGCACACCCACGCGTATTGCTAAAAGTTTAAGCATAGGCAGATGTTTCAATTTATGTTTCAATGGCAAAATATTCTGAAACATGAAACATCTCTGAAACATGGTACGCCCTAGCCCGCCCAGCCGAGATCGCGGCAACGCCCCGGTGTTCTGGGCAGTCGCCAGCTCGCAACTATTCGACATGTTTCGCGATCTCACGCCGGAGTTCGACGACCGTGCCGATATCGAATTGATCCAACTCGGCTTTGATGAGGCGGTGGCGCATATTCGCGAGCGTCTGCAGACTGAGCGTTGCGACGCGGTGATCTCCGCAGGGTCGAACGGCACTTACCTCAAGAGCCGGCTGTCGATACCGGTGGTACTCGCCAAGGCCAGCGGCTTCGATGTGATGCAAGCCTTGGCACGGGCGCGCAAGATCACCACAGAAATCGGCATGATCAGCTACCAAGAGGCGCCACCAGAACTCCTCGAGTTTCAGCGCACCTTCGGTTTGCCGGTAATGCAGCGCAGCTACGTCACTGTAGAGGACGCCCGCGCGCAGATCAGCGAGATGAAGTCAGCCGGTATCAAGGCCGTGGTCGGCGCCGGCCTGATTACCGATCTCGCGCAAGAAGCTGGGCTCACCGGGATCTTTGTGTACTCGGCGGGCTCGATGCGTCAGGCCTTCGAAGACGCCTTCGATATCGCGCGCGCCACACGCTTTGATGCGCCACGCGGTCGTGCTTATGCGGTGTCGGATAACCCCAAAGCCAAGTACGCGCTATCAGCGTTGCGGGGTGACTCAGCCAGCATGCAAGCACTGCGAAGCACCATCACGGTCTACGCAAAATCACCCGCACCTGTACTGATCGAAGGGGAAACCGGCACTGGCAAAGAACTAGTCGCGCAAGCGATTCACCGCGAAAGTGTGCGTGGTATTGGTGGTGATCGTCCATTCGTCGCAGTGAACTGCGGCGCGATTGCGGAATCCTTATTAGAGTCCGAGCTATTCGGCTATGAAGAGGGCGCATTCACCGGCTCGCGACGTGGTGGTCATGCTGGCCTGTTCGAGGCTGCGCATCGTGGCACGCTGTTTCTAGATGAGATCGGCGAGATGCCGTTGCCGCTGCAAACTCGCCTGCTGCGGGTGTTGGAAGAAAAAGAAGTGGTTCGTGTGGGCGGTACGCGTCCGATTACGATTGACGTGCGCATCATCAGCGCCACCCACTGCCGTTTGGATAACCTGGTTGCAGAGGGCCGCTTTCGCGCCGACCTGTACTACCGCCTGAGCGTGCTGCGGATGACGCTACCCACGCTGCGGGAACGCACCGATGATCTTGTCACGCTCGCAGAATGGTTTCTTAAAAATGCGCTGGCAGAAATCGGTGCACAGGTTAGTGCCAATCTGCACGCAGAATTGCTCGCCTGCGCCAATACGCTCCAAACCTGGCCCTGGCCAGGCAATGTGCGTGAGCTTCGAAATCTGATGCAACGTGTTGCGCTATTTCTGGCAGTAGAGCCCCTACAGGCACTGACACCCGCGTTTTTGGTCAAGATTGCGCCTGAGTTATCGCACAAGCCGTCTACCCAAGCGATCACCGGAACAGCGGCCAGCTCTACAACCGATCTTAATCTGGCGGCTCCGTCCGAAACTGTCGAGCAAGTACTCGCTCGCTTTGATGGCAACCGGGCGGCAGCCGCAGATCATCTTGGCATCAGCCGGACCACACTCTGGCGGCGACTTAAAACTTAAGTTTGCGGGCAGTCATGTGCATCAGCGACAGAGGCCTAAAGAAATGCATCATGCTGCCGATTCTTACTACCTAAAATTTTGTATTCTTCTTCCAGCCAAGCATATGAATCACACTCAACCCAAAGACAGCAATACCACGACGGCGAAGGTCGGTAAACGACCCGGTGAGCATGTCTGGACCCATGGCGGGGACGTGCAATCTGTCTGGAAAAAATATGGCTGGACCCCACCCAGCAAGCAGGGGGCGGACACCCAGTCACGCCACCGGCTACGCGACCAACTCGCCGCGAACAATGCCTTACGGGTACTGCGTGGCTGAATATGCTCAGCCCGGATGAACTTCGTCTGGATGCACTCAGTCTAACCGTACGCTCTTGAGATCAAAACTGGCTGCGGGCGGTTTCAACTTCAGCCCGTCCAGCGTCTCGACCAAGAGCGTCATCAAGAAATAGTCACGGTATAACTTCGAATCGGCCGGGATCACGTGCCACGGCGCATAATCGGTACTCGTCGCCGCGATCGTATCCTCGTAAGCCTCGATATAGTTCTTCCATAATCGCCGGTCTTCAAAATCGGAAGCTTGCAACTTCCAGTGCTTCTCGGGATCGTCTATGCGCGCTTGTAGCCGCTGCCTCTGCTCCTGCTTTGAGATGTGCAAGTAGCATTTGATGAGGGTGATGCCCTCATCGCTCAGCATGCGCTCAAAATCTCGGATGTGTTCATACCGACGCTGGCAGACTGCCTTGCTGATCCATCCTCTCACCCGCGTCACCAGCACGTCTTCATAGTGGCTGCGGTTGAAGACCACCAGCTCGCCACGACGCGGCGCTTTAGCATGTACTCGCCAGAGATAATCATGGCGCTGCTCATCCTCGCTCGGTGCGCTGAATGGCTCGGCACGTACTCCAAGCGGGCTAAAATGCGAGAACACGTTACGAATGGCACCATCCTTGCCCGAGGTATCCATCCCCTGCAGCACGAGCAGCACACCATGCTCGGTGGACGAATGTAACCGTAGCTGGAGCTTGTTCAACCGCCCACTCAGTTCGCTGATCTCGGATCTCACCGCCTCGAGTTCGGATTTCTTGGGCTCAGTCAGGGGTGAAGTCGGTACATCCGCCAGCGAGAATGGCTTCTCCGCATCGATACGGCGTACAGTAAATGTTGTTTTTTTCATGCTTGTCTCCCCATCCGCCTCGATTGGCATTCTGCCGCGCGAGACACAGCTCTGCAAAACAGGGGTTTATTATATTTGCTTCAACAAGCCAAAAAATCTTGGTTGCTCTGCCGGCCTTGGTGAAAAAAGCTTTTATGGCAATGGATTAGGTTTTCTGGCGTTTGCAGTACTAGCGTAGTCCTGCTTCTGGTCGACAGACAGCGTGAGTGTATAAACCCTCCGGGCTATCGCCGGATATAACTACCCCGAACTTATTGGCAGAAGTTTGAAATACCAGTACACCAAAGTCATCCATTTTTCGAGCATCGGCTGCCCGCTGCGCGATGTGCCAAACGCTCGAGAGGTCGCTGGTTTCACCCACCCTATGTATTCCAAATTGCGACCGACTCTCTGGCTTCAACTTAACCAAGTGAACATGTAATTGATTCTGAGATCTGCGTAAGCGCGGATTAACGACTAGGGCAATATCCTCCGCTGACATTCTTGATATCGCGATACGCCATGAGAATAGCCAGATCGAATCAGGCTTATTCGGGTCTTCAACGCCGGTAATTGTCGCCTTTGGTAGTACCAGACCATGCACAAAGTCATCCGGGCATCCGCACATCTTGATATCTCGCATCGCCACAAAATCCTTGTCCTCCGCCCAGATCTCGACGGTAGATCGGCAAGTAGGTGCGGCAAGACACCCGGCGCTTTTCTGAGGCAACCGACACTGAGCACAATAATTTTGGGTGCTAGGGTTAACACACTGTTGCACGATATGAAGCAAGGTGTCGCTGGATACAGCTGCATTTACAGAAATGCTAATCGTCTGCGCTATGAAAAGCAGCACTAGGCTAAGAAAGCGCAATCGCGACCTCGTGGAGTAATAATTATCAATCGGATATTTTGGAGGCTTGGTTAGTTAGGCATAGCCATTAACCAAGACACCTCATTAAGACCAATCAAGCAATTGGATCTAACCGCTCATGCAGGAAACTTGGTCTATCTGGTTTATTTGGCGCAGGCGTCCATTGCTCCGCTAGATCTCAACCGAGACTTGTATTCAGCGTGCCCGCGCTCACACGCAATAAACGCCAGGGATGAGACGGACAAGCCAGCAAAGTCGGATACATCGAAAGCTCGAGCAAATTCAAAAGCTTCGTCAACCACGAAGTAACCGAGGCTTCTCATTCGCGTCAATTCGTTGATAACAGCTGCTGGTGAGGTAAAAGTGTTAACCGTGTCCATGGCAATACCGGGGAAAGTGGGGCCGAGCGAAAAATACCGCTCCTGAATTTCAACTTCGTGACACCGCTCCCGTTGTCTCGCTCTGCCGACCCCATAGCCCCGCTCCGCCAGTCCTCCAGTCGATCGCGAGCACAACACCTTGCGACCAGCCTCCTGGCCGAATCCAGACAAGCCCGACTCGGCTGGTTCGGCTGCCTGGAACAATCCCGCCAAATAAAAATTATCTAATCCTCGAAAGTGACCGATAGGCGCGGCCTATACGCAGCTATGTAATACCGTCTGCTGTGCAACCAGCTAAATGACAGGGCATGGCCCGTCGAAACGCGCCTCATCTGATATCGACCGACACGCTTGCTAAGCGATGGAGGAATTTTAGAGTCAAAAAATCGTGGGACTTGGACAATCCTGATGCCGGAATCGCTGCTCGGTGGCTCGGATCATTACTGAAAAAGGAAACCGCATAGTATGGACATCTTAATTGACATACTATATAAACCGTTTATACGGAAAAACAGGAGATACCGCGATGGACCTTATGACGCACTGGCTTGATGACTCTACCGAGGGTAGCGACAGTCGTGCTAGCTCGGCTTATCAAAGGGCTTCCAAATCTCAAAGCAAGAAAAAAGGTGGCTCTGGAGCTACGGCAAAGAAAAGTGCCAAGGCTGGCAAAAAGGCAGATGCGAAGGCGGGCTCGAAGGCCGGGACTGAGAAGAAGAAGCTCGATGTCAAGCACGCCGCGCTTGTCCGGGACAGCTTCACCATTCCAGGAGATGAGTTGCAGCTATTGGCTGATGCCAAGAAAAAATGCTTGAAGGCCGGCATTGATATCAAGAAAAGTGAATTGATCAGGATCGGGATTTCGCTTGTCTATGGCCTCGGACTATCCCGTCTGAAAAAAGAGAAAAGAGCACTACAACCCATTAAAACTGGCCGACCCAAAAAAGCCAAGCTCGTATAGATGGGTCGAACTGTTCTGAAACTTCATCAAAACAATTCAAGGGGGGGAATCCTATGAATGGCGTACACTTGACCGCTGATCTGGCTGGATGCAAAACCAATCACAGCCTGATGACTGATGCTGAAAAACTTCGCGAGATTTGCATTGAACTGGTGGCGATCAGTGGATTGACCGCGGTTCATGACCTGTTTTACCAGTTCGAACCAGCAGAAAATGAAGACGCTGGTGGGGTCACTGGCACTGTGCTGCTGGCCGAGTCTCACCTGGCCATCCATACCTGGCCGGAGTTATCAGCGGTAACGCTGGATGTGTATGTCTGTAATTTTTCAACAGACAATCGAAGCAAGGCGCAACAGCTGCTGGAGGGTGTGATCAGTCTATTTCAGCC
>JAIXQK010000134.1 GCA_027485795.1 Oxalobacteraceae bacterium
CATAGCTCGCGCCCGTTGCCTGTAAGGTTATAGCGCTTCAATGCGGTGAGTTGCTGCGCGCTACGCTTTGCGTCGTCTGCTGCAGGGCGCCGGAAATAGCCAGCCCAGTTTTCTTCACAGGTGAGATAGGTTCCCCAAGGAGTGTGCCCATTGGCACAGTTGCCCAGAGTGCCGCGTGTACGTTTGCCAGTGGGCGAGTAACGCGTGATCATCAGCGGGCTACCGGCAGCCGGGCCGCCGATCTCAATCTCGGTCATAGTGGTGATGCGGCGATTACGCGGTGAATCCGGTTGCAACTCATAGGTACCCGCTTTGCGGCGAACTTCAATCACGCTCACGCCGTGCGCCAACATTTCCTTGACCACTTCGCTATCAACGGTACGTTTGCCGTCGACAATCGTTTGCCCATTCGGGTGCAAAAAGGCACTGGTAATGGCCTCATGGTTCACGCACAGTAGAGCACGATCCGACGATTTTGCATCCCACCGGCCTTTGGTATTCATACCAAAGAAATGCATGCCGTCGTTATGGTCACCAGCGCGGCGAGCAAAACTGCTCGCTTCATCCACGCCAGTATTGGTGTAGGCAGGCATACCCGCTGCAATCGGGTCGCCCGTGGCGAGTAACATCTTGTACGAGTACCCCGCGGGTAGCCGAACTAAGTCATCGAGACCTTTGGCTACCGTGTTGAAATTCAAACGTAGTCGCGGGCCAGCGGCCTGCGCATCGCTCGAGCTTGTAGCGGCGATACCGCCTACGCCGAGATAACTGGTACTCGCTGCTGCCAGTGAGCCCTTCAGTAAACCTCGGCGTGAAAGCCTTTGCTGAAGAACGGCCTGAAAATCTGCTGCTAGGGTGCTGTCTTTGTGATCTTGCATGATGGTGAGCGTGGGCGGTCTTCATGGCCTGTTCTGGAAAAAGACCACTCATCTTGGTGATATCACGCCATTTCACCATTATTTTATGAAGCTTGCATGACAGCGTGGTGGCGACCGATGGTATCGTCCATTCCCCGAATTCGGGCAAGCCACTCACCGTTGCCGGCATAGGGGGCATAGACCGGCAACGGTCTTAGCGAGCGCTGCCGCTTACTTGGATTTTTTGGGTCGCCCAGCCTTAAGTGGGGTGAGGGCAGCCTGTGCTGCCTTCAGTTTCTTGAGGTTCATCGCGGCTAGTTGGGCAACGCCAATACGCAGCAACTCGCTCTTCTTGATAGCGATCCCGCCAGCTTGGCAGGCTTTTTTAACCTGACCCAGTAAGGCATATTCTTGCTCGGGCATGGTGAAGCCATCGCGCACGAGTTTCGGTTTTTTGGGTTTGTCTGCTTTCGTGGTTTTTGGCTTCGCGACCTTTTGCTTGGGCTGCTTCGCCAGCTTTACCGGCTTAGTTTTTGAAGCAGCCTTGGATGCGGCCTTTTTCGCGAGCTTGCCTTGGGCAGATCTGCTCACCGTTTTTTTTGTAGCAGCTTTCTTTCTGGCCCCGGATGATTTTTTAGCAGTACTTTTCTTAGCAGCGGGTGATTTTTTCGGGGCGGGTCTGTCAGCAACCTGGGGTTCTTCTGCGGCGGCGGTGGGGGTGGCGGTGTTGATCATCTCGCATCTCCTTCAAGACATTCAGCCATGTGATCCAAGGCGGGAAAATAATATAAATTATTTAGTCTGATGACACAAATATGACAACTCTATGCCTTACTGTGCGGTGATTCGCTCGGCAGAATGCTAATCGCACTCGTATTGGGGCATGCATCACCGCGCTCCACCCCCCTATCTGTGGCGTCCGGTCCGATGTCCTCTAGGCTTGGCCGCAACTTTCAACTTGCAGGATCAGGCAATGTCCACGTCGTTGATACCAATGCGCAGGAAAATTATTATTAACGAAGTTACTTCCCACCGTTAGCAAGACAATCTTCCAAGCGACGCTGTCGGCTAGCCACAGGGCCATAGCGTCTTTGTGGGTTATTGAATACCCATTCGATCTCGGCATACCAAGCCGCCAGCGTACCTTGGTCAAGCTCACGTTGCTGGGCAATGAGTCGAGCATTTTCTTTCACCTGATTTTTTGTAAACCCCTTCTTTCGCTCCTCGGTAAATGCTTCAGCATTCGCGGCGACAGATTCGCAGTAATGCAGCTGGCCTGCATACACGATACCTGCGGGTCCAGTGAATAGGGCCAATGACGCTAAAAAGAGCGTTACTCCCAATAGGTGGCGGATTTTTCTGTTGATGAGAAAATCTACGCGTTCAAAATAATCTTTTTTAAACAGCTGATTCATATTGTTGTCATCACTAAGTCACGAAATTGAAAATTGTCGCTGATACATTCCATCCCCATCATGAGGAGGAGTGATTATGCGCTTGATCACAGTCAGTTCCGATGGGAAGGCAAACTTTCCGAAGCTTAATCTGAGCATAGCGAATACCCAAGAGCAAATCAGGGAAGTACAGCGATTGCGATACAAAGTTTTCGTTGAAGCTACCGGCTTAAAAGCGCTTCAGAATTCCGATGGGCTAGAACGTGACGAATTTGATGCATTCTGTGACCACCTCATCGTGCGCGACACCCGAACGGGTGAGGTCGTGGGGACCTACCGGGTCCTCACTCGTCATGGCTTGAAAAAGACAAAAACCTTCTACTCCGAAAAAGAATTTGATCTTGGCAAGCTGTCGCCGATTCGAGACTCTATCATCGAAGCTGGCCGTGCGTGCATACATCCCGACTACCGACATGGCGGTGTCATCATGATGCTATGGTCTGGACTGGCTTCGTGCATGCAGCGAGAACGAGCACAATTCTTGATAGGTTGTGCAAGCGTCAGCCTCGCTGACGGTGGTGGCTCAGTCAATGCGCTTTACAGAAGGCTAGCCAAAGAAAATTTGTGTCCTGAAGAATATCGTGTGTCGCCAAAATTGAAGTACGAGTTACATGATGGCCCGACGCATGAGGTCTTGCAAGTTCCGCCACTGATTAAAGGTTATTTGCGGAGTGGCGCTTGGGTATGTAGCGAGCCTGCTTGGGATCAGGATTTTCACACAGCAGACTTGTTTATGATGCTGCCCTTGTTCCGGTTAGATAG
>JAIXQK010000014.1 GCA_027485795.1 Oxalobacteraceae bacterium
GCCAAAGCCGATCACAAATAAGCTGAGCGTGAGTTGCACTGTCGCTACCGGCACACCAAAGCCACTTACCAAACTCGGCAGCGAGGCCAGATACAGATCGGTTGAAAGCGGCTGCATCATCATCATCGCGGTGATCAGCAGCAGCAGTGGAGCATGCGCGAACTGCGGCAGCGGCGAAATCTTCATGCTTACTGCCCGCGCAGGAACAGCCGATCAAGATCGGTGATTGCGAGCTGTACCCAAGTCGGCCGACCGTGGTTGCACTGATCGGCTCGCTCAGTCGCTTCCATTTGGCGCAATAAAGCGTTCATTTCGGGGATGGTGAGTGCACGATTGGCGCGTACCGCAGTATGGCAGGCAAGCGTGCCGAGCAATTCATTACGATGTTCTGTTAGGACGTGTGAACCACCGAATTCACGCAAATCGCGTAACAGATCACGCGCGAGTGACTGTACATCAGCATTTTTCAACAGCGCTGGAATCGCTCGTACCGCAAGCGTGGTCGGCGACATTGCTGCAATATCAAAACCCAAGCTGGTCAGCGTTGTGTTGTGCTCTTCGGCGGTGCCTACCTCGACTGCGTCGGCATGAAAGCTCACCGGGATCAGTAGAGGTTGGAGCGTGACGGTTTTTTCTTCCAGCGCTTGCTTGAACTGTTCATAGAGTATGCGCTCGTGCGCTGCATGCATATCCACCAGAACCAATCCATGCCGATTTTGTGCCAGTACGTAAATGCCATGCAGCTGCGCTAACGCGAAGCCGAGTGGGAAACTCTCTTCATCCGATTGATCACTACTTACATGACTAAAGGCGCTGGTAGTTGCGACCGGCCCGCCGGCAGAAAAACTATCGGAAAACAGCGCGCCGTAGCGTGCCATATCCTGCGCAACCCCAAAAGAGGATTGTCGAGGCGGCTGGGCATGCCATGGCAGTGTGCTAAACGATGAAGGATTTGCAGCAACGGCCGGTGCTGGCAATTCGTTATTGGGGGCAGTACTTGCCAGCGATCGACTCACCGCATGAAATACAAACTGGTGTATTGCCCGGCTATCGCGAAACCGAACCTCGATCTTGGCGGGGTGGACATTAACGTCGACCAGTGCAGGGTCGAGTTCCAGTTGCAAGACATAGGCGGGGTAACGATCGCCGTGCAACACATCCTGGTAAGCAGACCGCACTGCGTGTGTCAGCAGCTTGTCACGCACGAAGCGTCCATTCACATAGAAATACTGCGCATCGGCGCGGCCACGTGCGGCTGTCGGTAGCCCAACGAAGCCGCGTAAATGCACTGGGCCAGCGCTTTCCTGTAGCGGTAAACGCGCCTCGGCAAAGGCCTCGCCCAAAATCTGCGCGCTACGATCAGCCAGTGCGCTTTCTTGCCAGTGCTCCGTGGTCTTGCCATTGTGTGTGACTGAAAAACGCAGATCCGGCCGTGCCAGTGCGATACGTCGTACGACTTCCATGCAGTGACCATACTCGGTCTGCTCGGATTTTAGAAACTTGCGGCGTGCAGGGGTATTGAAATACAGGTCTTGCACGTCAACCACGGTGCCGATCGCGCCAGAGGCCGGACTGACCGAGGCGGGGTCATGACCATGGACCTGCCATGCATGCGCCGCATCGCGTGTGCGCGAGGTGAGGGTTAACTGGGCAACCGAGGCAATGGAAGCCAAGGCCTCGCCGCGGAATCCCAGCGTGGTGACGTTTTCGAGATCATGCAGATGAGCGATTTTCGAGGTCGCATGTCGGGTGAGCGCCAGCCCTAGCTGCTCCGGTGGGATGCCCGCCCCATTGTCGGTGATCGCGATACGCTTTACGCCGCCGGCTTCCAAACGTATCGCGAGTTGTGTGGCGCCAGCGTCGATCGCATTTTCCAGTAGTTCCTTCACCACCGCGGACGGGCGCTCGATTACCTCACCCGCTGCGATCTGCGAGATCAGTTGGTCGGGAAGCAGGCGGATGATGCTCGGCGCATCGATTGAACTGGACATACCGCGATTATACCGAGGCACAAATCAGGCTTTTAATGCGATCTGGACCAAGATGGCCGTGTATCATCAGAGGCTTTTTGCGACTACCACGCCCCTTCATCATGGAATTGACCCAACTGCTCGGCCTGATCTTGCATATCGATAAAGCGCTCGGCATGCTGCTCGAGCAGTACGGGGTGCTGGTCTACGCGCTATTGTTCGCGATTGTATTTGCTGAAACAGGTCTGGTGATTTTCCCGTTTTTACCTGGCGATACACTGCTGTTTGTAGCAGGCGCGTTTTGTGCCAGCGGCTTGATGAATGCGCCGCTATTGATGCTATTACTTGTGGTAGCGGCAGTGAGCGGCAACACAGTCAATTATCTGATTGGTCGCGCGCTTGGTCAGCGTGTGTTTACCCATGACTATAAGTGGATCGATCGTCATGCACTGGAAAAAACTCATGCATTCTTTGAACTGCATGGTGGTAAGACCATTATTCTGGCACGCTGGCTGCCTGTGATCCGCACCTTTGCTCCGTTTGTCGCTGGTGTATCGGATATGGGCCTGACGCGCTTCCAGATTTTTAATGTAGTTGGTGCACTGCTGTGGGTGATTGGTCTGGTGATGGCGGGCTATTTCTTCGGCAATATCCCCATTATTCGCGACCACCTGAACACGATCGTGCTAATCGGTATCGCAGCGGCAGCGGGGCCGGTAGCCCTGGCTGCAATCATCCAATTTGTGCGTAAGCGCATGCGAGCCACGCCATCTGAATCCTGACGGGCAGTACTTGTCAGGTCATGCGTCCGCGGTTAAGACTGGGGTGTTTTTGTAAATACTTCCGGATACCGCGTGCCAGCGCATCGGCCATTTGATCCTGGTAGCGCTCATCCGTCAGCTTGGCCTCTTCTTCCGGGTTTGAAATAAACGCCGTCTCGACCAATATGCTGGGAACGTCTGGTGCTTTCAGTACAGCGAAACCGGCCTGCTCCACCTGAGGCTTGTGTAGCCGGTTGATTGATCCGATCTCGCCGAGTACATGTTTCGCCAGCTTCAGGCTGTCATTGATTTGTGCAGTCGTCGAGAGGTCGAGCAAGACACTCGCCAACTGCTGGTTTTTACTGCTGATATTGATGCCACCGATCAGGTCGGCAGCATTTTCCTTGTTCGCCAGCCAGCGTGCTGCGGTTGAGCTGGCACCTTTTTCTGATAGTGCGAACACGGAAGAGCCACGCGCAGTCGGTTCAATGAAGGCATCTGCGTGGATCGATACAAATAAATCTGCTTGGACTTTGCGCGCCTTTTGCACCCTCACGTGGAGCGGAACAAAGTAGTCACCATCACGCGTTAGCATTACCCGCGTATTGGGCTGCAACTCTAGCCGTGACTTCAATCGTTGCGCAATCGCCAGCACGACATTTTTCTCAAAGTTGCCACCACGGCCGACCGCGCCGGGATCTTCGCCGCCATGCCCGGGATCGAGCGCGATCGTGATCATTCGATTGACTGCAAGCGGCTCTTCCGACGATGTATCGTTTTTTGCCGTGGGCGGGTTTGCTGGCGTATCAGTGGTCGGGGTCTCGGATAGTGGTGCTTGACGGGTACGCTTAAGCAACTCGGCAATCGGGTCAACCGGATGAGCGGGGTATAAATCAAATACAAGTCGGTGCCGATAACTTCCTACCGGCGCCAGAGTAAACACCTGTGGTTGTATTTCTGCCTTCAGATCGAACACCATCCGCACGACCCCGGGCCGGTTTTGTCCTACTCGCACTTGGGCAATGTAGGGATCATTCGGCTGTACCTTGGCCACCAGACTCTTCAACTTGGCATCAAGATCGACACCTTCAATCTCGACCACCAATCGGTTTGGATCGGTCACCAAGAAATGGCTGGATTTCAGTTTGCTGTCTGTTTCAAGGGTCACGCGTGTGTAATCATTCGCTGGCCAGACACGCACCGAAGCGATCTGTGCGGCGTTGGCAAAACGAACAGGAAGCAGGGACAGTAAAAGCGTCGCGCCGGATTTGAGCACGACGCGACGTGCGGTGAGCTTTAATGATTCGGGCTTGGGTACAGATTTTCCAGACATGTGGCGCCGAGTTCGGAATTTGCTCGCAATTCTACCGTACGGCCTTCATTTTCTGCAGCGATAAACAGATCGATATCTGCTGAAGGAAGCAGATTGCCAGCTTGTTCCGGCCACTCGACGATACAGATTTTGTCGCTGCCGAAATACTCTCGAAAACCTGCTTCGATGAATTCCTGCGGGCTGCCCATTCGGTAAAGATCAAAATGCAATACCTCGACAGTGTGCCCTTGTAATTCGACTGGGTAGAGCTCCAGCAGGGTATAGGAGGGACTCTTGACGCGACCTGTATAGCCCATGGCACGCAAAATCTCGCGCGTGAGGAAGGTCTTGCCGGCACCCAGATCACCCTGTAAGTGAATCGTCATCCCCGGTCGCAGTACGTGACCAAGCGCCGCGCCGAGCTGCGCGGTGGCTGTCTCATCTTTAAGAAAATCTTTTTGTGGGCGCATAAACTAGAATGCAAGTGTGCGCTCCAGGCGCGCTTGCTAATGATACTCGCCGCCATGTCCAACACGCCTGAACAACTTGCTGCACTGGCTTGCTCGATCAAAGACTGGGGCAGGGCCTTGGGTTTTGCCGAGGTGCGGGTCACGGATGTCGACCTGGGCGCGGCTAGTGATTATCTGCAGCAGTGGTTAGCCGCCGGATTTCACGGGCAAATGGACTTTATGGCAGCCCACGGGAGTAAACGAACCCATCCTGCGCAGCTGGTACCCGGCACGGTACGCGTGATCAGCGCGCGCATGGATTATCTTCCACGCGCCCTGGCTAAGGATTGGCGCGAATGCGAGCTGGACCGGCAAGCCGATCCCGATGCGGCCGTTGTTTCCGTATACGCACGGGGTCGGGATTATCACAAGGTCATACGCTCGCGCTTGCAGCGTTTGGTCGACCAAATTGCGCTTGAGGTCGGACCCATCGGATATCGCGTGTTCACGGATTCGGCACCGGTGATGGAAGTGGCGTTAGCTCAGAAAGCTGGCCTTGGTTGGCGTGGCAAGCATACGCTGCTACTGAATCGTGACGCTGGCTCGATGTTTTTTCTGGGTGAGATTTATACCGATCTACCCCTACCCGTCGACGAGCCTGTGTCTTCGCACTGTGGCGATTGCGTCGCCTGTATCGACGTTTGCCCAACGCAGGCCATTGTCGGACCTTACAAGCTCGACGCACGTCGTTGTATTTCGTACCTCACTATTGAGTTGAAAGACAGTATTCCTGTCGAATTGCGACCTTTAATGGGTAATCGGATTTATGGTTGCGATGATTGTCAGTTAGTCTGCCCTTGGAACAAGTTTGCGCAACGCAGTCCTTTGCCCGATTTCGATGTGCGCGAAGGTCTGGATCATGCAAACTTGATCGATTCATTCCAATGGACTGAGCAAGATTTTGAGCTTCGGCTTGAAGGTAACCCCATCCGGCGCATTGGCCATGTTCGATGGTTGCGCAATATTGCGGTGGCACTCGGCAATGCCGCGTTACAAAAACCGGGGGATCAGGCTATCGTGGCAGCACTACGCTCCCGTGAGCATCACCACTCAGAACTGGTGCGTGAACACGTGGCTTGGGCTTTGGCGCAGCATGCACCTATTGATAGTGCACAGGGCTGAGATGAACAAGGCAACACCATGAGTGAAATGACACCCAGTCTGTTCTCAGCCGTGGTTGCGGCCCCGTTTGGTCGTATGGGTATACGTCTTGAAGCGGGTGAGCTACGCGAACTGGTATACCTGCCAGCGGCCTATGAATTACGCACGCCACGTGATGCACTCAGCCGCGAAATAGCAGCGCAGTTGAGAGCGTACTTCAAGCAGCCTGATTTTGCATTCGCACTACCAATACCCGAAGTCGGCACCGACCATCAGCGCAAAGTATGGCAGCAGATATCCGCCATACCATGCGGCGCAGTGCTGACCTATGCGCAGGTCGCGCGCCGAATCGGCTCCGCGCCGCGCGCGGTCGGGCAGGCCTGCGGTGCGAACTGGTTCCCATTGATCATTCCCTGCCATCGGGTCACCGCGGCAAATGGTATTGGTGGCTTTGCTCGCCATGACAGCGGTTTTCATCAAGAGGTGAAACGTTGGTTGCTGTGGCATGAGCGTGTACCGGGATACTCCTAATGGCCGGCCCTAAATCTCAAACCAAGGTCAAAGGCCCGCCAAAGCTCAAGTCCAAGCCCGCGCCATCGCCAATACTTTCTCCAGAGCGTCCCGGACAAGCCGTGATCGATGAGTTCTGCGACGCGCTTTGGCTGGAAGATGGCCTTTCAAAAAATACGCTCGACGCTTACAAACGCGATTTGTTACTGTTTGCCGGGTGGTTGCAAGAGCAGCGCAGCAAAGATTTGTATGGGGTTGTGGATACTGACCTGAGTGCGTATTTCGCGGTTCGTCACGCGGATACGAAAGCGAGTACGGCGAATCGCCGGCTGACGGTATTGAAGCGCTTTTATCAGCATGCACTTCGTCAGCATCGCGTTGCCGCCGATCCCTGCCTCAAGCTACGCTCGGCTAAGCAGGCGCCACGCTTTCCGAAAACCTTGTCCGAGCAACATGTGGAGTCGTTACTCGCAGCGCCCGATGTCAACACGCCCTTGGGTTTGCGTGACAGAACTATGCTGGAGTTGATGTATGCAAGTGGTTTGCGGGTATCGGAGTTGGTACTGCTAAAGACCGTCGAGCTCGGCATGAACGAGGGCGTACTACGCGTGACCGGCAAGGGTAACAAGACTCGGCTAGTGCCTTTTGGTGAAGAGGCGCGGGGGTGGATAGAGCGCTATTTGTCCGAGGCGCGCGCCAGTATTTTGGGCGGCAAGATTGCCGATGCCCTGTTCGTCACCTCGCTCGGTGGCCCGATGACACGGCAGATGTTCTGGACGCTTATCAAGAAGTACGCACAACGCGCTAGCATCAACGCTCCCTTATCTCCGCATACCCTGCGGCATGCATTTGCAACGCACTTATTGAATCATGGTGCAGACCTGCGGGTGGTGCAGCTCTTGCTCGGTCATGCAGATATTTCGACGACCCAGATTTATACGCATGTTGCGCGCGAGCGTCTGAAGAAACTTCATCAGATGCATCACCCTAGAGGATAATGTCTGCCCATGCCTAGACCTTGGTTGAGGCAGCGGTCTGGTTCTGTCGGAGACGTAAGGAATGAATTTATTGAATTCGCTGATTTTTGCAGGTGCCGCCTATTTGCTTGGCTCGGTATCATTTGCCATTGTCGTCAGCAAGATGTTCCGCTTAGCTGATCCGCGCACCTTCGGCTCGGGTAACCCGGGTGCCACTAATGTACTCAGGACTGGTAATAAGCTTGCTGCCGCGCTGACGTTGTTGGGTGATTGTGTCAAGGGTGTGGTGCCGGTTGCGCTGGCAGTTTATTTCGACGAACAGCTAGCCTTGGGTAATGCCGGTATTGCCTTGGTGTCGTTTGCCGTCTTTGCAGGACATGTGTGGCCGCTATTCTTCCGCTTTAAAGGGGGCAAAGGTGTTGCGACAGCGCTCGGTGTTTTACTCGGACTGAATCCCATATTGGGGTCCGCTACCTTGTTGACCTGGATCGTGATCGCGTATGCGTTCCGGTACTCGTCATTAGCGGCATTGATCTCGGCACTGTTTGCACCGTTCTACTACACGCTACTGTTTGGACTGAATCCGATCGGCTTCGCCATTGTGGTGATGAGCGCGCTATTGATTTGGCGACACCGAGGCAATATCGGTAATTTGATCGCGGGGAAGGAAAGCAAGATCGGCAACAAGCAGGCTTGAATCTTGGGTACTGCTTCTTGCCTTCTTGTTTAGCTGGTTATCTCAATCGCATCCAATGGCCAGCGCGGCTTCACATTGAAGCTATAGTCAGTACTACCTACGGCTAATTTGTTTTTGAGGCGTAGCGCAGCGGCAAATGCAATCATGGCGCCGTTGTCGGTGCAAAGCGCTAACTCCGGATAAAACACCTCGAATCGTTTGCGTTCTGCCGCAGTATTGAGCGCAAGGCGGAGTTGATGATTGGCCCCAACGCCGCCAGCGATGACCAGTCGTTTCAAGCCGGTTTGTTTTAAGGCTGCGAGACATTTGGCGGTCAAAACCTCGACGATCGCTTCGACGAATGCGCGCGCGATATGGGCTTTATCGGTTTCACTTAAATGCGCACCTTGTTTTTTGACTAGGGTGAGCACCGCTGTCTTCAAGCCGGAAAAGCTGAAATCCAGATTCTTCGAGTGCAGCATAGGGCGGGGTAGCACATGGACTGAGGGATCGCCTGATTCCGCCAGACGTGAAATCGCTGGTCCGCCGGGATAGCCTAGGCCGAGTAGCTTGGCAGATTTATCGAAAGCTTCGCCCGC
>JAIXQK010000141.1 GCA_027485795.1 Oxalobacteraceae bacterium
CCGTCCGGAGCGTAAAATTCAGCCTCCACCGTGATTCCAGACCACGTTTTATTGCCGCTATTTTCAATTCGCCCCGTGATTCTGAGGTCTCGGTCGGCATTCACGCGCACGGCATCCTTGATAGCCAAGTGCTCCGTATGATCGGGCTTCAGGAAAGACATGCGCATAATGGGATAAAAACTAAAGAGCATGATAGGCAGCATCCACAGCCATTGTTTTTTGCCATGCACCATGGTGAGGTTCGACACCTCCGCGCCACAGTTCGAACACTTCATAGTCGTCTTCATTTCGCTTATATTTGATTAGTTTTAGGACCTAGAATAAGAAAACATGCATGTCTTACGGAGATGGATTGAGCGGAAAGCGGTTTTGAGTTCTGCGCAGTCAGGGCCGCAGCGGGTTGGCGGTAATTACACTGCAACAAAACTTGGCCTAAACCTATTCGCTTGGCTAAACGGATGCCCGCAAAACAGGGGAGAACGTTTGTGAAGAAAAGCGCGCCCGGGCTTCCTTCAACGCATCTTCGTCCGGGATGTCCTTGAACGAAACCCGATACTCTTTGTTGGGATCCTTGTCTCCATCCAACAAATCGGCGGCGTAACCATCCAGAATCGAAGGCGCCCCCTTCCCCTCGTAACAAAGCATGAAAACGCCCACCCCGCGATGCCCAGACCTGCGGGCGTGCATATCGCACGAGTAGGTGTAAACCAGCTTCCGACGCGTCAAATCCAGCATCGCGGTCTCGGAATGCCAGCTCCCCCGGGTCTTGCCGTTTTCGTCAAACTCGCGGCCGAAGATCCGCACCTCGCCCTCGGATTGATCAATATACTCCACGGTGTATCGATCCAGCCCGTGGCGCTGATAGTGCCCGACCCACGTTCCTTCCACATAGGCGGAACTCAGCAACCAACGACGCAGCCACCGGGAGGACCTGAACACGTGCCATAGCGCTTTGGATATCGTGCCATACACCCCGAAGGCCAAGACCACCGCGGCCACCGCCTTCGGCCATTCGCCGTCCGGCATGCTTTTCAGCCACGGCGCCACGATGGTGATGAGCCAGAACATGACGAACACCGTCAAAGACAGCGCCATAAGGGCGAGGCGTGCATGTAAGTTTGGCATATCGGAAATTGGCCCGTGACCTTAATCCTCAGATCCAACGGCCAGACTGGCGCCCGGCGCGCCTTTGCCAAAGCGCGTGCGCACGATTTTCCTCATACCTTCAATTTCGGGCGCAAAGGTCTTTTCCATGGAGGGAAGCCATCTCACGAGCCACTTGATCATTTCGGGCCAGACGGCGCGGTTGTGTCCAACGAAGTCTTGGCGATATTCGATAATCGATGCTTTGTTGTCGTCCATCCGCCGCCAATCCAGCTTCGCGCCGAAACGTTTTTCGATCTCCGAGTGGCGGCTGTGCAGATGATCGAAAAGGGCCTTGTTGCGTTCCTTCGCTCCATTGAAGACAAATTGGAGCCCCACGAAATCGTGACAGAAAATCATGGCGTAATGGACGCTACTGAGACCGGAGCCCGCATTTAGCCAGTGGTCTTTGCTGGGGCTCACGTTGCCGTAGAGTTCCACCCCGGCTTTTTCCAAGGCCTCCAGCGTCTGGTGCCAGAATGCGGTCCGGAGGGTGTGGCGGGTGGCCTGGCCGCGCTCCACCACCTGCTCCTCCTGCTCCTTGGCCGCGACGCCGATCATGAATTCCTCGGCCTCGGGCAAGGGAATGACTTGGTCGAGGGTCAGAAAGACGTCGTCGTCGCAGCGGAAGGGCGTGGCTTTAAAGCACTGGAGGCGTAGCCCGTGTTTGAGTAGCCAGAGAATGGTCGAGGTGACCTCCTTGCGGAACTGCGCGGCCACCAGTATGAGCCGCTGCTGGTTGCCGGGGTTGAGGATGACCTCCGAGAAGTCTTCTTTTTCGAGGAAGGCGCAGATGCGCTCGTCGGCCCGGCCGCCGAGGTTGTGCTTGTCGATATACTGTTGAAAAATGTCGGCGATGGCGGCCTTGGTGAGACCGGAGCAGTAGGAGGCGTATTTGAGGCACTGCCAGACGACGTCGCGGCCGGAGTCGTCGAGCTTGTTTTCAATGATGACCAGCGCCCCGGTCTTGTCCAAGGCCAAGAGGTCGAGCCGTTCCTTGGTGTCGTCGAAGCCGGCGAACTCCTTCTGGATAATGAGCAGTTCTTCGCCGAGCGCCTCGGGCTCGTTGGCGATCCACTCTTGCAGATGGGTGCGCTCGCCAAAGCCGAGGTCCGAAAAGCGCACCGGTTTCAGCTTGGCGATGCGGTTGCTGGCTTTATTGAGGCGGAACATGAAAGTTTTATTCGGGTTCAGGTTGTATCCGGCGATCAAGGCAACCGTAATGCAATGAGACTTACATTGACAGGGGTTAACCAAGGTCTAAATGCTTTCGCTAAGATGAGCTTTTCAGGTGCACTAGACCTCATGTCGGTAATCGTTTCCATTTTGGGCGTTATCGTTTCCGTGGCGCAGTTGCACCACGACGGCTGGTCGATTTTAAAAAAAGAGGCTTAATGTTCCCCCATAGCGGGGACTTTAGCAGTCGAAGCGATTATTCCGCTTAGTGAAATTCTCTCCCGTAATGGTATAAGGGAGAATGTGGCCCGGCGTAGAGTGCTGCAAGGATAGTGCAACTCCCTCCGGTGCCCTTGTTTCGCCTGAAGCTGATTCGGGTGCAGGAAAATTCGAACTCCAACGAGGAACTTCCTCTTCCGGCAAGGGTGTTGCAGGGTCAATGACATTGCCGGTATGAGAGAGTTTTATCACCCAAGGCACGTCGTTGAAAGCACGGGCGGCTGTAGTCTGGTTCGGTAAGCGCAGTATCCGGTATCGGTGTTTGTTTCCCGTGAAAATGGCACCTAAGTTAACGGCAATCTTTTCGTCCAAAGACACAATAACCGAGCATAATGCGCCGTGGAAGTAGAGGCGAATCATGGTTTCTGGTTCGGGGGAGGACAGCTGTCCCCTGCCAAGCAAAGTGAAAACTGCCAGTCGCGCCGCAGCTCCATAGGTTAAAGGGTAATTATAATCAGCAATCTCCATAGCGCCTTGCTTAACCCATGACTCAATCGATTTTTTAAAACCTCGATTAAAGCTAGCAGAATTGGCACACACGAATTTCGTTCTCCCAGACGCCCACTCCCTCGACCACGCCCGCCACTTTAGTTCACTGTATAGGGTCGGGCCTGCACTTAATAGATCTAAGCAAACCCTCTTCCTGAAGGTAGTTCTATAGTCCATACAAAAACCTCTACGGAAGGAAGAATGGATCCACAATACATTGGAATTCAGAGTCGGTTGGATCACTCAAAACCCGAAGTGGAATTCCAAGCGATTCAGCAACCTGCGTTCCATGCGTAACTTCAAGTCTCTGCATCTCACGCAGCACAGAAGCCTCAATAATCTTCCCATCTCTCTGTTTTATCCGTTCCGATGCCCGTTCGGGGTCGCCAGTCACTACAATGATGGCGATTGGGTCCAGTGATTCGAATGTTGCAGTCGGAACCAGTGAGATTCCAGCCCCGGCTACTCGTATAGAGAAGTGTCCATCCAGTAGATACTGCTCCTCTTTCACGACAGTTGCAATCGCCGAGAGTAGGGCATCTTGGTTCTTGGAAACGTCTTTTACCTCCTTATGTAGACTCGAGTCCGCGTTTCTGAACCTTTTTATCAGTTCGCTTGCCACATGATGCCCCACCCCCCGTTTGTTGGCAAATTGCGTGCAAAGAGAACTCTTCCCGATGCCGTGAATGCCACCAATGAATACGCACTTAGAATCCTTTATCATATATCCTCCTGATAAAGCAGGCGTCTACATACGTGTAGGACTGTGGCACCTTGAAGTTCCTTTTTATGGCAGATGGGGTTAATGGTGATGCTAGCTTTAGGACCTTCCCTAGTTTTAGCACGCAACTCATGTCACTGCCGGAGAAATAGTCATCATACTCTTTGCGATTGATGCCGCCTTGGCTCGAGGTGCTTGCCCAGATGACCTCCTTTCGGCCGCAGCTAACCTCAAGGACTTCTGCAAGCCCAACAATGCGTTTGATTGGGGAACTTGAATACAGAACCACAATTGACACCGGTTGTTGAGGCGGACGTCTCCTATATTCAACCGTCTTGATACCGGTTAGTATTAAATTTATGTATTTTGGCTTAATCGGCAAGAACACGACTCGCGAACCCGGCGATATTGGCAATCTTTTTGAAGGCATTGTGGTCGATTTTTCGAATTGATTGTATGTTTCCCTTGATGACTCCTTGCAATTCTAGCTCTTGATGGCTCACCCTGGTAGGAAAGTGTAGCGCAAGCCGAAATAAAATTACTCTTACGGGACTTTCGCTGGCCATATCTCTTATCTCGTCCATTGAGAAAACGGTTCGTTTTGCTACATTTCTGGCAATCTCATCCTGATCGTTCGTGATAAAAGAAAGCTCCACGACTCCCAAAGTTGTCGCCTCCCTTAGGTCGTGTGAGCGATAGAATATAATTACGTCGCCTGGTAGAATATTCTTTAATTTAGCATGGCAGAGATATGCAAGCGTAAGGCCATTTCCTATCGTTGAATTTATGAATAGCTGGAGCTGGCTGCCGACTTCGGGAAATAGGATATTGTGGTAGGGGGGCTGGATGGGAATAATCAGAACTTGGGTGTCTGGCGCGAGTCGAATGCAGGGCGAATATTTGATATGGTAACCAAGCGGTTCTAGCGTTGCTTTGGGGGCGACTGCTGGACTCTCTTTCACCATCACGATCTCTCGTCCTTTTCCGCAGCGCCCAAAAACCTCGAAGCCATATTTGGCGCAAAGATCTTTTAGGTGCCCCTGTGCCTCTAGCATCGTTAGGTAAATATAGTGAATTCCATTATCGAAGCTGTATTTCAGGGCGGCCTTTAAAAAAAGCTCTCCAACCCGCCGGCCTCTAATGTCTTCGCCCACTTTGAATGTGCAAAGCTTTAGAACGGCCCCCTTGAGCCCGCGCCCATCATCTGTCACCACGGGTTCGTTTTCTTTCTTATAGATGCAGATTGCTAGGAGTGAGTCTGCTTCCCCTTTGTAAATCCACGCTTTTCGCCCTTCTTGCGCGGATTTGGAAAACCATTTGTCAAATTCTGCATACCCCTCGCGCAGAGAGTTGAAGAATGATGATTTTATATCCAGGCTGTGTATTGGCACATCTTGAATATTGGGGAAAGTGAGCTTCTTCTCGGAGTGAAGTCGCTCAAGCCATGCCACAGCTTGTTGAATGTATAGCACCTGCGCACTCAATCCCGCCAAGGATGACTTCTTGTGTATGCCTCGGTCTTCGGTAACCAAAACTGAAGCTACATTGCGCTTTAATGAGTAGAGGATTTCGTCGTCTACTTCATCATTGTTCAGTTCTGCCATCGGTTTATGTGGGCTAAGTCGAGGCGGCGACTCGATAAACGGATAGCGCTCTAATCTGGATCGTGTTATTTCTGCACGTAATGAATCCTTGTCTCGTGCGATATCCGTTTTTGATGCAGGATGGACATATAATTGATGTCCATGTTGTGTGGCTAGTTGATTCAGCCGTGCAAGGTGAGGCGCCAGCGCTTTGCTCGAATCTTCAAGCGGGATCAGAATGTTCGTGTCCAGTAGGATGCGCATCGGCTCATCGTTGGTAGCAGCAGTTATTTGGGCTGAATACAGTCCGCCGTAATATACTCAGCGGCGTCAGCGGGCAGACCGGGGGCGGCGACTTGGGCGCTGTGCTTGATGTTGCCCGCGACGGACTGGTTCAAGGCCAAGAGTTTAGCGAGGAGATCTTTTCCGGGGTGGAAACCGTAGGAGGCGAGGACAGCGGTATCGAGGGCAGTGTGGGCGTCTTTGAGCGGATTGGCGCTTAGCAGCTCTAAAGTGCGGTAGAGTTTGCGGCCTCCTCCATTGAGGCCTAGAACGGTGTCGGCACGGACACGACAGACCCCGTAACCGGAATAAGAATTACCCCGTAAATACACGTAGTTACAAAGTGGTAATAAACCCGATGAATCAAGCCCGGAACGGCCTGCTTGTGAAAATTTTATCTAGCCTGAATGGGTGAGCGATTTTGACCGTAAAAAAGACGGACGAGGCTAAATCTAGAGGTCGGGTGCGCCAGAATCAGGCTTCGGTATAGCATTCCCACGGCTCGGCAGTGCGTTACCGGGCTCCGTTTGCGCAACGCCGAGGCCGAGTATCGCGCTACCCTAGCAAAGTTGGGCCTTAATGCGGCTTGGTATCGCGTTACCGGCATCAGGTTTTGCGATACCGACACAAGGTTTTAAGCAACTTACGAAAGCTTGGTGCGGTTTTTGCGTAGCATCGGGTATATCTCCATCAAGCAGATGGGGGAAAACCTTATAAACTGAACCTACGCAAATCATGCCTGCCTCGCCCAAAAACATCGAAAACCGCCTGCGCACCGCCCTCAACGCTTGGAACACCCTGCGCCCGCAAAAAGCCTTCGCCGGGGTGTCGCTCGCCCAGTTCGAGGCCAAGTTGAAGCCCGCCTTCGACGCCCGCGCCACCATCGCCACCCTCGAAAACCAATTGCTCGCGGCCCAGAA
>JAIXQK010000161.1 GCA_027485795.1 Oxalobacteraceae bacterium
CTGCCACTGGCGACCGAGTTGTGTGTTCGAGTGCGCAATACGGAACCGCAGTCCTCGCTACCATTGGCGCAACGACGCGGTAACATGCGCGGCGCCTTCACCTTGATGCGCCGGGATAGGGTGGTTGGCCAGCATGTCGTGCTGGTCGACGACGTTATGACGACCGGCGAGACGCTGGAGGCACTTGCTGCCACCCTCAAGCGTAACGGCGCAGCACGCGTAACCAACCTAGTGTTTGCGCGTACCCCAGCGCGCTAACGTCCATGGAGATTGCTGTGTTTCATGTAGTACTGGTCGAACCTGAAATTCCGCCCAACACCGGCAATGTGATTCGCCTGTGCGCCAATACCGGTGCGCAGCTGCACCTGATCGAACCCCTCGGCTTCCCACTGGAAGATGCGCGCATGCGGCGCGCTGGACTGGATTATCACGAGTACGCCGAGATGAAGGTGCATCCGAATTGGCAAGCCTTTTTGGACTCGACCACCGTCGATCCGACAAGAATTTTTGCGTTCACAACCCACGGTTCGTCGATTTTTTCTTCGATACAGTTTCAAGCTGGCGATGTGTTTGTGTTTGGCTCTGAAACCCGCGGGCTGGACCCTGCACTACGCAACAGCTTCCCCGCCACCCAGCGCATCAGGTTACCGATGCGACCCGACAATCGCAGTCTTAATTTGTCGAATGCGGTCGCGGTCGTGGTGTTCGAGGCTTGGCGACAGCACAATTTTGAAGGCGGCGCTTAAGCCTATAATCCGGGCTTTTCACCGTTCCTTCGGAGTATTTATGAACAAGATTTTGGGGCGCGTGTGCGCACTGTTTCTGCTAGCTTTGATCGGTACCGCTCAAGCGCAATCGATTGTCATTGACAAAGCAGTCGCTCGCGCCACCGTCGGCAAAATGCCGAATGGTGCAGCTTTCCTGCAAATCGAGAACAAGGGCGCTGATGACGCATTGCTTTCCGGTAGTTCGCCAGCATCAGCCCGCATCGAGATTCACACCATGAGTATGGAAGGTGATGTGATGAAGATGCGTGCACTTGATCAACTCGAGCTAAAGAGCGGACAGCGCATTGAGATGAAACCTGGCAGCGGCATCCACATCATGCTGATGGGGCTGAAGAAACCGCTGGCGGTCGGTGATAAGTTTCCGCTGACCCTCAACTTCCGTCGGGCCGGCAAAATTGAAACCACGGTTGAGGTAGTGGATATGAAAATGCCGTCGAAGAGAGGCGAGATGCATGACCATCACGGCCACCATCAGCACCACAAAGAATAAATACGAATCGGTTTACTGACAGCCCCATCAAAAAAGCAAACAACTTGGGGCATCAAGCCTTACGCAAAAGGCCGTTGGCTGGGCGGGTCATCGAACGCCGTACTTGACGCACAGCGAGATGCCATCAACAACACCAGGGGTCTGTTTTTGCAAACGGTTAGGAGACAGCAGGTGCCAGGCGCGCCACTGCCTCCTTGCGATACCGATTCAACTCCTGCACGCTGCTGAAACTGCGCTCGAACAGCAAGGATAGGTTGTGCAGGATGCGGTCAACCACTTTGGTTTCCCATTGGTCGTCAAACTTGATCTGTTTGTCGAGCCAGGCTTCCAGCCATTCAGGATCAGGCAAGCGGCTTTGCACGGTGTCGTTCGGGAATAGCGACTGATTGACGTGCAAATTTGTGGGATGTAAGGGCTTCTCGGTGCGTCGTGCTGATGCCATCAGCACACCAATTTTGGCGAATGCAGCGCGTGCGTTATCGCCGAATTGGGTCAGCGCTTTTTTCATGTAGCGCAAATAAGCACCGCCATGGCGCGCCTCGTCTTGGCTGATGATTTTGTAGATGTGCTTGATAACTGGCTCGGTATGCCAGTCAGCCGCGCAACGGTACCAGTGATTCAAGCGCACCTCGCCACAGAAGTGAAGCATCAAGGTTTCCAGTGGCGGTGCAGGGTCGAATTCAAACCGAACTCTGTGCAGTTCTTCCTCAGTCGGGTGCAGATCAGGACGAAAACGGCGCAGATACTCCATGAGCACTAATGCGTGCTTTTGTTCCTCGAAAAACCAGACTGACATGAAGGCTGAGAAATCACTGTCGTCACGGTTGTCACGCAAGAACATCTCCGTCGCGGGCAGTGCGGCCCACTCGGTAATGGCGTTCATCTTGATCGTACGCGCCTGTTCGTCCGACAGCTTGTCGGCATCGAATTCATCCCATGGAATATCGGTTTCCATGTTCCAGCGCACTTGCTCAAGGGATCGGAAAAGCTCGGGGTACAGCATGCGGGTAATCCAGCGAAAGCGAGAAATTGCCCCGATTTTATCAACAATGCCTAGCAAGCATTGGGCATCACCTCAGATGACAGCTGCGTGACATAGGTGATTTCAATTTGTTACTAGAGTGCATCCAAATTGCTCAGAATGATTGATGCCTGCTTCCGAATCGCAGCCCGCTCTTCCTCGCTGAGTCGGTTCAAATTTTTTGCCATCAGCGCGGTACGCGGATTACTCGCTAGTGCCGGCGCATGACGCTCCATGAAATGCCAATACAGTGTGGTGAACGGACAGGCCCGCTCACCGGCGCGTTGCGCCGGGTCATAGCGGCAACCGGCGCAGTAATTGCTCTGCCGTTGGATGTAGGCACCGCTCGCCACGTAGGGCTTGCTGGTAAAGCGCGGTCCGCAGGCATGCAGGGCCATGCCGGCAGTGTTCGGAAGCTCAACCCACTCAATCGCGTCGACATAGATGGCGAGGTACCAATCCTCGACCTGCTGCGGGGATAGTTCGGCCAGTAGCGCGAAATTACCCGTCACCATCAGACGCTGAATATGATGAGCGTAGCCGTAGGCCAGGGTCTGCTGCAGGCAATCACGCACGCAAGCCATCTGAGTCTCGCCGGTCCAGAACCATTTTGGTAAATCACGCTGGTGGTTGTAGTGATTCGCCTCGCGCATGGCAGGCATGTCGAGCCAGTACACGCCACGAATAAACTCGCGCCACCCCAGAATCTGGCGAATGAATCCTTCCACCGCCTCGAGTGGTGCACTGCCCGCGTGGTAGGCCTGCTCCGCTGCTGCGATCACTTCACGCGGGTCGAGCAGATGCAAATTTAGGGCAGCCGACAGCAGTGAGTGCCAACCCGCGGGAGTGTTTGTCCACATTGCATCTTGGTACTTGCCAAAATTTGGCAGACGAAAACGAATGAAATTGTCGAGCGCGGTCAGCGCCTGTTCACGCGTGACTGGCCAGAAAAAATGGCGGGTAGTTCCGGGATGATCAGGGAAACGCTGCTCAACATCGGCGATCACCGCCGTGGTGAGCGCGTCTGGCATGAAGGCCGCGGGTAGTGGAATCTCTCCGGGTCCGGTTTTTTTGGGGTACGCACTGCGGTTTTCTGCATCGAAGTTCCACTGCCCTCCCACAGGTTCGGGGCCTTGCATTAGCACCTGGTGCCGTTTGCGCATTTCGCGATAAAAAAACTCCATCCGCAGTTCGCGCTTGGTTTTGGCCCACGCAGCAAACTCGGTGCGGCTGCAAAGAAAATGGGTATCGTCGACCCAGTGACAGGCAACCCGATTGGCCTCGCAGACCTCTGTGATGAGGCGCTGCATTCTGAATTCTCCCGCCTCGAGTAATTTCAGCGCCTTGGGCTGGTGCCGTTGTAGCGCTTGCGCCAACCGGGCTGCAAAATTACCGTTTGGCGGATCAGCAATCCCTAGGTAGTCGAGTGGCCAGCCACGGGCTCGCAGGGCTTGCGCGAAATGTCGCATAGCGGAGAGGAACATCACAATGCGGGCTTTATGCGACCAAACTTCGGTGGCTTCGCTGTCGGCCTCGATCATCAACACAGCATCTTGCGCAGGGTCGAAGTCTGCCAACGCGGGGCTACTCAGGCTTAATTGATCGCCGAGCACGAGAATCAGGTGTCGCATGAAGTTGTCTTTTGAGTGATTGCGCGCGGTAGCGCGCCGGGCAGTATTTTGACGCGCGGCCCCAGGATTTTGCGGCCGCCGGAAAGATTTTTCAAAGCAAGCTAGAATCAATCCATCAAATTCAAATCCATAGGCTAAACCGCGATGAAATCGTCTTTTTCTCTCCGCCGCAAGCCGCTGCCTTGGACGCTTGTTTTACTGTCGGCTTTGTTGCCCGGTGTTGCATCTGCTGCCAACTGCCCCGCGCTGTTGAATTACAAATTCAATCGTTTGCAGGACGAGGCGCAACAGGATTTATGCCAGTATGCAGGTAAAGCGGTTGTCGTGGTCAATACCGCCAGCTATTGCGGTTTTACCTCGCAGTATGAAGGCCTGGAAAAGTTGTACGCCAAGTACAAAGACAAAGGTCTTGTAGTTCTGGGTTTTCCGTCGAATGATTTTTCGCAGGAACCCGATGACAACAAGAAAATCGCTGACTTCTGCCACAACACCTATGGCGTGAAGTTTCCGATGTTCTCGAAAAGCTCGGTCAAAGGAAAGGATGCGAATCCTTTGTTCTCCGCGATGCGAAAGGCCGGCGCGAAAGAGCCGTCCTGGAATTTCAACAAGTATCTGATCGACCGCGATGGCAAATTGGTCGGTAGTTTCGGCAGCATGACACGGCCTGACGACAAATCCTTCGTCAGCGCACTCGAAAAAGCGCTCGGACCACAGTAGCGCAAGCTTTTTTGCTGCGACGCCTCCCGGCTTCCGCTGGCGGCACGCCAGGGTGACCTTCCCCCCGATCCTAGTCACTACCTGTCGGGCGTCGCAGTATTTTTATTCTTGATGGTCAGGACTCGATATGAAGATCGCAGTCATTGGTTCCGGTATTTCCGGACTCTCTGCCGCTTGGCAATTGTCGCGCGAAGGTCATGAAGTTGCGCTGTACGAAGCCGGCACCTACTTTGGTGGACACACGAACACGGTTGATGTCGATATAGACGGTCAGCGGTTTGGCGTCGATACCGGCTTTTTGGTTTTCAACCACCGCACCTACCCAAATCTGGTACGTCTGTTTGAGCAATTGAAAGTCCATACCAGCGCGAGCGATATGTCGTTTGCGGTGAAGATGCCGATACCATCAGGCGCTGGCGTGCGCACCTTGGAGTGGGCAGGTAGCAACCTCGATACGGTGTTCGCGCAACGACGTAATCTGCTGTCGCCGCGCTTTTGGCGCATGCTGCGCGATATCTTGCGCTTCAACCGTCAAACCACCGAGATGGCGCTCACTGACGGCGCCATGGACGACATTCCGCTCGGTGAATTTTTAGATGCGAATCACTACAGCACCGAATTTCGTGATTGGTACCTGTTGCCAATGGCCGGGTGTATTTGGTCTTGCCCGACCGAGCAGATGCTGGCATTTCCACTCGCGACCTTCGTGCGCTTCTGCCACAACCACGGATTGATTCAAGTCAGTGACCGGCCGCAGTGGCACACCGTGACGGGTGGTGCGCGCCACTATGTACAAAAAATGCTGGAAGCGATTCCACAAACCTACCTGAACAACGCGGTGAGCTCGGTACGCCGCGTGCCCGTTGGCGCGAGCTATCAGGCGCGTGTGGAATCTGCACGTGGGTTGCAGTTGTACGACCATGTAGTGCTAGCAACCCATAGCGATCAGGCCCTTCGCTTGCTGCAGGATGCCAACGATGCCGAGCGTGATGTGTTGGCGGCGGTGGGTTATCAACCGAACCAGGCGATTTTGCATACCGATGCGTCTTGTTTGCCCGAGCGCCGTAAGGCCTGGTCAGCGTGGAATTATGAAAGCACTGGTACGGATACGTCGCGTGTGTGCGTGCACTATCTGCTCAACAAACTACAGCCGCTACCGGTCAAAACACCCATCATTGTTTCTCTCAATCCTATCCATGCGCCTGATCCGTCGAAGGTGCTGGCCCGTTTTGATTATGCGCATCCAGTCTTTGATGGGCCGGCGATTGAAGCGCAGCGTCAGCTACGCTCGCTGCAAGGTGAACGCAACACCTGGTTTGCGGGCGCCTGGACCGGTTATGGTTTTCATGAAGATGGTCTGAAGTCGGGCTTATCTGTAGCGGCGGCGCTGGCCGCGCAATCCAACTTGCCTGCAAAACAGGCAGCGTGAGGAATTTCGATTGAACACAGCATGCACTATGCTCAGCATCGGCTCGGTCCGGCATCAACGGCTGCGACCTGCTGAGCATGTGTTCAGCTACGGCGTATTCACGCTGATGCTGCCGCTACGCACCTTGGGCGATAGCGGTTTGGGTAGCCGCCTGTGTGCTCGCAACCGATTTAATCTGCTCTCGTTTTATGACAACGACCACGGCGACGGCAAAACGCCGCTGCTGCCGTGGATAGATACCCTGCTGCGGGACGAAGGTATCGAGGACGCCGACGGCGAGATTTGGCTGCAGACATTTCCACGCGTGCTAGGCTATGTGTTCAACCCGGTATCATTCTGGTTCTGTCACCGTCGCGACGGCACATTGCGCGCGATTGTGTGCGAGGTGAACAACACGTTTGGCGAGCGCCATTGCTACCTGTTGGACACCGGCGGAACCCTGCGCTGGGGACAGCAACTCTCCGCCAGCAAGGTGTTTCATGTATCGCCGTTCTGCGCTGTCGAGGGTAGCTATCGTTTTCGTTTCATGCGCACGCTGCAAGCGCAAGGTGCGGATCAAGTCGAGCGTGTCGTGGCGCGTATTGAATACCACGATGCCGACGGACCCTTATTGCTGACCAGTGTGTGCGGTGATCTGCAAACACTCAGCGACTGGCGCGCCGCAAATGCATTTCTGCGTCACCCGCTGATGAGTTTCGGCGTGATTGCCCGTATCCATTGGCAAGCACTGCGACTGTTCATCAAGCGTGTGCCTTTTTTCAGTAAACCCATGCCCCCACAGAAAGCCCTGAGTCGATGAATAAATCTCTGAGCGCGAGCCTTGAGCTGTCGCCGCAAGACACTGCGGCCAACGTCTCCCGTATGAGCATGCCACCGCAAGCGCGGATGTTGCTACAAATGCTGCGTCGACTGCAGCATGGCGCTTTGCGCCTCACCTGCCCCGATGGCAGCGTGCTGCAATTCGGCGAAAGCGGCGAAGGCGAGGCGCCGGTCTCGCTGCGCTTGAATAATTGGAACCCCTGCTTGGCGGCGATGAAATCCGGTGACATCGGCTTCGCCGAAAGTTTTATCGCGGGCGACTGGCAAACCGACGATCTGGCAGGGCTACTGCAGCTGCTAGTGCGCAATCGCAATGCACTGGAAGAAGCGATCTACGGTAGCTGGTGGGGTGGCTTGTTGTATCGCCTCCGCCATCTGTTCAATCGCAACTCGAAAGCAGGTAGCCGCCGCAATATTCACGCGCACTACGATATTGGTAATGCCTTTTATCGTCTGTGGCTGGATCCGTCGATGACCTACTCCAGTGCTTTGTTCAGCGCACCCGACATGAGTTTGCAACAGGCGCAGCAAGCCAAGTACGCACGCATTCTGTCGCAGCTGAACGTAACGGAAGGCGCGCGCTTGTTAGAGATTGGCTGCGGCTGGGGTGGTTTTGCCGAACTCGCTGCACAACATCGTATGCATGTCACCGGGCTCACCATCTCAACCGAGCAGCTGGCGTTTGCCGAGCAGCGGCTGCAGAAAGCGGGCCTCGCTGCAGGTGCAGACCTGCGTCTGCAAGATTACCGTGATGTATCAGGCGAATTCGACGGTATTGCTTCGATCGAAATGTTTGAAGCGGTCGGTGAGCAATACTGGGATAGCTATTTCAGCACGGTCGCACGCCGACTGAAGCAGGGCGCGCGTGCCTGCATACAAACCATCACGATTGATGACGCACTATTCGATCGCTACCGCAAAGGTAGTGATTTCATCCAGCAGTACATTTTCCCGGGCGGTATGCTGCCTTCGCCCAGCGTATTCCGCGCGCATGCCGAGCGGCATGGCTTGGAGGTGGTCGATGCCTTCGCCTTCGGCTTGGACTATGCACGTACGCTGGCAGAGTGGCACCAATCATTCAACGAGGTATTACTCGAGGTTCGCGCGCAAGGCTTCGACGAGGGCTTCATTCGCACTTGGCAGTTCTATCTCGCGTATTGTGAAGCGGGCTTCCGCGAGCACAATATCGATCTCTACCAATTTACACTGAGTAAACGCTAAGGATATTCGCTGTGGCACCAAAGATGCGCCATGTCTTTTTGCTGGTCTTGCTCTCACTGTCGACCGTACTCTCGACCGCGCTGGCAAACTCGGGAGTGCTAAAGCAAGCGCTGCCTGAGGCATCGGTGATCGGTAGCGGTAGCTTCCGTTGGTTTGGACTAAAGCTTTACGACGCCTCACTATGGGCGGTGCGCGGCAGCTTCAATCCGGACAACTGGCAGAGCGTGTCGTTGGCACTCGAACTCAACTATGCGCGTTCGCTGGAAGGCCGACGCATCGCTGAAGCCAGCATCGATGAAATGAAAAAACTCGGCATCGGCACCCCGGCGCAGCACAAGGCATGGGATGAAGCGATGAAGCAAGTATTCCCGGATGTCGACAAGACTACGCAACTGACCGGACTGTATGCGCCCGGCCAGCCCACCCGATTTTTTCGTAACGGTGCTGCGATTGGTGAAATCGCCGATCCTGCTTTTGGCCCGGCGTTCTTCGCGATCTGGCTACATCCTAAAACCACTGCCCCCAAGCTGCGCTCCGCGCTACTGGGACAGTAATGCAATTCACCCGCGCGCAGTTACTTGCCTACGGCGCCTTCGGTTTTCCGCTGGCGCTAGTCGCCTTGCCGGTATATGTGATGGTGCCGCAGCTTTACGCAGCGCAGCTCGGACTGTCGCTGGCCACCGTAGGTACCTTGTTGCTGGCCGCACGGACTATGGATGCGTTTATTGATCCGCCACTGGGGCGTTGGATGGATGGCGCTCGATCCGGTGGGTATCCAAAGTTCGTTCTACTCTCACTCCCCTTGCTGGCGATCGGCTTTGCGGCACTGATGCTGCCACCTGCTTTATCGCCCGACTGGTTAGTGGTGTGGTTTGGTGCAAGTCTGGTGCTGGTCTACTTGGGCTACTCAATCGCTACCATCGCGCACAACAGCTGGGGCGCGCGCCTGACACAGCAGCGTGGTGAGCGAACACGACTTACCGCACTGCGTGAAGGCTGTGCACTGGCCGGCGTAGTGTTAGCCGCCATACTGCCACCCCTGGTGGGCCGCACCGGTCTGTGCATCAGCTTCGTACTCGCACTATTACTCACGGCTTTTTTACTGCTTCGACAGGCGCCGCGCGCCGTTGCTCTGCCTGAATCCCAACAAGCGGCCCATTGGTTGCTGCCACTCACGCAGTCACGCTTTCGTTGGCTGTTTGCCGTCTATGCGCTGAATGGTATTGCCGCGGCAGTGCCGGCGACCCTATTTCTGTTTTTTGTGTCCGACCGTCTGTTGTTGCCGAACCAAGCGCCCTTATTTTTACTGCTGTATTTTCTGTCAGCAGCACTCGCGCTCCCCCTATGGACTCGACTGGCGGCGCGCGTAGGTGAATCACGCGCTTGGCTGGCGTCGATGCTACTCGCCATCCTTGCTTTCTTGTGGACTTCGCAGTTAAACGCCGGTGCGATGCTGCCATTCGGTGTTATTTGTGTGTTGACAGGCGCAGCGCTGGGGGCTGATCTGGCCTTACCGCCCGCGCTACTCGCCGGCGTGATTGGCAGCGCGGGGCACGGTGGCGAATACGAAGGCAGTTACTTTGGCTTGTGGAGCTGGATTACAAAAATGAATCTTGCGCTGGCAGCGGGTATCTCACTGCCTTTTCTGGGTTGGCTCGGTTACACCCCAGGCACCACAGAAGCCAGCGCGGTCTCGGCACTGACACTAGCCTATGCGGTGCTGCCCTGCATACTGAAAACTGGTGCAGCCTTGGCGTTGTGGCGTGCGCCTTTAGCGGATGTATAAAAGGAGAAACAAGCATGAAGATATCAAGCTGGCGAGCGGTATTGATTGGTGCGCATTTGTTTGCCGTGCTGGTGCTGGGCGGTTGCGGCGCGACACTACAGCCCTCAGATTACGCAGCGGAACAGCCCAAGCTGGATTTGAAATCCTATTTCAATGGCACCATTGATGCGTGGGGCATGTTCCAAGACCGTAGCGGCAAAGTCATCAAACGCTTTACCGTCGTGATGGACTGCCAATGGCAAGGCGATACCGGTACCTTGGATGAGCACTTCACTTACTCAGACGGTACCAAGCAGCGCCGTGTCTGGACCCTGAAAAAAATCGGTGACAACCGCTATATTGGTACCGCCTCTGATGTGATTGGCGAAGCCAGCGGCGCGACCGGCGGTAATGCATTCAACTGGCGCTACACACTGGCGCTGCCGGTCGACGGCAAGACTTACCACGTGAGCTTCGACGATTGGATGTTCATGATGGATGACAAGGTGATGCTGAACCGCGCGGTGATGAGCAAATTCGGCTTCCGGCTCGGCGAAGTGACCCTGTCGTTTCGCAAGCGTGAGCCGTAGATCAGCTTCTTCATGAACTGCATGGCGCTCATGCGCATTAAGTACATCTCATGAATCCAAAAATTCAGGATTGGCGCGGCGTTCGCGTGTGGGTCGTTGGGGCATCGACCGGCATCGGTGCTGCGACCGCTCAGCATTTGCTCTCACTCGGCGCACGTGTCGCGCTATCGGCGCGCAATGAAACTGCCCTGCGACAGCTAGCGGCGGGCAGCGGGCAAGCACTGATCTTGCCGCTGGATGTCACGAATCGCTCGCAGCTGCTAGCAGCACGCGATCAGTTGATGGCTGCCTGGCAAGGCGTCGATCTGGTACTGATGGTCGCCGGGGTTTATCGCGAAATGCGCGCCGATGCGATCGATATTGACGCTGTCGAGCAGATGCTGGATGTGAATCTCCGCGCCGTGTTTCATGTCCTCGACGCGGTGTTGCCGACGATGCTTGCGCAAGGCCGTGGTGGTGTTGGCATCGTGTCGTCAGTCGCTGGATTTGGTGGACTACCACGCGCACTGGGCTATGGCCCTACCAAAGCAGCGCTGATTAATTTGGCGGAAACCCTTTACCTTGATCTACACGCAAAGGGCCTAGGTGTCTATTTGATTAACCCTGGCTTTGTCGACACCCCGGCAACAAAACAAAACGACTTCGAGATGCCGGCGCTGATCAGCCCGCAGGAAGCAGCTGTGCAAATTGTGCAGGGCATAGAGCGCGGTGAGTTTCATATTCATTTTCCGCGCCGCTTCACAAACTGGTTACGCTTTGCACAGCTACTGCCCTACCGCGCCTATTTCTGGCTGATTCATAAAGTGACTGGGCTATGAAGCATCAAGCTGATCTTTACCGCGTGATTGATTTTTTTCAGTCGATGAGCGTGGACAGCGTTCGTACACTTTCGCTGATCTATACCGACGATGTCTGGTTCAAAGACCCGTTCAATGAGGTACAGGGTCTGGAGCAGGTGAGCCATATCTTCACCCATATGTTCGAGCAGGTGGATGCGCCACGTTTCGTCATCACACACAGTGTGCTGCAGGACGACCAAGCCTTCCTGACCTGGGATTTTTTATTCCGGATGAAACGTTTCTCGGTTGAAGAGCAGTGTATTCGCGGGGCGACGCATGTACGCTTTGCCGAGGACGGTCGCGTGGCCTACCACCGTGATTATTGGGATGCGGCTGAAGAGTTGTATGAAAAACTACCTGTGGTCGGTAGTGTGATGCGCTGGCTAAAAACGCGCGCACGCAATTAGGTGACTTCTACTGAGAGCAACTTAATGTGTGGCGTCAGTCACTGGGTTTAAACAGGCCTCATCAACCACACCAGCCTGCGTTCCTGCTGCCTGACTTGCCCGTGCTTAGATCACTGCTACTTGCGTGATCCCTGCTGGCGTTAATCCGACTCAGTCGCTCCTGCGCCTTTCGATGCACTTTGGGATGTACGGCTGGACGTCCCTTTGGAAGTCGATTTGGATGCACCCCTCGATGCGCCCTTAGCTGTATTTTTTGAGGCAGTTTTTGCCGCGCGCTTGCGTGAGGCGGCGCGCTTAGCCGCTGAGGCTTTTTTGGCAGTGGGTTTTTTTGAGGGCTTTGGCTCGGCAGGAGTGGCTTGCTGCATGGCCTGACCGACGGCATTCGAAAACTGCTCCTGCATCGCATTCCACCAAACCGCGGCATTGGCGAATGGCGCTGCCATCGCAGCCGGATCTGGCGCAGCACCGGATGATGTAGCTTGATCGAACGGCGACTGGAACGGCGACTCGAAAGATGGCTTGTCATCGGCAGCAGAAGATGTGCCGGCACCCGATGCCGCCTTGGCAAAGCTCTCACCCACGGACCGTAGTGCCGCCAGCGTGGCGCTCTGCACCTCCAGCGCCTGAATCGAACTGCGCAACATGTTCATATTCACCTGCAGCCAAGACTCGACTGCTTTTAGGTCGGCGATTTGTTTGTCAATGTCCTCCGGTGACAACGAAGGCATAGCCATGCCGGGAATCTTCATCGACCCCCACAACTGCTTCACGAATGCCAGAGTGTCACCCATCGCATTCGCGCCTGGCATGTCGTTTGATCCGTGATTGGACATAAGCTGGCTCCGGGTTAGATTTCTGCTTAGGTTAGCAGATCATCCTTGACTCGATCTTAATGCAAGGAGATGCAACGACGGTGCTCAAATACCGCTTCAAACCAGTACACTTAGGCCATGCTGACTTCACCTCTGTCGAACCACTCGGCGCATCGGCCATCACGCCGATGGTCGCTGTTGGTCGGCGCTCTGGTGCTGACACTGCTCGCACACCTGCTGGTGCTTCAGTGGCTGAACAATCAACTGGAAAGCATTGCATTTTTCTATGATGCCGACGACGAAACCGAGATTAGCGTGTCATTGCTGCGACCAGATCCGCCGCTTGCAGCCGCGCCACCTCAGAAACTGACACCCCCTGCACCGCCACTACCACCGCCAGCGCCAGCGATAGCCGCAAACGATCAAACGGTTGTCGCAGATAAACCGACCACCGAAACACTCCCGGCAGCGCCTGCCCCAAGCACTGAAACACCACCCGCGACCACTGAAGCTGCTATGCCAACCGCGCCTGCACCCAACGCAGCGACGGATCCGAACACGGCGACAGCCGCAAGCCAGGAAACTGCGATCGCCAATATCACCGCCCTATTCGACAAGGCCAGCCCACCGCCGCCAGCCGAATTAGTCTTCAATGTCGTTGGCGTGAGCAAAGACGGGCGCAGCTTATCGGGCAGCGGTACCATGCAATGGCGGCATGATGGGCAACGCTATACCTTAGATACTGAGATCAGCGCGCTGATATTCACACTCGCCAAAAATCGGAGCGAGGGTGAACTCGGGGCGCTCGGTATCGCGCCCAACCTCTATGTCGAGAAACGTTTCGGGCGCTCGGAAACCAATACGCATTTTCGGCATCAGTCCAAGCAAATCAGTTTTTCTGCGTCGACCGCCATTGTTCCTGCCAACGGCGGTGAACAGGACAGAGGTAGCTGGATTTGGCAGCTCGCCTCAATCGGTCGTGGCAATCCGGGCAAGTTCGAATCAGGATTGAATTTAGAGATGTTTGTCGCCAGCGCAAAGAGTGTCGATGCTTGGCGAATTCGCATCAACGGTAAAGAACAACTTAAGCTACCCGATGGCGAGGTCAGTGCATGGCGCTTATCCATCGTGCCTGACAACCAAAGTATTGATAAGCATTTTGATCTCTGGCTTTCGCCGGAACGTCAGTGGTATCCAGTGCGGCTACTCCATGAAGATAAGAAGGGCAACCGCGTCGAGCTATCGTTATCGAAGATCAGTGCCAAGTAGTGCGTATGTGATCATCTGTATTCAGCATGTCAAAAAGATAAATCGATCAAATGAAATAATTCAATGAATCTCTCGACCAATGCCGCGCTCGTGCTGTTCTCTGGCGGACAAGACTCCACCACTTGTCTTGCTTGGGCATTACAACGTTATGCGCATGTAGAGACACTAGGTTTTGACTACGGGCAGCGCCATGCAATTGAGTTATCGGTGCGGCCGAAGATCCTCGAGACCTTACGTACGCTAGCGCCCGACTGGTCGACACGACTCGGTGAAGATCACGTTCTGGATTTGTCAGTACTCGGTCAGATATCAGAAACCGCACTGACACGTGACAGCGAGATCACGATGCAGGTCGATGGTTTGCCAAACACCTTTGTACCCGGCCGCAATCTATTGTTTCTCACACTGGCGGCAGCTCTGGCCTACCGACGAGGCATCAGTGTGCTGGTCGGTGGCATGTGCGAAACCGATTACTCCGGCTACCCGGATTGTCGCGACGAGACCCTGCGCGCATTGCAATCGGCTTTGCGTCTCGGCATGAACACATCGCTTAGTCTTGAAACACCCCTCATGTGGCTGGATAAGGCCGCCACTTGGCAATTAGCCGATCAACTCGGCGGTGAATCACTCATCGAAGTGATTCGTCATGAGACACACACCTGCTACCTCGGAGAGCGTGGCCAATTACATGACTGGGGTTATGGCTGCGGCCATTGTCCAGCCTGTGAATTGCGCGCGAAAGGCTACGCTAGCTATCGCGCAAGTGATTGACGCTCCTCTCGTCCGTTTATCGCAAACTAGTTGTATTGGTTTACGCATAATCACAACACTTTTTTCGGCAACACGATAATTCAAACTAATTTTAGTAATTTCCGTTACTAAACATCTTTTTTCTTTTTTTTGCGTGCTGAACAATCGGGACGCCTCTCCCGCTGCCGTATTGGTAAGCGAATTGGCGAGAAGTAGTGATTTCACGCTTTCCCCGATTGTTCAATGCGCAGAATTTTTTCCGTATATGGCGCGCTGTGCGCTACATTTTTTTCCGCTGCAGCGGTAGGGCAAGCGCTGGCGGATGCCAACCTGAATGACCCACAACTGCAGCGTCAGCAGGAGCGTGAATTCCAATTGCGTCAGCAACTGGAATCACGTCCTGATATTCGATTACAGCCCTCGCCAGTCCCGTTCACTACCCGCCTTCCGGTAGATGAATCACCTTGCTTGGTGATTCAGCGCATAGCTTTGGTTGGCGACATGTCAGCGCGTTTTACTGATCTGATCGATTCTGCCAACCGCGCCGCTGACGGTAGCCATGATGCGATTAGCGGTCGCTGTATTGGCGCGACTGGGATTGGTATTGCGGTCCGACGTATGCAGAATGAGCTGGTACGGCGCGGCTATGTCACGACGCGCGTGCTGACCGGTCCGCAAGATCTGACGCAAGGTGTACTTACTGTAACTCTGATTCCGGGACGTATACGTGCGATACGTCTTGCCGAAGGTACGTCGACCCGCGCAACACTGCGGAATGCGATACCCGTACAGCCGGGAGACTTGCTGAACCTGCGCGCGATTGAGCAAGCGCTGGAGAATTTAAAACGTGTACCGAGCGCGGAAGCAGACATCCGTATAGAACCTGCCGACGGTAAGGATGCTCAACCCGGCTATAGCGATGTTGTGATCCAGTGGCGCCAGAGTTTCCCTTTTCGAGTCAATCTGTATGCTGATAACTCGGGGCTTGAATCGACTGGCCGCTATCAAAGTGCGTTAACACTGTCGTATGACCACGCACTGACATTGAATGATCTTTTTTATGTCAGCCTCAACCATAGTCTGCACGAGCAATCGCCTGGCTCACGCGGCACCAATGGCAACACGGTTCATTATTCGCTGCCGCTCGGATATTGGCTGCTGGGAGTGACTGTTGGCAGAAGCCGCTATCGACAACCGATTGCTGATACAAGCGGGACCACGGTCTATAGCGGCGACAGCGCGAATCAAGAACTGAAGCTATCACGCATCCTCACGCGTGGTGCTAGCAGTAAAACGATTGCTTATCTAAGCGCATGGGCGAAGCAATCACGCAATTTTGTGGGCGATCTGGAGATCTTGGTACAGCGGCGCCAATTGGGTGGCTGGGAAACGGGGCTTACGCATCGACACGTACTGGGCGACGCAACGCTCGACCTGAACGCGGGTTTTCGGCAGGGCACCAGCATGCTTGGTCGCCACCCCCTGCTGAACGAGGATGTTGAGGGTAGTACGCGGCCACAAATTCTTCTGGTTGGCGCACTGTATAACCAGCCTATCGTATTTGCACAGCAGCGCTTGCGCTATGCGGTGGCGATGCGCGCGCAACAAGCCTGGACCTCGTTACTGCCGCAAGACCGGTTCAGTATCGGCAGCCGCTTCTCGGTACGCGGTTTCGACGAGCAACGCGTGCTTTCAGCTGATTGTGGCTGGCTAGTGCGCAACGATCTCGGCTGGTCGCTAGGTGGATCGGCCCAAGAGGCTTATCTCGGTCTCGACTATGGCGAGGTGCGCGGCCGTCATAGCCAACAACTTGCCGGCAAACACCTCGCCGGTGTGGCTCTGGGCATACGCGGTGGTACGCATGGTTTGGCGTATGACCTGTTTGCCGGTCACGCACTGTCTGCGCCCGACGGCTTTCCAACGCATGGGCTGAATGTCGGTTTCAGCCTCAGCTGGTCGTACTAACGGCAGCGACCATGCATTTCGCCTCCGCTCCCGGTCTTTGGGTAATCGCCCCCGGCTTGCTACAACAGGACTGGCGTGAAGCAGAAGTCTTCGGCGCTGCTAGCTGGCTTTGGATGCAGACCAGCACGCGACGCGAGACGCCACTCAAGTGGCTATCGACTTTGCTTTTGCCAGCCATCGCGCACCGGCAATTCCTGCTCGCTACCGAGGGCGATCGCCCGGTGTTCTATTTATCGTGGGCGAACTTTTCTGAGGCTGCAGAAAACACCTACCTCAACGGGGCGCACGCAGCGATAACGCCCGCCGACTGGGCCAGCGGCGAGCGTCAATGGATCATCGACTGGATTGCGCCGTTCGGTCACACGGCATCGATTTGGCGCCTGCTACAACGGCAATTATTTCCGACGCATTGCATGCGCTACTTGTACCACCGTGGCGTAGAGCGTGGCTTTCGTATCAAGCGTTGTCATGGCATTGCCATCGATCGCATTGAAGCCGATGCATGGTTCGCAGCTCGGCCGGTCGTTCTTCACTCGAAAAATGACGTCCCGCCCAAGTCTCCTCCCCCTGAATCAGAGATACTGACATGAACCAACTTTGCTATCGCCTCGTATTCAACCGCGCGCGGGGCCTCTTAATGGCGGTGGCTGAGACCACGCCAAGTCATAGTGCTGCTGGTAGTGGGCCGCGCTTGTTTGCCGGTACTGCACTGGCTGGTCTGGTGTCGACGACACTACTGCCCGTTCTCACGTACGCCCAAATTATTCCCGACGCCGCGGCGCCTGCCGCCCGCCAGGCAATCGTTAGCTCAGCAGCCAACGGCGTACCGCTGGTACACATTCAAACGCCAACTGCGGCCGGTGTCTCCCGTAATGCATTCAGTCAGTTTGATGTGCAGAGTAATGGTGCGATCCTGAACAATGCCAATCAACCGGTCCAAACCTCGCTCGGTGGTTGGGTGCAGGCTAACCCGTTGCTCAGCAGACCCGCTTCAGTCATCGTTAATGAAATCAATTCCAGTAATCCGAGCCTATTACACGGCTATGTCGAGATTGCTGGTCAAGCTGCAAGACTGATCATCGCCAACCCATCTGGCATTAGTTGCGATGGCTGCGGTTTCATCAATGCGAGCCGCGCGACGCTGACCACCGGCGTCCCGCAATACAGCACTAGCGGCAATCTTGATAGCTATCTGGTACGAAAAGGAACAGTCAGCTTTAGTGGTGATGGGCTTGATGCCAAAACCATGGACTTCACCGACGTAATTGCACGCGCCGTGCACGTCAATGCCTCGCTGCGTGCCCGTCAGCTCAATGTCATCGCTGGTAGCAATGAGGTACGCGCCAGAGATCTGCACACGACGGCCTTTATCCAAAACGATAACAAGCCGAAATTCGCTATCGATGTCAGTACGCTGGGCGGGATGTATGCAGGCAAGATCTGGCTCGTAGGCACCGAAGCGGGTGTCGGCGTACGCAATGCCGGGACACTTGGCGGTAGTGCGGACGAGATCCGAATCACGTCGGCGGGGCGACTTGAATTAACCGGCACCATTGCGAGCGCTGGGTTGATCCACATTGGCGCTGCGCAGGGCATCAGCCATCACGGCACACTTCATGCGGGTGGAGATGCATCACTCGAAGTCGCTGGCGACCTCGACAATCGCGGCGGGGTAATCGCTGCAGGCGGTCGGTTGTCGGTAAGCGATTCTGCTGCCGAGGCGCGTACACTAAAAATCAAGAATGCCGGTGGCACCCTGATCGCAGGTCAACTCGTATCGATTGACGCGGCCGCACTTTCTGGCAATGGCGAAGTGCTCGGTGAAACTGATATCGATATTCACCTCACGCAAGACTACGATCACTACGGCGCGCTCGCCGCAAACCGAAATCTAAGCTTTAGCACCACTGGTACGGTCAATATCCACGCAGCGATCGCTGCCGGGGAGTTGCTGTCGGTGACCGCCCATAAAATCAACAATGAGATCGATGGATCACTCGAGGCACAATCCGTCAAGCTGAACGCCACGGCGCCACATGCACTTATCAATCGAGGTCTGATTAACGGCAGCGATGTGCTGTTGAATAGTACGACGATAAAAAATCTTGGCACTGGTCGCATCTATGGCGACCATGTCGCACTTCGCGCGGACGTTGTACTGAACGATAGCGGTAATGCTGCTGATGGTACCGGCGGTAATGCAGCACCTGTGATCGCTGCCAGATCAAGGCTGGATATCGGTGCCAGCCAGATTACTAACCGTGAAGGCGCATTACTCTACAGCGATGGCGATCTCACGATTGGCCGTCATCTCGATACGGAAAATCATGCCGTCGGACAGGCCCTACGGCTCGACAACCTAAGCGCCAATATCGAGGCGAGCGGCGATATGGTTCTGGCCGTCGATGAAGTCCGCAATATCAACATGCATCACAGTACGCGCCTTCAGACCACTCAGAACGAATCTATTGTCGAACTTGCTGGGGTGGGGTCACACAATCGCTACCTGCCGGGAACGCCGAATGTATACCTCTACATTGACGAGTCATATCATCTACACACCCCAGAAGGTAATTACGAGCAATGGCTACGCTACCAATATCACCGTAACGTCACCGAGGATGTTACCGACACCTCGACGCCCGCACAGATCATTGCCGGCGGTAATTTGCGGGTGTGGGGCGAAACACTAACGAATGACAAGAGCCACATCCTGGCTGGTAAAGATCTTGATGTACAGGTCACCACCCTGAATAACATTGATGCGACGGGAACCAGAACTACAACGGATACGGGTGTTGTCGAATCATTCTGGCGCAACCGCAAAAAAGGCCGTGATTCGACCGGCGTGAGTGAGGCCGGCTATGAACCACCGCCGCTGGTACAAAGCATTTCATTAGGTGTAGTGGGTTACGAAGATCAGACTAAGCAGGTACCAACGCGTGTCGTCGACATCAGCAACAGTGGTGGACAGTTAACTCGCAATATCAACCTTACTGCGACCCTGCCAACCAGTAGTCTGTACCGCGCCGCGCCCGAAACTCGGGGCTATCTTGTTGAAACCGATCCGCGCTTTACGAACTACAAGCAATGGCTAAGCTCCGACTACTTGCTGAAACTACTAGCACTCGATCCACAGCAGATGCAGAAGCGAATCGGCGATGGCTTTTACGAGCAAAGGCTGGTGCGTGAACAAATTGCGCAACTGACTGGCCGTCGATTCTTACCTGCCTACGCGAATGACGAGGCACAGTTTCAGGCATTGATGGATAAGGCAATCACTTTTGCGCAAGCGCATCAGCTACGGCCGGGCATCGCCTTGTCCGCAGAGCAGATGGCTGCGCTGACTAGCGATATTGTCTGGCTGGTCGAGAAGGATGTCACGCTACCCAACGGCCAGATCACGCGTGCCTTAGTGCCCCAGGTGTATGTACAGGTGCGCAATGGCGATCTAACACCGGATGGCGCCTTGTTGGGTGGTGATCAGGTGAAGCTATCACTCAAGGGCGATCTAACGAATGGCGGCACTATCGCCGGGCGGCGGCTCGTAAACCTGAGTGCCGCCAATATCAACAACCTCGGTGGCAGCATCGCCGGGGGAAGCGTGAAGGTCAATGCCGCGCAAGACATAAACAACCTCGGCGGCCAGATTCGGGCCGAGGACGCGCTGGTGCTAACCGCCGGTAATGACATCACGATAGCCTCGACCACGCACAACTCATCAAATGCACAAGGTAGTCGTTCCGATGTCGACCGTATCGCAGGGCTCTACCTGAGCGATGACGATGGACAAACGGTGGTCGCTGCCGGTCATAACTTGACGCTGAAGGGTGCAAAGGTCCAACAGGGGCAGTCTGCTGCACCAAATAGCACGACTATTACAGAGCCACCCGCCGGTCGCGTCTTGCTTGTGGCAGGTAATGACGTTCGTCTCGACACGGTCACCGAAACGCACAGCGAAAGCGTGAACTGGGGTGGCGGTAATAATCGACGTGAATCCAGCCGAACCGACATAGCCTCCACCATCGATACGGCACGCTCAGTGGATATCATCGCTGGTCGCGATATCCTCACACGCGGCACACAGATCACTACACGTGATGGCGACATCCAACTCAATGCCACTCGTGATGTGGCGCTGGGTACGTCAGAGTCACAAATCAGCGTCGACGAATCACACCGCCATACCCGTCGCGGCTTCCTGTCTAGGACCACTTACAGTTCACGCGATACGCTCGACCAAACCACGCAGCAAGGTTCGCTGTTATCAGGCAACCGGGTGAGTGTACAGACAGGGCAAGACATCAAGATCAGCGGTAGCGATATCGCCAGTACCAATGGCACCGTGCTTGATGCGGCACGCCACATCAATATCGAAGCAGTTACTGACACACACCATGAGACGCACCTACAACAGAAAAAAACCTCAGGTCTGATGAGCTCTGGCGGCTTCGGCGTAACAATAGGTACCCGCAGCCTAAAAACCAACATCGACGCTGCTGTAAAAACAGCATCCGCATCCACCGTGGGTAGTACCCAAAGCGATGTAGTTATCAAGGCCGGAGATACGTTCACACAAACCGGTAGCAATATCATCGCACCGAGGGGTGATGTGAGCATCGAAGCTCGCAAAGTTGTTATCGCAGAAGCTCTTAATAGCGAGACAACCGTCTCTGAAACGCAATTCCGGCAAAGTGGCCTAACGGTGGCGGTATCCAACCCCATCGTCACCGCCGTACAAACCGCAAAAGTGATGAGCGAAGCGGCGTCAAACACTACTGACAGCCGTATGAAGGTACTTGCCGCAGCTAATACGGCACTGGCCACAAAGAATGCGGTTGATGCGGTGATGGCCGGTCAAGGTGACACCATCAACGGCCAACCTAACCAGATCAGCACAGGCAACGACGCAGCCGGTAAGGTAACGTCCCGCGATACGAATGTCGTCGACAAGCTGGGTGGCATTCAGCTATCGATGAGTCTCGGCACAGCAAAGAGCGATAGCCGCACCGTGGTGCGCAATAGCGAAGCCGTGGCATCCACAGTCGGTGCCGGTGGCGATGTGACGATTACCGCCTTGGGCGATCAAGCGCACAGCGATCTCACCCTACAAGGCAGTCAGATCGCTGCAAACCAGCAAGTAAAACTGATCGCCGAGCACGCGCTCAAATTACAGGCCGCGAGTAACACGCAAACCAAAACTAGCAGCAACAGCAATTCAAGTAGCAGCTTAGGCGTGATACTGGATAGCAAAGGCGGCATGGGGGTCAACGCCTCGGCAAGCCGGGGACGCGGCAATGTTGACGGCCAAGACCAACGCTGGACTTACGCCGAGATTAACGGTGGTCAGAGCGTAGCCTTGCAATCAGGTGCAGACACCACGATTAAAGGCGGCATCGTGTCCGCACCTCAAGTGACAGTTGCTACCGGTGGCGTACTCGATATCGAGAGTCTGCAAGACCGTAGCACCTACACGTCGAACCACAAGCAGGTCGGGGGCAGCGCCACCCTCGGCACCGCGCCAAGCGGAAACCTTAGCTACGCGAAGAGCAACATCGACAGCACGTACAACAGCGTGACCGAGCAGTCGGGTATCAGGGCAGGTGATGGCGGCTTCGACGTCAAGGTGGCAGGCGACACCACCTTAAAAGGCGGCGTGATCACTAGTACCCAAGCCGCCGTTGATGCTAACCGCAACACCTTCACCGCCAACGGCCAAGTATCAACCACCGACATCGATAACCGCGCGCACTACCAAGCCGAGTCCGTCAGCGTCAACCTCGGTACCGGCTTCTCGGCGCAAGGCAAGCTCGCCCCAACCGGTACCGGCGTTGGCCTCGGCAAAGACAGCAACAACGCTGCAAGCACCACACAGGCGGGCATCAGCGGCGTGGCAGGTGACACCTCACTACGCACCGGTGACAAGGCAACGGGAATCGCAAAGATCTTCGATGCTGACAAAGTACAAAAGGAATTGATCGCCCAGACACAAATCACGCAGGAATTTAGCTCGCGGGCTAACAAGATGGTGGGTGAGTACGTCGAATCTCAACAAAAGGCCTTACACAAGGCGTTAAAAGATGCTCCGTCTGA
>JAIXQK010000036.1 GCA_027485795.1 Oxalobacteraceae bacterium
AACACCAGTACCGCTCATCAATCATTGCTGGTTGAGTCCACCGGAGATGTGTCCGGCAAGATCACCTACGGTGACCTGGAAATTCGCAAAGGCGGCAACATCGCCGGCGAAATCAACTCAACGCCAGCCAGAAACAACGCCTAGTTTTTTCCGGCAATACGCCACGCAGCTGGGAAACCTCGGCTGCGCGACGTAGTCATTCTGGCAATACCCAAGGAGTTGATCCATGCGAGCAGCGATCTACAACCGTCGCGGCCCTGCGTCAGAAGTACTCCAGATCGTCGAACGTCAGCTCCCTCAACCCGGCTCAGGTGAGGTGCGCGTCAAGCTGGCGTTTAGCGGCGTTAATCCTTCGGACGTAAAATCCCGCGCAGGCGTGGCCGCACGCACCGGTGGCTTTGCAGAGGTCACGCCGCACAGTGATGGTGCTGGCGTCATTGATGCGGTAGGCGATGGTGTCGATCGCTCGCGCATCGGTGAGCGTGTCTGGCTCTATAACGGCCAGTGGGAGCGACCCTATGGCACGGCAGCCGAATTCATTACCCTGCCCGCGAATCAAGCTGTTCCATTACCCAACGCCGTATCGTTTGACGTTGGCGCATCGATCGGTATACCACTCATGACCGCCATGCATGCAGTGCAGGCATGTGGATCGCTATTGGGCAAAACCGTTCTGGTGCCCGGCGCCGTCGGTAGCGTCGGTTATTACGCGACTCAACTCGCCTGTATGGCCGGTGCGCGCGTGATTGCCATTGTCAGTAGCGAAGAAAAAGCAGTACAGGCACGGCAAATCGGCGCAGCAGAGACGATCAATTACAAGACAGAGCAACTCGTCGAGCGGGTTCTGGCGCTCACCGATGGTAAGGGTGCCGATGCGATCATAGATCTCGATGCCGCCACCCACGCTCCGCTCTACGGTCAATTGCTTCGGTTTCAGGGTAAGGCGATCGTTTATGGCTCGAATCAGCCGCAGTTCAGCATGCCCTTCGGCCCGATGATTCTCGGCTTTGTAAACATCTACTGCTTCATCGTTTACAAGTTACCGTTACAAGCAATGCAGCAGGTCATTGAGAGCGTGCAGTCAGCTCTGATGAATGGAGCATTACAGCATCCGCCAACTGCGATCTACCCGCTTGATGAAATCGCCGCCGCACACGAGCAAGTCGAGCGCGGCGCGAATGCGAAGGTGCTCGTTCAAGTGTGATGCGCTGGCCCAGCACGATATCGTCAGCCCTGCGGATCATACAGTTTCTCTCTGATGAAAAATAACGGCACCACACCACACAGAAAATAGGCAGCGCCCATTACCAGAAACCCTAGCCCGATGCTGCCGCTGCTGGCAAGGTAACCAATAGCAGCTGGTGCTATCGCTGCCCCGACCCGACCAACGTTGTAAGCACCGCCCACCGCCGCACCGCGGGCGTGCGTAGCAAAACTCTCTGTCATATAAGTAGCGTTCACGCCATACGGCATACCATAAAGGAAGCCGAAAAAGATCATCAGGTACACGATATTCTCTGGCGTATTCAATAAAACAATCACAGGCAGAAAGATCGCTGCACCAAAGGCACCAAAAGCAAAAACAAAACGTCGGCCGAATCGATCGGCTAGCCAGCCGGCGATAATCTTTCCGACGATCATGGCGGTGTAGGTGCCAACCATGTAAATAGTCATCGCCTTGAAGTTCATGCCGAGTTCTTTTTCCAGATAAGTTGGCATCCAGTTGTTCACGCCGTAGTAACCGAACTGTAAGAACCCTGCTGTCAATGACCAGAGCAGGAACATCCGGCGCGCTTCTGCATCACCGAAAATCAACTGAATGGCGCTGCCGCCATGTACGGTACCCGATGAGACATTAGCATTAGCATTAGCGTTCGCCTTGCGCTGAGCCTGCGCAGCTACCCAACTCGCTGGTTCCGGCACCCAGCGCTGCATAAAAAAGGCAAGTACGACCGGAAAAATCGCTACGTAAAACAAAGGTCGCCAGCCATGGGTGGGGAGGATCCAGCCAGCCAACAAAGTCGCCACTACATAGCCAACCGACCAGCCCGCCTGGAGCGTACCTAGCACCGTGGTTCGGCGCTGAGTGGATACATACTCGGCCATAAGCGTGTTGCAGATAACGTATTCAGCACCCAGGCCAAGTGATGCAATGAAGCGAATGACTGCAAACTCGGAGAAATTCGTTGTCGTACCCAACAACGCGGTGCCAATTGAAAACAAGGCCGTAGTCCATACAATAGCGCGTACCCGTCCGAAGCGATCCGCGGCCCAACCACCAGCAATACCGCCGAGCGCCATACCCGCTAACGTAATACTGCCCAACATACCGGCCTCGGTATTGGATATGCCGAACTCCGTCTTCAAGCTCGACAAACTATAGGACAGCAGCATCAGATCAGCGCCATCGGCCATAAGACCTAGAAAGCAGAAAATGAAAACCGCCACCCAAAGGCGTTGATGGGGCGGCGCCGCGACCCCCGACTGCTCGATAGTATTCACATTAATCTCCCCGCACTACATGAGCACTGAGTCGCGTTTACTGGTTATGATCCAGCCGCTCGAATCATGTTTCTAGCAATAAGCAGTTGTTGAATCTGGGTTGTTCCTTCATAAATTCTGAACAAGCGCACATCGCGATAAAAGCGCTCGACCGCATAGTCCGCAATATAGCCAGCGCCACCGTGAATCTGCACTGCGCGGTCAGCGACTCGGCCACACATCTCAGACGCAAATAATTTGCAGCATGAGGCCTCGGTCGAGATGTCTTCGCCCTCATCACGTCGACGGGCGGCATCTATCACCATACAACGTGCCGCATAAATCTCAGCCTTGCTGTCGGCCAGCATGGCTTGAACCAACTGGAAATCAGCGATTGGTTTACCGAATTGTTGACGCTGCATCGCATATGCCAACGAATCAGCCAGCATACGCTCCGCAGCACCTACACAGATAGCGGCAATATGGATTCGCCCCTTGTCCAGCACTTTCATGGCGGTCTTGAAGCCGACACCCTCTTTGCCACCAATCAGATTTTCAACCGGAACACGGCAGTTTTCCATAATGACGTCACAGGTGTGCGCGCCCTTCTGTCCCATTTTGATATCACGCTTACCTAACGTCAGACCGGGCGTGCCGGCTTCAACCAAAAATGCAGAGATGCCCGCTGCGCCTTTGATGGTGGGATCAGTGCGCGCCATGACCGTAAAAATTCCCGCCTCCGGGGCATTGGTGATGTAGCGCTTGGTGCCATTAACAACATAGACAGCACCATCACGCACCGCACTGGTACGTAGCGACGCCGCATCCGAGCCAGCATCGGGCTCTGTTAGCGCAAATGAGGCAATCAATTCGCCCGATGCTAGCCGTGGCAAATACTTTTGTTTTTGCTCGTGGGTGCCATCGATAATGAGGCCCTGTGAGCCGATGCCATTATTGGTACCGATGAGTGAACGAAATGCAGGCGATGTCCAGGCCAGCTCGAAAGCGACACGAACCTCTTCCTCCATGGTTAAGCCGAGTCCGCCAAATTCCTCGGGGATCGCCAAACCGAATAGCCCGAGTTCACGCATGTCGTGAATCAGCTCTGCGGGAATTTCGTCGGACTCTGCAACGATAGGCTCTGCCGGAACGAGTCTCGTACGCACAAAACGTGCAACCGAGTCGATCAGCATATTCAGGGTCTGCGGGTCTCGTATCATGAGGTATGCTCGGTTTTGTTATTCGCCGATTATGCCACCGCGCTTACTGGCATATACCGACCGGCGGTCAGTGGTGGTAATCAAGTGAAATTACATCTAAATATGAGGATGGCATGACGGACGCTCTTTCGCATCTACGGGTATTGGATCTCTCGCGCGTGCTTGCCGGGCCTTGGGCCAGCCAACTGCTTGCCGACATGGGTGCCGACGTGATCAAGATTGAGCGTCCCGGCAGCGGCGACGATACCCGAGGTTGGGGTCCACCTTTCCTGAAGGATGAAGCGGGTAATGACACCAGCGAAGCTGCTTATTATCTTGCTGCCAACCGCGGTAAAAAATCCCTCACGCTGAATATCGCCAAACTCGAAGCGCAAGCGATTATCCGGCAGCTGGTCAAAGGCTCAGACATCTTCATCGAGAACTACAAAGTCGGTGATATGGCCCGCTATGGCTTGAGCTATGAAGCTCTCAAACAAATCAACCCTGGCCTGGTGTACTGCTCTATCACGGGTTTTGGACAAACAGGCCCGATGGCAGACGTGGCGGGATATGACTTCATCGTGCAAGGCTTAGGGGGCCTGATGAGTATTACCGGTGAGCGCGATGACTTGCCCGGTGGCGGACCCCAAAAAGTCGGTATAGCGGCCGCCGACATCATGACTGGTCTGTACTCCACCATCGCGATTCTTGCTGCTATTGAACATCGTCGCATCACTGGCGAGGGGCAGTATATTGATATGGCGCTACTGGATGTTCAGGTAGCCGCCATGGCCAATATGAACCTAAACTATTTATGCTCAGGCAAGGTCCCCAGTCGGCAGGGTAATGCGCACGCCAATATCGTTCCGTACCAGGTGTTCGATGCAGCGGATGGTGAGATCATTATCGCAGTAGGTAATGACACACAATTCGCGCGTCTATGTACGGTGCTCGGCTGCCCGGAGTATGCGAGCGATGAGCGCTACATAAAAAATGCCAATCGGGTTCGATATCGCGATGCCTTGTTACCCCTGCTACAAGCACGGCTCATCACACGCAGTGTTGAGGATTGGGTTCGCTTACTGGAACCAGAGGGTGTTCCCTGTGGCCCGGTCAACTCGATCGCGCAGACTTTCGCGAATCCGCAAGTGGTACATCGCGAAATGCGCATCGACTTGCCCCACCCCTTATCGGGTAGCGTGCCGTCGGTCGCTAATCCAATCAAGTTCTCTGGCACGCCGATCCAGTATCGAAATGCACCGCCCACACTAGGACAGCACTCGCATGAAATTCTTCAGCAATATGCCGGGCTATCTGATGGCGAAATTGAAGCGTTGAAAACAAAGCAGATCATTTAATGGCGCTACTGACGTTTTTCAGGCGCGCCCAAATTGCTCAAACACCACACTCCTCAACCACTGATTACCCGGCTCCTTGTGAAATCGCGAGTGCCAGAATAAATTAATGCCAATCTCCGGCAGCTTCATCGGCAGCCCAACATATTTCAGCTTGAACGGCACCTCGCATTGCTGAGCAAAGCGCTCCGGCACCGTCGCAATCATGTCGGTTGTGGCCAGAATATGACCTACCGCGACAAAGTGCGGCACACTCAACACCACTTTGCGCTTAACACCAAGCTTTTCAATCGATGCATCAACGCTAGCGTGACCGGTACCAGCTGCAGCTACCACCACATGATCTGCTGCTGCGAATGCTTCCTTGGTCAAGGGCTGATCCGTATCCAAGGCGTGCCCCTGCCGAAACATGCAGACATGTTCATGCACAAAAAGGCGACGCTGAAAGAATCCAGTTTTAAGATGCGGTAGCCAACCGATCGCCAGATCAATTGCACCGCGCTCTAAGTCCTCGGCCAGGTTCGCGCCAGTCGTGCGAATGGTACTGATGGTGATCTCTGGTGCTAGCTCGGCGAGGGTCTTCATCAGCCTCGGCAGAAAGTAAATCTCGCCGATGTCGGTCATAGCAATGATGAACTTACGGCGGCTCTGCAAGGGGTCGAATCGGGTGCGTTCGTTCAAGGTGGCCTCGATCGAGGCCAGTGCATAGGCAATCGGTTCAGCCAGTTGCATGGCGTAGGCGGTTGGCTCCATGCCCTTGGAGGTTCGCAAGAACAGCTCATCGCCGAGCTGCTGCCTTAGCCGATTCAGCGCATTACTGACAGTGGGCTGGGTCAACCCCAACTTGGCCGCAACCGCAGAAACGCGCCGCTCTGCAAGCAGCTGCTGAAAAATTACTAAAAGATTAAGGTCAATATCCTTAAGATTCACGGCAGCATTATTCAAGTTATGAATTTAGTGAATAAGCTTTATTCTATCGTTTTATTTCGTTCGGGTTCCTATACTCCACTCCATCGTCATCCGCCACTCGTTGGAGACCATGGAACTCGTTGTCCGCCCACTTGATCGCGTGCTGCAGGTACCCCCGGGTGCTAATTTGCTGGAGACCCTGCGCGCCCACGAAGTACCAATTTCGTACAGCTGCATGTCGGGCCGCTGCGGCACTTGCCGCTGCAAAGTCGTCAGCGGTCAGCTATTCGAGACGGGACGCGAGTCAAAAATCACTAACCCCGGTGAAGACGATTACATCCTGGCCTGCACCAGCGTTCTAACGGAAAGCTGTGAGATAGAAATTCCAGAGCCGGATGAAGTCGTTACTCATCCGGCACGCATCATCAAAGCAACCGTCACTGCGATCGAAGCCGCGACACATGACATTCGCATATTGCGCTTGCGACCTGCCAAGCCGTTGTCGTTTTCGCCAGGCCAGTACGCGACTTTGCAGTTCACGCCCGAACATATCCGGCCTTATTCCATGGCCAGCCTGTGCAGTGATGACGAATTAGTATTTCATGTACGACGGGTGCCGGATGGCAGAGTGTCGAGCTATGTATTTGATGAACTAAAGCCCGGTGATACCGTGCGAGTCAGCGGCCCATTGGGCACGGCTTACCTTCGCACCCGGCATGATGCGCCGATGCTATGCGTCGCTGGCGGCACTGGTTTAGCTCCGATTCTCTCTATTTTGCGCGGTGCTATCGACGCTGGCATGACTAACCCTATCCATCTTTACTTCGGGGTTCGCTCGCCGCACGATATTTATGGCTTGGATGAACTTAAATCGCTGCAGGCAGCGTACCGAGATCTCAAGCTGAACATCGTAGTCACCACCGACGAGCAAGGTAGCGGCCTGCGCACCGGCTTAGTGACCGAGGCGATCGCGCAAGACATTTCAGACGTCGATGGCTGGCGCGCTTATGTATGCGGCGCACCGCCGATGGTGGAAGCGACCGCTGCCCTACTCAAGCAGCGTGGCATAGCGCCTCAACAGTGTTACGCAGATGCGTTTTACGCCAGTGGCACCTAACAAAGGAGACTGAGCAACCATGGTTATCGCAACCGAACCCGACACTCAGGCAATCAACGCACGTCAACAGTATTACGAGCGCATCGCTAGCGATCATATGACCCCGCTGTGGGAGGTACTTGGCGCGCTGGTACCGAAGCAACCCAACAGCCCGGCACAGGCAGCACTCTGGCGCTACGCCACACTGCGCGACAAGGTGATGGAAGCCGGTCGGCTGATCACTGCGGAACAAGCGGAGCGTCGCGTACTCATTCTTGAAAATCCCGGTCTACCCGGACAATCAGCGATTACGCAATCACTGTACGCGGGCTTGCAATTGATTTTGCCGGGTGAAGTCGCGCCGGCGCATCGTCATACGCAATCGGCACTACGATTGGTGATGGATGGTACCGGCGCCTACACCGCGGTCGACGGCGAGCGAACCACCATGCATCGAGGCGATTTCATTATTACGCCGTCGTGGACATTTCATGATCATGGCAACCTAGGTGATGAAGCGGTAGTCTGGCTGGATGGACTCGATATTCCTACTGTGCGTTTTTATGATGCCGGCTTTGCGGAGCATGGCCAAAACGCTGTGCAGCAAACGTCGCGCGCCGAGGGGGATGCGCTGGCGCGCTACGGCAACAATATGGTGCCGGTCGATTTTTACCAAGGCCCGGCAGAGCCAACGCGGGTGTTTGTCTACCCGTTCAGTCGCACGCAAGAATCGCTCAACACGATTGCACACGGTGAGCCCGATTCTCATTTTGGCCACAAGCTGCGCTTTGTAAATCCCGCGACAGGTGCATCACCCATGCCCACGATAGGCGCATTTGCGCAGCGACTTCCGGCGGGCTTTGAAACACGCCCTTACCAATCCACCGATGGCACGGTCTATGTGTGTCTTGACGGCGAGGCAACGGTGTCTGTTGGTCAGCATGAATGGCAACTACAACGTGACGATATCTTCGTCGTACCTTCATGGCAGATACTGAAATTTCATGCGCAACGTGACACCACGTTATTCAGTTACTCCGACCGCCCCGCCCAACAAGCCCTAGGTCTGTGGCGCGAAGCACGTCATTAATCCCATTTCATCTCAGGAAACCTCATGAAATACGCTGTTCCACCACCCCCCTACTACACACTGATGATTGCTGGCAGTGACGAAGTGTTCCCGATTAACCGTGTGTTTTGTGTTGGTCGTAACTACGCAGCTCATGCGCGTGAAATGGGTAAAGACCCTGATCGCGAGCCACCGTTCTTTTTCATGAAGCCAGCGTGTGCGGTTGTGGCTGTGAGTGAACAGGGTATCGATATCCCCTACCCACCCATGACCGGCAACTTCCATCACGAGATCGAGCTGGTCGTCACCATCGGCAAAGGTGGCAGCAATATTCCCGAGGCACACGCACTTGAGCATGTGCATGGCTATGCTGTTGGTCTGGATATGACGCGGCGTGATCTGCAACTCGATGCGCGTGACAAAGGCCGCCCGTGGGAGTTTGGCAAATCGTTTGCCGGATCAGCGCCGATTGGCGCCGTGCATACCGTTGAAAGCGTCGGACATCTGTCATCAGCACCTATTTCGCTGACAGTGAATGATCAACCGCGTCAGTCTTCTGATATTGCCAAACTGATCTGGTCGGTTGCTGAGTCGATTGCTTACCTGTCCCGTTATGAAACCCTGCAGCCCGGCGACATCATTATGACCGGCACACCCGAGGGTGTGAATGCTGTCGTACCGGGTGATGTGATGCGTGGGCATATCGATGGCCTGAGTGACATTACCGTGCGAGTCACCGCAGCGCCCCCGAACGGAGCGACGCATGGGTAATACGCCTGAACCATTCAAGCAGATCCCGATCTGGCCATCGGAAGGCTCGAGTCGTATTCCATTTCAGGCCTATACCGACGAATCAATTTATAAAAAAGAACTCGAGCGCTTGTTCTACCGAGCGCACTGGAGCTACATCGGCCTCGAAGCTGAGGTACCTAATCCGGGCGACTTCAAGCGCACCGTAGTTGGCGAGCGCTCGGTAGTAATGACCCGCGATATGGACGGCAAGATTCATGTAGTTGAGAACGTGTGCGCGCATCGGGGTATGCAGTTCTGTCGTGAGCGCCATGGGAATAAAAAAGAATTGGTCTGCCCCTACCACCAATGGAGTTACTCGCTGAGTGGTGATCTGCAAGGCGTCCCGTTTCGACGCGGCGTTAAGCAAGATGGCAAGGTCAACGGCGGTATGCCGAAGGAATTCAAGGTTGAAGATCATGGCCTGACCAAACTCAAAGTCGCCAGCCGAGGCGGCGTGGTATTCGCATCATTTGACCATGAGGTGGAATCCTTCGAGGATTATCTCGGACCCACCATATTGGCTTATTTCGACCGCCTATTTAACGGACGTAAGCTGACCCTACTCGGCTACAACCGCCAGCGTATTCCAGGCAACTGGAAGCTGATGCAGGAAAATATCAAGGACCCCTACCACCCCGGCCTACTACATACCTGGTTCGTGACCTATGGGCTGTGGCGCGCAGATAATAAATCTGAGTTGCGGATGGATGAACATTTCCGTCATGCGGCGATGATCTCTACACGCGGTACCGGCGGCAAGAAATCAGAGGTAACCCAAGGCGTCAGCAGCTTCAAAGAGAACATGGAAGTACTGGACAAGCGCCTGATTGATATCGTACCCGAGGCCTGGTGGGATGGCCCCACCGCAGTGATGCTGACGATTTTCCCTAGCGTGATTTTCCAGCAGCAAGTTAATAGCGTCTCGACGCGGCATATACAACCTAACGGCCACGGCTCATTCGATTTTGTCTGGACTCATTTCGGCTTTGAAGACGACACCCCAGAGATGACAGAGCGGCGATTAATCCAGGCCAATCTATTCGGGCCAGCAGGTTTTGTATCGGCCGACGATGGCGAGGTGATCGAATTGTCACAATCCGGCTTCGAGCAAAAACCGTGGCATCGCGCCCTCGCCGAGCTTGGCGGATACGAATGTGAGAACACGGAGCACATGGTGACGGAGACGCTGATCCGCGGCATGTATCACTACTGGCGTAAGGTCATGGAGATCTAATCATGGAAACCCAGATGGTCGATGACGCCAATGTCACCTTTCTCGATGTGATTCACCTGTACAGCGATTACGCAGCGGCGGTCGATAGCGCCGACTGGGATCGCTGGGTTGATTTTTTCGTTGAGGATTGCGAGTACAAAATACAGCCACGCGAAAATTTTGAGCGTGGATTTCCACTTTGTACGCTCGCACTACTGAGCAAGAACATGCTCAAAGATCGCGTCTATGGCATTCATGAGACGCTATATCACGATCCCTATTACCAGCGCCATGTGGTCGGATTGCCGGTGATCCGAGAAAGCCGAGACGGCATTATCGTCGCAGAGGCAAATTACGCCGTTTTCCGTACCAAGTTATCGGGCGAATCGACAGTGTTTAATGTCGGCCGCTATCTCGACCGGATACGAAGAAACCAAGATGGCCTGAAATTCATCTCCCGACTATGCATCTATGATAGCGAGATGATTCCGAATTCGATCATCTACCCAATCTGAAAGCCCTTATGAGTACAGCATGGATTGATATTGCAAGTAAAGCAGACGTCCCCGAGGAGGATGTGATAGGCATAGACATCAACTCCAAAAGCATCGCGCTTTACCAAGTCGATGGCGAGATATTTGCTACCGATAATATCTGTAGTCATGGCAATGCGAGGCTCTGCGATGGCTTTTTGGAGGGACATGAAATCGAATGCCCGCTACACCAGGGAAAATTTGATATTCGCAATGGTAAAGCTATGTGCGCGCCCCTGACCGAGGATATTCGGACCTACCCCGTGAAAATCGAAGGTGATCGGGTCTTCATCGAGATATGAGCTTGTACGCTATTGAAAATTCGGAGCAGGCATGAGCAAAGCTGACCAAGCAATCGTCCTACATAACTACTTTCGCAGCTCGGCAGCGTATCGCGTTCGCATTGCGCTAAATCTGAAGGGTCTGAGCTTTGATTATATTCCCGTTCATCTGACGCGGGATGGTGGCGCACAGTTCTCGCCGAGCTATCGTGCGCTGAATCCGCAGCAACTAGTACCACTATTGGATGATGAAGGCTTTCAATTAAGTCAGTCACTCGCCATCATTGAATACCTGGATGAGAAATATCCCCAGACCCGTTTAATCCCCGAGTCTGTCGAGGGGCGAGCGCGTGTACGCCAAATTGCGCTTGCGATCGCCTGCGACATACATCCTCTGCAAAATCTTCGCGTCCTCAAATACCTCACTGGCCAATTGGGGCTATCCGAGGAAGCAAAAGCCGATTGGGTTAAACATTGGCTACAACTCGGACTACAAGCATTGGAAGCGGATCTCGCGCGCGCTTCTAGCCGCGGTCGGTTCTGTTACGGGGATCAACCGACGCTAGCTGACTGTGTGCTGGTGCCGCAAATGTTTAGCGCCGCCCGCTTCGGTATCGATAGCACGGCATTTCCGACGCTACGCGCTATTTACGAACACTGCGAGGCCATGCCAGCATTTGCTGCCGCTCATCCAGCCAAGCAGGTAGACGCTGAATAAGGCTTTTTCGTTAGAATGATTATGACTAACCAAACCTAAAACAGTATTCAGAAATTTAGCATTGCGTGCGACGCATCCGCTGGCGAGGTGGAGAAGCCGCCAAAAACGTTAGCAAGGTCTTCTATGTTAACGAGATCGTATTAGCGTCTTTCAACAACAAGTAAAAAATTGCCGAATATCATTCGGCGCCACGGAGGAGACATGAGCGACGCAATTACCCAGCCGCAGTCGGCAAACTTTGATGTGAGCCGCGCCATTGACGATGGTGCGTTCAGCTCCGTTCAAAAAATGGCCTATGTGCTGGCGGCACTAGCGATCGTCATGGATGGCTTCGACGGCCAGATGATCGGTTACGCTATTCCAGCCATCATCAAAGAATGGGGTATTTCCCGTTCTGCATTTTCAATTGCTGTTGCCACAGGCTTGATGGGCATGGCGATTGGTAGCTTGAGCGCGGGTATCTTGTCAGATCGTTTTGGTCGCAAGCCAGTACTGATTGCGAGCATCCTTCTATTCGGTTCGGCGACTGTGACAATCGGCTTAGCGCCCGATGTGACCACGATTGCGATCATCCGATTTTTTGCCGGTCTCGGTATCGGCGCTGCTCTACCAGCCGCTACCACACTCACCGCTGAGTTTATTCCGCTACGTAGTCGCACTATGGCGGTCACAACGGCTTGCGTCTGCTACCCGCTGGGGGGCATGCTGGCCGGATTAGCCGCAGCACAAATACTGCCCGTATTTGGCTGGCGTGTCTTTTTCTTCATCGGTGGTAGCCTGCCGGTTATCTATGCAGCCTTGTTAATACTGTCGCTGAAAGAATCACCCAAATATCTGGCGCGCCAAAGCCAGCGTTGGGAGGAGCTACGCTCACTCTTGACCCGCATGTCACACGACGTAGCAAAAGTACGTGAATTCACCGACGGCCTGATCGATAACGCTAAGCGCGGCAGCATCGGTGACCTGTTTCGTCATGGCCGTGCCTTCGACACCAGCTGGCTGTGGATCACATTTTTTGCGGTCCAATTATCGATTTACACTGCCTTCAGCTGGCTGCCCACCATGTTGACTACCGAGGGTGTATCACCTGCACTGGCGGGCATGGGGTTGACAGCTTATAACCTTGGCGGCGTGATTGGCGCGGTACTGTGTGCGATTGCGATCAACCGTTTTGGATCACGCTGGCCGATGGTGTTCTGGGCGGCGATGTCTGCGGTCACCGCGTTTGCGCTGAAAGCCGTGGATATTACCGGCACGACTGAGACTTTCCTGTGGGGCCTTGGTTTGCATGGCTTGTTTGTCACAGCATTGCAGTGCGCCATGTTCACGCTGTGCGCGCACATGTACCCCACCCTGATTCGTACTACGGGTGCAGCATCGGCCATGGCTTTCGGGCGCTTGGGTGCATTTACCAGCTCATTCGCGGGTGCGGCGATGATCAGTGCTGGCGGTGCCAGTGCTTATCTGAATCTGCTGGGCGGATCGATGTTGGTGGCCGTGGTAAGCCTGGCATTAATTCGTGCGCACATCAACCCGAAAGTCGATGATACTCAGCTCACTCATTGAGCATCACATAATGCACGGGGTTTTTAGTTAAAACTTGAGCCCGTCATTGAAAGAGCGCTATATCGTAGTCGACTCAACTACCCAACAAGAAATTGGATAGCCGACCCGCCAGCTGGGAGGCTGGCGTCTCATCTTTAAGCTGTACGCCAGTGACGCCACGGCGTAATGCTTCACCAACAAGGTAACTCAGCTTGTTGGCGGCTTCCTGATAAGAGAGCCCGGCGGGCCGAATATTGGAAATGCAATTACGGCTCTCATCTGTAAGACCCACACGTGGACCCCAGGTCATGTATAGCCCCATGCTGTCGGGTGAGCTAAGTCCAGGTCGCTCACCAATCAAAACCACCACCAGTTTTGCACCGAGCAGCTCACCGACCTCATCTCCAACAGCAACTCGTCCCTGACGAACGATCGTGATTGGCGCCACACTGAACTTACCCTGCTCTAAAATCTCCAGTGCAGCTTGCAAGAAAGGAACGGCATTAGTCTCTACCGCTAGTGCTGACAAGCCATCAGCAATTACGAAAGCGAGATCATAGGAATCGACATTCATGTTTTGAGAAGCAAGCAACTGCAGTTGCTCCCGCGACCCAGATGAAATCCTGCGGCCTAGATCAGGGCGCTGCAAGTAAGTAGCGCGATTGCCCGCCGAACTTTCAACCACCACACACTGTTCGACGACTTGCAGTTGCATTATCGCTTCCTGCAGTGCGCCCGTATTCAACTCGTGGTGTACAGCATCGCGCGCCCTTGCATGAGCGAGCTGAAACTCAAGCTGAGGGGTGGTGGGTAGGCTAATGCCAGTACGCCCAAGCGCAATACGCCCCGGTGTGAACTGCCTAAGCATGCCCCAAGGATTGGTGACGACGGTATCGCTTCGCTTAGTCATAATGAAGTTGCCTCTGCAAGGGTCTTTCAGGCCAATCGTAGCAAAGCGTTGGCAAATGACGGAGGCAGGCCATCAGTGAGCTCGACTTTTTCGGTTTCTCGGAATATCGCCATCTTCTGGAGCCAACTCTCAAACTCCGGTGCTGGCTTGAGTCCGAGAACACGGCGAGCATAGAGCGCGTCATGAAATGAAGTGGTTTGGTAGTTGAGCATAATGTCGTCGGACCCAGGTACGCCCATAATGAAGTTACATCCCGCAGTAGCCAACAAGGTGAGGAGTACATCCATGTCGTTTTGGTCGGCCTCTGCGTGATTGGTATAGCAAACATCACAGCCCATGGGCAACCCAAGCAACTTACCGCAGAAATGATCCTCAAGTCCCGCTCGGACAATCTGCTTACCGTCATAGAGATATTCTGGGCCAATAAAGCCCACCACCGTATTAATCAGTAGAGGCTTAAAGTGCCTTGCCACCGCATAGGCTCGTGCCTCGCAGGTTTGCTGATCCACACCATGGTGAGCATTGGCTGAAAGTGCACTTCCCTGGCCAGTCTCGAAATACATGACATTGTTACCGACAGTGCCGCGGCCAAGAGATAGCGCAGCCTCGCGCGCCTCACCTAATAAATCAAGGTCAATTCCAAAGCTGCGATTAGCAGCTTCGCTGCCGGCTATCGACTGAAATACCAAATCAACTGGTGCACCACGCTCGATAGCAGCAATCGTATTGGTGACATGTGTCAATACACAAGATTGTGTCGGTATTTCGTAATGGCGGATCACCTCATCCAGCATATGAACGATCCGCATCACTTGCTGCACGTTGTCAGTCGCCGGATTGATACCGATCACTGCGTCACCCGCGCCATAAAGTAAACCGTCCACCATACTGGCAGCAATACCGATTGAGTCATCGGTTGGATGATTAGGTTGTAGGCGGGTAGCTAGTCGATTGGGCAAGCCAATCGTGTTCCGAAACCGGGTCACCACACGGCATTTCTTTGAAACGAGAATAAGGTCTTGTACCCGCATAATTTTCGAGACGGCCGCTACCATCTCTGGCGTAATGCCGGGCGCAAGTGCTGCCAGCGAACCCTCATCTGCCTGATCAGACAGCAACCAATCCCGAAAGTCGCCGACCGTCATATGCTTGACCGGTGCGAATGCTTTCTGATCATGACTATCAATAATCAGGCGTGTAACTTCATCGCTTTCATAGGGGATGACCACTTCCTGCAAAAATGTAGCAAGCGGTAATGCAGCGAGCGTCATTTGAGCAGCTACACGCTCTTCAGCGCTGCCGGCCGCTACCCCCGCAAGATAGTCACCGGAGCGCGCAGGCGTAGCCTTCGCCATCAGGTCTTTCAGATCTCGGAAGGCGTAGGTACGTGCCCCAATGGTGTGCGAACAATAACTCATGATTTATTGCTCCAGCAAAAAGTGATCCCTCAGATTATGTAGGCAGCAGCTTCGCAAACATGAAGATCCTCTAAAAGAGATTCATCAGGCGAGCACTCTGATACACGATTGAAATACGCTGTGCCAAAGTGGTGCAGTGCGCACGTATTTGGCGAATATTACAAGATATTCATCCGCAATTTACTGGCTTGTAATTTGCTTTAAAGTCAATTACCCTTTGAACCTAGGTTTTCCAATTTTACAAACCTTTGCCAAAACATTTAATCAGGGACTCATATGGAACAGCCTCCTAATCTGCAAGAAATGGACGACGCCGCCATCTTGAAAAAGATGGGCTATGAGCAAGAGCTGCATCGGCATATGAGTGCTTTTTCAAACTTCGCAATTTCGTTCTCGATTATTTGCATACTTGCTGGTGGCATCACGGCTTTCCCGCAAGCACTCGGCGCCGGTGGCGGCATCTCAATTGGCATTGGATGGCCGCTTGGAGCATTGTTCGCAGGCATCGTTGCACTATCCATGGCGCAGATCTCCTCGTCTTTTCCAACGGCGGGTGGCCTTTATCACTGGAGCTCGATTCTGGGTGGCCGCGCCTATGGCTGGATTACTGCCTGGTTCAATCTTCTGGGTCTGATTTTTGTGGTCGCCTCAGTGAACATGGGCGTTTACGATGTTTTTTTCAAAACCTCAATTGCGCCAATGCTTGGAATTGATTCGGCATCGCTTGGTTACGCTGAGCAAGTCGCCTTTCTGACGATAATGACGGCAGTTCAGGCAGTACTCATTTTTCGGTTTGCAAGATTAACTACTTTGCTCACCGATTTTTCAGGATATCTAATTCTAGTGCTCTCGCTGGTTCTGACCGTATCACTTCTGATTTATTCGCCGGTTCCACTAGATCTCAATAAGCTGGTCACGTTTACCAATTTCACGGGGAAAGAAGGCAGCCCATGGCCTGAGCACAGTGGGTTCCTGATGCCGTTTTTATCTGGCCTGTTATTGACCATCTACACCATTACTGGCTTTGATGCGTCAGCACACACCTCCGAGGAAACCCGAAACGCCGCTGCGGTTGTACCACGCGGCATCATCACCTCAGTACTTTACTCAGGCATCTTTGGGTTCATCATGATTTGCACCTTTGTACTGGTGATGCCCGATTTAGAAGCCGGCGTCAAAATGGGTATGGGGTACTTTGAAGCTTTGCTTTCCTCGTTGCCGGCAGGTTTGCGATCAGCATTATCAATCGGGATTTTCGTCGCAAACTTCCTTTGCGGACTGGCTTGCCTAACCTCCTGCTCTAGGATGATGTACGCGTTCGCTCGTGACGGTGGTCTACCCGCCTCGGACACCCTGCGCAAGGTGCACCCTACTCTGGGCACACCAATCGCGGCCACCTTGGTGTCTGCTGTACTTGCCGTCGTCGTGACTTTGTATGGCGATGGCTTTGTCGTGTTGTCCACTGGATGCGCTGTTTTCCTTTACATCTCCTATGTCATGCCAACGGCTGCAGGCCTGCTGGCAGAAGGTAAGACCTGGACCCAAAAAGGTCCTTTCGACTTAGGGCGGCTATCCAAACCGATGGCAGTGCTTGCGGTACTCGGTGGAGCGCTTCTGGTGTTTGTAGGCATGCAGCCACCCAACGAGAAGGTTTTGTACCTGACCATCGCTATGATTGTCGGGATGATCGCGTTCTGGTTTTTGTTTGGTGAATCAAAACGCTTCAAAGGCCCACCGAATATCCAGTAGCATCGCTTCGATAGCCGGTTCGGATCAAGTATTTCACTTTCGGTGGGCTGCGTTCGAACTGATGGCTCACCAGTTTTTCAGGGCACTAGTCACTACCCAAAGGTCGTCGACGCACGATCTGCGGGTAGCGACAAAGCCTAGCGCCGTGCCTCTTCTTCACGCACGAGGCTCATAGCTTCACCATGACATGGCGAGCAACGGTGTAATCTTCCAGCGCATACATCGACATATCCTTGCCATAGCCTGAGGCTTTCAAGCCCCCGTGCGGCATCTCGTTCACCAACATGAAATGCGTGTTGATCCAAGTACAGCCGTATTGCAACTGACGTGCAATGTTCATCGCGCGCGAAACGTCTTTGGTCCATACGCTCGATGCCAAACCGTACTCGGAGTCGTTCGCCCACTGGACCGCTTGGTCATCATCGGTGAAGCGGGTAATTGATACCGCTGGTCCAAACACCTCGCGTTGCACAATCTCATCGTCCTGAAGCGCGCCGGCGATTACAGTTGGCTCATAAAAGAAACCCGCACCCGGACGAATACTGCCGCCCGTCGTGATCTGCATATGGCCCGCCATTTGCGCGCGCTCGACAAAGCTCGCAACCCGGTTGCGTTGACGCTCTGAGATCAGCGGACCAATCTCGACATCATTCTCATCCTGCGGACCGACTTTGATACTTGCAACCGCTGCGGTTAGATCGGCGACTAGGTTTTCATAGATCTTTGGTCCGGCATAAATCCGGCATGCGGCAGTGCAGTCTTGACCGGCGTTGTAGTAGCCGAAGGTACGCACGCCCTCAACTACCGAGGCAAGATCAGCATCATCCAGCACGATAACTGGCGCCTTACCGCCAAGCTCTAAATGCGTACGCTTCAAACTACCGGAGGCAGCCTGTAGAACCTTGCGACCAGTAGCGACATCCCCGGTGATGGATACCATACGAACCTTTGGATGCTCGACCAATACCTGACCAACGCTCGCACCTCTACCGCAAATCACGTTTAAAACCCCCGGCGGCAAAATTGCTGCCGCTAATTGCGCAAAGTAAAGCGCAGTCAGGGGTGTCTGCTCGCTTGGTTTGAGCACCACGGTATTACCTGCGGCAATCGCTGGTGCCACCTTCCAAGCTGCCATCAGCATCGGATAATTCCAAGGCGCTATCGAACCTACGACACCCACCGGGTCACGCCGGATCATACTGGTGTGACCACCTAAGTACTCACCGGCAGCCGTGCCAGTCATGCAACGTGCCGCACCTGCGAAATAGCGAAAGCAGTCAACAATCGCCGGGATCTCGTCACCCAGCGCCCGCGCATAGGGTTTGCCGCAATTCAGCGACTCCAGGCGGGCAAAGGTCTCGGCGTTATCTTCAATGGCAGACGCAAGGTGCAGCAGCATGGTGGAACGCTCGCCAGGCGTGGTCTGCGACCAACTTGCAAATGCGTGTTCAGCAGCACCGACCGCACGCGCGACCTGCTCCGGCGAGGCCTCAGGGATATCGCATAAAGTTTCGCCAGTCGCCGGATTGATCACATGCTCCACCGGACCCTCGCCACGTTCATTACGATTGTTGATCAATAGCTCGGTAGGGAGGGTGACATGATGCGCTGCAGAATTTGCCATGGTGTTATCTCCTGTTGTGATCATCGTCGGACATCGTCATCGCCACGCTGGGTTAGCCAGTACGCAACGATGATGGGCATGAAAGTCATCGCAATAATGAATACAGCGACAACATTAGTGACCGGGCGTTGGCGCGGCCGTATTAACTCTTGCAACATCCAGATCGGCAAGGTCGTCTGCTGGCCTGCCGTAAAGGTGGTGACAATCACCTCATCAAAGCTCAGTGCGAAGGCGAGCAATGCACCAGCGAGTAATGCGGAGCCGAGCTGTGGCAACACAACATGGAAGAAGGTTTGGAACGCATTGGCACCCAAATCCATCGAGGCCTCGATCAGCGAGGGGCTGAGCCGGCGTAATCGCGCGACAGCATTGTTATAGACCACGACAATACAGAATGTTGCATGGCCAATCACGATAGTCCAGAAGCTGAACGGGATATCGACAGAGTGATACGCAGATCGCAACGCGATCCCGGTGACTACGCCGGGCAAGGCAATCGGCAGCACCAGTAACAAAGAAATCGCGTCGCGACCAAAAAACCGAGAGCGCGCCAGCGCGCCGGCAGCGAGTGTGCCAAGTACTAGTGCGAGCAAGGTTGCGCAAAGGGCTATTTGTACCGACAGGGTCACCGCGTTCCAGACATCCACCCGGTTTACGGCGACCGCAAACCATTGCGTCGTCAGTGAGGGCGGCGGGAACACATAGCTTTTATCTTCGCTGCTAAATGCGTACAAAATAATCAAGGCCAATGGTACGTGCAGAAACAGTACACACCCGACTGTCGCTAGGGTGAGACCCGCTGATGGACCTACTGATGGACCTACTGCTGAAGCGCTATCAGAGCGCATCGAAGGCTCCTTTTTTCTTGGCTAGCCATAGGTAGATCGCGATGATAATGATGGGCGCAATCGAGAACGCTGCCGCAAAAGGCAAATTGCCTGCTATACCCTGCTGGCGGTATACGACCTGACCGATGAACAGTGTCGAGTTGCCGATCACCTGCGGGATGATGTAATCACCCAAGGTCAAGGAGAAGGAAAAAATCGATCCCGCCGCAATGCCGGGCATCGCGAGCGGCAGAATGACTGTCCAGAAGGTACGGCGTGGATGCGCACCGAGATCTGCGGACGCCTCGATCAATGACGGTGGTATCCGCTCAATCGATGCCTGAATCGGTAGTATGACAAATGGCAGCCACATATACACAAACACGATAAACGTACCCACCGGCGAAAAACTCAAAGAGTTTCCGCCAATAACGGGGGTCGACAGAAGTGCCTCCAGCAGCCACTCAAGATGAAGTTGCGTTACCAGCCACGCAATCGCCCCCTCTTTGGCAAGTAACAGCTTCCATGCATAAAGTCGTACCAGATAACTTGACCATAGTGGAAGCATCACAGCGATGTATAAAATCGCTTTCTTAGCACCACGCGTATAGCGGGCCATCATGTAGGCTAAGGGAAAACCGATAACGACACTCGCGCCCGTCACGAGCGTCGCCATGATAATGCTGCGTTTAATTACATCCAGATTAGCGGGCTCAAATAGCGCAATAAAATTTTGCAGCCCAAGCTCATAAACAATCGTGCCGGAAAAATCATCCAGCCTGAAAAAGCTTTGCGCGAGCAATGTGAATAACGAACCAAGATAAATCACCCCAAACCACAGTAATGGCGGAATCAGTAAAAGTAGCGGCAGCACATACTGCCTGCGTAGCAGTAGCGTAGAAAACCGATCCAGGATCCCTGCACCTAGCTCAGTATTTGTATTGAGGGAAGATACGTTGGCGGCACTCATGTCGCGACCGCCTCAACCAAGGGATGTACTGCCGACGAATCCCAATTCAGGTGAACCACGTCGCCGATAGCTGGCATTGCTTCACCAATGCTCAGATCGGCAATCAGTATTAATGCGTTCGCGCATCTAACCTTGGCGCGCCAGAATGAACCAAAGTATTGCAAGGCTTCAAGCTGCCCTGAAATCTTTGCTGCTGTTATGTCAACGAGTCTTATGCGCTCGGGTCGTATCATTGCCGCAGGATGTCCGGTTAGCTGGAGTGCAGACTCCCTCTCGAGAAGATTTGCTGCACCGAGAAACTCGGCGACAAATCGTGACATTGGCCGCTCATAGAGCCCGCTAGGGCTATCGACTTGCTCCAGCCGACCTCGGTTAAAAACACCAATTCGATCGCTGATGGAAAGCGCCTCATGCTGATCATGGGTGACCAGCACAAAGGTGATGCCGAGGCGCCGCTGCAATTGCTTCAACTCGACCTGCATCTGCTCCCGTAACTTCAGATCAAGTGCACCGAGCGGCTCATCCAGTAGGAGTACCTTGGGCTCACTCACCAAGGCACGTGCCAGTGCCACTCGTTGCCGCTGCCCGCCCGATAACTGTGCAGGCTTACGCGACGAAAGATCGGGCAAGCGAACTAATTCAAGCATCTCGCCAGCACGTTGCTCACGTACTGGCTTCGGTACGCCGCGCACCATCAGCGAATAGGCGACATTTTCCAGCACCGTCATGTGCGGAAACAAAGCGTAATCTTGGAATACCGTGGTAACCGGTCTGGCGTACGGTGGCAGCGCACTCACGTCGGCGCCATAAATACTGATGCTACCCGCTGTCGGTCGGGTGAAACCACCGATCATTCTTAGGCAGGTCGTCTTGCCAGAACCCGATGGGCCGAGCAAGGTGAAAAACTCGCCTGCAGCGATATCTAGTGTGACATCGTCTACTGCACGCACCGAGCGGCCAGCAGAGACAAACACACACGACACCTGACTCAGGCTGACAGCATGCGTCATGTAGGTGCTCCGGATTGAACCGCCAGAGCGCTTCAGATTAGCGCTTTGGCGGCCAGGCTAGCTTATCTACCGCCGAGGATGGCGATGTAATCCGAAACCCACTTATGGTAAGGGACGCACTGGTTGTTTTGACTCTTGCACTGAGTCACCGGCGTGCGCCAGAAAGAGATTTTCTCGAAGTCTTTATAGCCTTGGTTGGCGCAGCCTTCATCGGTCAACAGCTTGTTACCTTTACAGGCAGCAGGCACTGCAGGCACCGATCCGAACCAAGCCGCGAGGTCGCCCTGCAGTTTCGGATTGAGCGAGTGCTCAAGCCACATGTAGGCACAATTCGGATGCTTGGACTCAGCGTGCAACATCGTGCTGTCAGCCCATCCCGTGGCTCCCTCAACAGGAACAACGGTCGCAATCGGTGCTTTTTTGGAGCGCAGAATATTCGACTGGAACTGCCACGAACTGGAGGCAACCACGCCCTCGTTGGTGAAATCGTCGATCTGCACGAAAGCATCGTGCCAATACTTGCCGACCAGCTTACGCTGCGTACGCAACAAATCTAGCGCCGCTTTGTACTGGGTCTCATTCAACTCGTAGGGATCAACGATACCTAGCGAAGGATTTTTCTTTTTCAGATACAGCGCAGCGTCCGCGATATAAATCGGACCATCGAACGCCTGAATACGGCCCTTGTTACTCTTGCCGTCAGGTAGTGTCTGCTCCTCGAACACCACGTTCCAACTCGTTGGCTTCTTATTACCAAATACCTTGGTGTTATACATCAGCACATTCCAACCCCACTGATATGGCACACCGTAGTGCGTGTTGTTATCGTAGTGCCAAGGCGCCTTTTGCAGTCTTGGGTCAACATTCTTGTAACTTGGAATCAGGCTGACGTTGATCGGTTGCACACGCTTACCGCGGATTAATCTAAGCGAAGCATCACCACTCGCGGTGACGAGATCAAAACCGCCTTCATTCATCAGCGCGACCATCTCGTCTGAGGTTCCGGCTGTCTTCACATTGACCTTGCAACCGGTCTTTTTCTCAAAATCCGTGACCCAATCGAATGCTTTATCGGTCTCGCCGCGCTCGATATATCCGGCCCAGGCAACGATATCAACACTACCCTCGCCTTTGCCGATTTTTTGTAAGGGGGTCTGCGCAATGCTTGCGCCGGTAAATGCGGTCAAGACTAGTGCCGCTGCGGTACGCTGAAAAGTTCTCATGATGTGCCTCCGATGATCTGGCTGAGGGATCGGGAAATTATCTTTCTGCTATTCACTAACGCACGACATAGCACGCGCGTAATAAACCGTGTGCCATGTGTCGAACCTTATCGCTTGACCCGTGAAAGCGAGAAGTTCAATATTACACTCGGTCGCGTTCTGTTTTTTAGATAGCAGACAATCTTTGCTGCGACGCATCAGAAAGATAAGCGATCAGCGTGATTAAACACTTCACATTAAAGCAATTTCGCTACTTCCTAGCAGTCGTCGATACCGGCTCGATCGCCGCTGCAGCGCGTCTGGTGAATATCGCGCAGTCCGCCCTCACTAGAAGTATTCAAGAATTAGAAACTACCCTCGGCGCGCCTTTATTCGAACGACAACCCCGCGGTATGGAGCTTACTCAGGCAGGGCATCGCTTCGAGGCCAAAGCCAGACAAGTCATGTCAGCGGTGAGCCAGGCGGGTGCAATCAATCATGATGACGACCGCGGGCTGACCGGGTCAATCACCATCGGTGTCACCAGCTTGATGGCGGGCTACTGCCTGGCTGATCTGGTGGGTAGGTTTCAACGGTCCCACCCCGAGGTGAGAGTCGAGATTCTGGAAGACTCACCACCCTTTCTCGAGCACCTACTCATTAACGGCGAGGTCGACATCGCCCTAATGATCGCGAACGCATTGGACGATAAAGCGCTCCAAGTTCAGACGCTCTCGACCTCCCCTAACAGAGTATGGATGTCATCCAGCCACGCGCTAGCCTCGCAAAATGAACTTACGCTCGAGATGTGTATTGGCACGCCACTGATCGTGCTCGAAGCCGATCGCATGGAGGATATGCAGCGCGCACATTGGCGACGGCACGGCCTGACGCCCGATGTAAGGATCCGCACAAGCTCACTTGAGGCAGTGCGCTCACTGGTTGGCATGGGTGCAGGGATTTCTATCCTGCCGGATTTTCTTTACAGACGCTGGACGCTGGACGCTGAGCGCATAGAAGTGAGAAAACTTCGCGACTCGATACCCGGCACTGAAATTGGCTTGGTACGTCGCCGTGGAGCACGCAATCGCGAGGTGATTGATCAGTTCGTTCAGCTAGCGCAAAACCCGGGTGTCAACACCCGTCGCTAATCTGACCAAGTCCGTACCCAAGCTGAAGTATCGTCCAGCGCGCGCTCAAAGCGCTCTAGCAGCGCACGAATCTCTGAATCAGTAATGATGAGCGGCGGCGAGAAAGCGACAATATCACCAGCCATTGCACGCAAAATCAGCCCGTGCTCCTGAGCCCGACGAACCAAATAAGCACCAACGGCGCGCTCGGGTGGGAATGCCTGACGCTTGTGTGGATCAGCAGCGAGTTCAACCGCAGCAATCAATCCCATACCGCGCACATCGCCGATGTAAGGATGATCGCGAAACTTCTGCAGACCTTGCTGTAAGCTTGGCGATACTTGGTTCACGTGACCGACGATGTCCCGCTCTTCATAGATTTGTAATGCTTCTAATGCCACCGCACAGGCTACTGGATGGCCGCCGTAGGTATAGCCGTGACCAAATATGCCCACCTCTGCGCTAGCATCTGCGACGGCTTGATACACCCGGTCACTGATATACAGCGCAGACATCGGCATATAGGCTGAGGTGAGCATCTTGGCCACCGTAATGAAATCCGGCTGTAAGTCATACACTTGCGTACCGAACGGCTTGCCAAGACGACCAAAGCCCGAGACTACTTCATCTGCGATCAGCAAGATTTCGTACTTCTTCAAGATGGGTTGAATCAGCGCAAAATAACGCGGCGGTGGAACGATCACGCCTCCAGCACCCTGCACCGGCTCTGCGATGAATGCACCGACCGTGTCGGGGCCCTCGCGCAGGATGGTCTCTTCCAATTCACGCGCGAGACGTTCTGCGAAAGCATCCGGCGTTTCGTCTAGCTCTGCAAACTGATAAGGATGCGGACAGCTCACCCTAATCGTGTCGGGCAGCGGCAAATCGAAATGCTTGTGCATGGTCGGTATACCCGACAGCGACGCTGCTGCTAGCGTCACACCATGATATCCCTTGGCCCGGGCAATAATTTTTTTCTTGTGCGGGCGGCCAGTGGCGTTATGGTAGTAGCGAACTAACTTTACGGCTGTGTCATTTGACTCAGAACCCGAGTTCGCAAACAAAATGCGAGCCATTGGTACAGGCGACCAAGCCATCATTTTTTCCACCAAGGCAGAAACTGGGCCCGAGACCTTGCCAGAAAAGGTGTGGTAATACGGCAGCTTATTCATCTGCCGATAAGCCGCTTCAACCAGACGCGATTCAGAGAAACCTAACGCGGCGCACCACAGGCCGGCCATACCCTCGATGTATTCCTTGCCGTTTTCGTCAGAAACATGGACACCGCGACCGCCCACAATAACTAGCGCACCATTTTTCTCAAGATCGCGTGGCTGAGTGTAAGGGTGAAAATGAAATTTGGCGTCGGCTATTGCGGCGGATGAAAGCGTCATAACGGATCCCTATCGTGGCTTTTCCTAATATTGCCATATCCCGACAGTATGCATTACTCGTCTCGAGATTCTGAATAAGCTCTGGGATTGAGATTCCCGCCAGAGTTCACACTTCACATCAACGTGCGAATCAAAAAAAGGGAGGGATCACCCACCTATCGAATCTAACCTAAATCGCTGGCCGCGCCACAGGCTTGACTGCCTCATAGGCGCGCGCCACCCGCAGCACCAGCGCATCATCAAACATCGGCCCGACAATTTGAAGGCCGACCGGTAGGCCCTTCGTTGTCAACCCGCAGGGTACTGTGATCGCGGGCTGCTGCGTGAGGTTGAAGGGGTAGCTAAATGGTGTCCAGCCAAGAAACTGCTGTGCATCAAAATGCGCTTCACCTGCAGCACGCGCCTCGAAAGCAGGCACTGCAACGGTGGGGGTGACGAGCACATCGTAGCGCTGCATGAACTGCCGCATCATCGAACCCAACTCGGCACGACGCAACTGCAAACGATGAATATCCGTGAATGTGTAGTGCGCCCCCTGCGCTGCCTGCGCCTGAAAATCCGGATCAGTTAATGCCTGCTGTTCGGGTGACATCGCAGCCCATAACTGATGAACTACCGAGAACCAGAGCCCAACGCTGATATCAATGGGATCAGTAAATCCCGGGTCGCACTGCTCTACCTTGGCGCCAAGATCCTGCAACACATGCACTGCATCATCCACTTTCTGCGCCACTTCAGGATCGACCTTGGCATAACCCAGCGTCGGTGAATAAGCGATACGAATACCGCGTATGCCCTGATCTAGATTCGCGGTGTAATCAGTCGAATCAAACGGTAATGAAAACCAGTCGCGCGCATCGGGCTGCTTCATCACATTCAGCATCAAGGCGCAATCGATTACACTCATCGTGTGGGGCCCAAGATGCGCCACTGTCCCGAATGGCGAAAGTGGATAAGCGGGCACACGCCCAAAACTAGGTTTCATCCCCACATTGCCACAAAACGCCGCAGGTATACGTACGCTGCCGGCGCCATCGGTACCAACTGCTAGCGGCCCCATCCCCGCTGCCACTGCAGCGGCTGCACCACCTGAAGAACCACCGGTGGTACATGACAAGTTCCATGGATTGCGTGTGATGCCATGCAGCGGCGAGTTCGTCTCAGCTTTACATCCGAACTCAGGTGTCGTGGTTTTACCCAGAAGCACAGCGCCTGCTTCGCGCAGCCGCGCTGTCACCGGCGCATCAACATCCCAAGACTGAGATGGATCTACCGTGCGGCTACCTCGCAGGGTAGGCCAGCCACGGGTAAGGATCAGGTCCTTGATTGAGACCGGAACGCCCTCTAATCCTCCCACCACTGCATCACTTTGACGATGCGCTTGCCAGCGTTGCTCACTTAGCCGGGCACTGTCGAGTGCGCGTTCCGCATCCACCAGACAAAATGCCTTGATGCTGCCATTCAGCCGCTCAATGTGCTCGATTACAGCGTTAGTGACCTCAACAGGCGATAAGGTACCCGCGCGATACATTGCCAACAATTGATGGGCCGCGAGCTTGTGAAGTGAAGGCATACAAGAGGTACTAATGGGAGCATGACGTGTCAGCGCACCAGTTGCGCACTACAGATCACGCGCCAATCGAAAACCCGTCTGATAGTTGCGCATATTCTCAACCTCGGAATAGCGATAGGCAGATCGCGCGGTCGATGGGCCGTCCAGCCACGCTCCACCACGCACGACGCGCTTCTCACAAGCGCCTTCATGCTTGCGAACCGAGCCATCGGTTGGTGCACCGGCATAGCCAATGATGTGGCAATCGGCGACCCATTCACGGACATTACCGAGCATGTCGTGCAGGCCAAAGGCGTTGGGTTTGTACTTGCCAACCTCGATATTCTCGGCTGCGCCATCACTGCACAACACATGCGACCAGACATAATTCGGATGGGCCTGCTTGCCAACTTCATCATGTAAGTTGGCGTACTCGCATGTTTTGGTCTTGGCATCGTTGCCACCCCAGAACCAGGCGGTCTTCGTACCACCTCGTGCAGCATATTCAAACTCGGATTCAGAGATCAGGCGATACGGCTTACCTGTCTTCGCGGCCAACCAGTCGGCATAGGCTTTCGCTTCCGGCCAGGCGATGTTCACCGCCGGGAACTTACCGCGACTGAAACCAGCATCATCCGCCTTGGGACATTTTCCATCGGCCACGCAAGCATCCCATTGCGCAAAAGTGGCCTCATATTTAGACACCGCAAAGGGACGCTCGAACTTCACGGTGCGTTGCGGCTTTTCATCGACATGGCCGCTCTCGACTTTATCGGAGCCCTGTACGAACTCACCGGCGGGCAGAACCACCATCTCGGGACAATAATCACAATCGGTAAACACACTACCCGGCGTTAGGCCTTCGGCCAGCGACGGTGCGCTCAGTGCTATGGCTGCGGAAAAGCCGACAACTGCGGCTGCAAGATTATGTTTGAATAGTAACTTCATCATTCAGTTTCACTTTCAGACAAAAACAAAAACAAGGTAACAATTCGCTACCCGCCATCACTCCCTGCTTATCCATGATGTAGTAGCGATGAGGCACCCGCGCTCGTCGTCCACTTACCTGCCTTATCTTGCAGAACCACATCAACACCCCAACGCCGGCATTCGGCATCAATACGCGAAGGCGGCAGCATGAAAAACACTTTGGTCAATGCATCAGCGTAGGCACAGCTGGACGCCAACACCGTCACGGAAGACCAGTGCTGCGGCGAGTACCCGGTGCGCGGATCAAGGATATGGTGATGACGACGATCTGTACTAAATACCGTATGGGCATCTGACGATGTCGCCATTGCGCGCCCATCGGTTTGCAGCACCGGGCCATGGCCAGCCCGCACCTGATCCGGCTTTCCAGGATTGGCAACAGCATCTTCAATCTTCAGCCGCCATGGCAATGCATTTGGTGCCTGACCCAAGACACTGGTCTCACCACTATCAATCAGTGCGTGCCGAATACCCTGCTTACGTAGCGCCTCGCGCGCAATATCCGACGCATAGCCCTGAGCCACGCCATTTAGCGATAGCGCAGAACCCCGCGCGTTCAAACGTATCGATGTCGACGTTAGCTCCAGCGCGCGCAAGTTCACCAGACGCTGTGCATGCGCTACTTCTTTAGCTGATGGCAAACGTTGTGCTTCGGTCGCCTGCGACCATACCTGCCAGAGCGGTTGCATGCTGATGTCGAAGCTACCTGCACTTTGTTGACCAATATATTGAGAAAGCCTTAGTACCGAGAGCAGATCTCGGTCGGCATGCTCAAGCTTGCCCGATCGATTCAGACGACTAATCGCGCTGTCTGCATCAAACAGGCTCATTTGCCGCTCTACCTGTCGAATCGCTTTTACTGCAGCACTCAGCGCAGCTTCCAACTGGTCGGCATTTTCATGCGCGGCTTTTATCCACAGCGTGGTACCAAAACCCAGCAGTGCGCGCTCGCGCCAAACCAGCTTGCCGGCAGACGCTGCGCGATCTGCCGCCCAAGCCTGTGCCAGTAAGCTATTCGACAGTCCAACACCCAGCAAACCCCAACCCCATACCAAACACTGACGTCGCTTCATCATGACTCCATCTTTAACTGCATTGGTATCACGCGATGTTCGCGTTTACGCTCTTGAATCAGTGGTAAACAGCGCTGATCATCCTGATAGATAGAGACGCAGTCAAGGCACTGAAAACACTCGCTATATTGAATCTGGCCAGAGGGCGCAATTGCTTGATATTCGCAGCGATGGCGGCATGACTGACAAGGGGTACCGCAAGCATCGCGCCGCGGTATCCAGGACCAACGTTGCAGAAAATTCACCGCGGCCAGCGCCGCACCCAGCGGGCAAATATAGCGGCAGTAGCCCCGGTACAGGAATAACCCGAATGCCAGACAAATCACCGCCCACAGGATATACGGCCAGTCACGCACAAAATGAAAACTAATTGCGGTCTCGAATGGCTCTACCTTGACGGCCATCTCCGAGAAGGATGGCGCAACAAAAATCGAGCCGATGATCGTCGCTAGCACGACGTATTTAATGAGCTTAAGTCTGGCATCCAAGGCCGCGCGTAAACGCCGCTGATGCACGCCGATACGATTCGCAATCAGGCTGATTAATTCTTGCAGCGCTCCAAATGGACACAACCAGCCGCAGAAAGTCGCTCTGCCCCACACAAACAAAGTGACGCCGGTGAATAGCCATAAAATCACACTCATCGGATCGCTCAACAGAAAGCTCAAATCTCCCCCACCGCGCAGCGACTCGAGTGCAGCGGTGATATTGATGATGGTGAGTTGGCCCTGTGCGGTCCAGCCAATGAAGCCGAGTGTGAAGATTAAATACGCCACACGGAAAATCTGCAAACGGCGCGACGTGGCACTGGTGCGCTGCTGCCGGACCAAAGCGAAGGTCAGCACCGTTAACCCTGCCACCAGCACTAACACCTCAATCCAACGATTCAACCAAATACGGATCCAGTCAATCGAGCTAAGGTCAGTATCCAGTGCATCATAAAACTGGGCACGCCAGCCGTAAAAATCATAAGCAATCGGAAATTCACGTTGCTCGACCTTATTCAGAATCTGATTGGTACCAAAGCGCCGACCTAATTTGAATGAAAGATCAATCGGTAGCTCGGGGTCGAGTGGCGTCGCCTTATCAATCACCAGAAAATACGCCTTAGTATTTTCTGGATAGCCGGGCATCTTGAGCCGCTTGTCGTACGGGATGATGCTGAACTTGAGTGGCTTGCCGTTCTGACGCACTATGAACGGCGCGTCATCGGGTACACGCAGTGCATGGACGGTTTGCTCAGAGGGCACAGCGAGCGGCATGTCGGCGACTTGATCGGCCAAACGTGGGTCGCCCGTACTACGCGCAGCAGGTATCTGGCGCGGCGCACCAGTGGCGAAATTCGTCAGCGGTCCGCTTTCGGTGATCAGTAGTGCCTGCGATTTACGACGGCTGGTATTGAGATAACGCCAGCCCTCACCATCAAGCAGATTGCGACCAATCGAGGGGATACCAAGCAAGGCGGTGTGCAGTACCAATGCCGGCTCGTTATCCGCCACGCCTTCCAGTTTGCCGCCGCCCGGTTCCTTGATATCACTGTATGCCTTGCGAATATCTGCCGGCGTAATGATTGTGGTTTGCACCATGCCGCGCCACAACAATTCATCCCAAGTCAGCGGTTGAAAGCTCTCGCGTGTACTGCGGCGGCGCGCGGCAGCACTTGCCGCGATACTGGCATCTAGCTTAGCGACTGCCACTTTAGCCGCTGCGCCAAATATCGAACGATCAATTGCTTTGGTGGTGACGGTGCCGTGATTCACACCCTGTAAATCAGCCGATTGATCATCACGTCGTGTCTGTGAGCGGTAATCATGAATCCGAACCGTGTGCTGCAAAGTCAGATCGGTGTACTGTGCAGTGAATACGCCTAGGCGCTTGGTACCGGTTGGGTTATTAAAGAAAGGTTCTTTATGGTCGATCAGTCGCAGATCGATAAAAGCACCGGTCAAATCCATCGCCACTAGTACATCAATCGGTTTACCGCTATAGCCACGTATCGGCTCGAAATCGAGCGACTCGAATGCGTAACCCTTCAATTCCGGCTTACCGCCGCTATCGCTGCCCTTGGCAAACAAGGGATAGACCGGCATATCGGCCTGCACCTCACCGACCATGAACTGTCCATCAAGCAGCTTGTCAATATCGTCGCGATTTAATAAGGCTGCCTGCGCGGGTTGCAGCGCGGCGAATAGAACTACGCCGAGGATGGCAATCGAAAGTAGTAGCTGCTTGATTAGCTCAAGCGCACGATAAGCAGCGTAGGGAAATACAGCTTGCAGGCTTCGGCGAAACAAAGCCGCCACCGACCTGTAAGGCCTAGCGAATAGGATGCGGGCAGTCATCGACGGCCACGCCGAGGCATCAGCAACCAGCAATCTCCCCCCTACCGCCCTGCTAACGACGCCGTCTTGGTGGCGAATCGCCAGCGGACATCTATTTTTGTTTTTAATGCGAAAGCTGGCAATTTGCCAACTCGGCAACACGTCCGAAGTACCTCCGGAACTATGACAACCGGAAACAAATTTATCACGAAGCCCTGAATCTGCAAACGTATTCAGACTACGGACATAAGCGCAGGATTTTCAAAAAAGAAATAAGGTTTCGCATAAATGCCTGACGCGCGTACATTTGAATTCGTAATGAACTTGTCAGCTCGCACAATTAGGCTAGGTTTTGGGTCGATCAAGGTGTCCCACGATCCAGCACTATTTAACTACTCATGGGAGCAAGCAAAATGAAGAAGAATATTCTTGCAGCAGTTGCTGTGGCAGCCGTGATTGCCACGCCTTCCGTATTCGCCGCAGCTGGCGATACCGAGAGCGTATCAACCGGTCAGCTCAATCGTGTTGAAGTCAAGATAGGGGAAGATAGCTATTCGGTAGTGAACTTCAAATTGGTCATGGTGATCAATAAGTCTACGCATGAATTGTTCAAGGCCGGTGATGTGATTGCCCTTAGTTGTGTCGGCATCAACAATACCGTGAACAAAGAATCGAATGTCGATGGCAATTGCATAGCGAAAGATAGTGCAGGCGATACCTTCGCCACCACCTTTAAGCGCAAGGGCCTTTTGGGCCAGCCCGGTGCTGGTGCTCAGACGGTAAGAGGTTTGACAGGCAAATATGCTGGGATGACCGGCACTTGTAGCTACGATGCCAAATACGCACAGAACGATGGTGTGTTCATCGCCTCGTTCGCAAAGTGCTCGTACAAGTAATCCGTTCAATTAACCGCCGGCACATTAATGGCCGGCGGCAAGCAAAACGAAGAAAAACCTGCTTGGTGCATAGCTACAAGTCATGAACTAACAAGGATTCTATCTTTTGAGTGTGTGACCGGTTACCTTATCCTATGCGGATAAACTTTACACGAAGGAGTGATAATGGGATTGCATCTTGGTGATATCGCGCCAGACTTTGAGCAAGATTCATCGATCGGGCGGATCAAATTCCACGAATGGGCAGGCGATTCATGGGTCATTCTGTTTTCGCACCCCGCCGACTTCACCCCGGTGTGCACCACCGAGCTAGGCCTCACCGCGAAGCTGAAGCCAGAGTTTGACAAACGTAATGTCAAGGCAGTCGCTCTGTCGGTCGATCCTGCTGACAAGCACCGTACCTGGATTTCGGATATCGAAGAAACCCAGCAGACCGTCGTTGGCTTCCCGATCATCGCGGATGCCGACCGCAAGGTGTCTACGCTGTATGACATGATCCATCCGAACCAGTCGGAGACCGCTACGGTTCGCTCCTTATTTGTCATCGACCCGAAGAAAAAAATCAGGCTAACCATCACCTACCCGATGAGCACTGGCAGGAACTTCGATGAGGTGTTACGGGTAATCGATGCGCTGCAACTGACCGACAGCTACACGGTAGCGACACCCGGCAACTGGAAAGATGGCGATGATGTGATCATCCCGCTCACCGTACAGGATGCGGACTTGATCAAGCAGAAATATCCCAAGGGGTTCCGTGCACCGAAGCCTTATCTACGGATTACACCACAGCCGAACAAATAAGCGGTTTTGCAGCAACAAATAAAAAGCCCGTCGAATCGACGGGCTTTCTTTATGAATTAAAGACTCAGGAACTGAAGATATCAAACATAAAAATCAATTGTGCTCGGGGATGTGGCTCTTACCTTACCCCTGCTCATGATCAAATACATTCGCTACCCTATCGCCAACAACCGACAAGTCTGGTTTTGGCTCTGATACGATTGGCCCTTGAACGAAAAGATGGTGACTATCAAATTTTGTCTGAGCAGCCGCATCAGTTAGCAAAGACAGCTCGTGACGATCCTCGACTCGCGAAAAAACAATCTTCACAAAATGTGTTGCTGCCACATTGATCAAATCAGCTAGCTTTTCTCCATTGCCAATTCGTGTAATGTCGATTCGAATCACGGTGGGCCGCATCAAATTGATTTGAAAAATAGCTTCTTCGATGCTTGTTGCGCGAGTGGCCACGGAAAATCCATTCAACTTGTAGTTATCAACCACCTGAGCAAGAGCCCAACTCTGACTGCTTGTGACAGCCGGCAGCTGAAGAATGATTTTTTCCTGAGGTAACCCAAGGCTGCTGATGATGCGGCGAAATGCCATACCATGATTACTGCCAATTGCCGTAAGCAGACGATCATGGACATCGATAAGGACACTGTAGCCTTCTTGAGCTTGCTGCCTGAAAAAGTTAATGACGTGAATCGTTCGTGCCAATCGGTCTAACTCAACCGATTCATCATCCGTCGCACCGTTCATCAGCAGCTGCCATATGGATAGGCCACTGTCGGTCGTGCTGTCCGAATGGGCGAACGCTTCAAAACCGAATAGTTTTCTATCGCCTAGACCAATGATTGCCTGAAAGACGCTGGTCAGGGAGCTATTCCGAAATCGTCCCTGGACCCGACCAAACTCATCCACCCAGAGTTTCTCATCCCCCTGTTTTCTAAGTTGCAATCGCTCCAGATACGCTTCTAGTGCTTGGAACTTCATGGACTTTCCCTGACCAAGTTTTCGAGTGACTACCTAAGCGAACTCTACTTCGGCTACCGGGAACCGCCAAAGAATTTTTTCAAGAATGCTTGCTCAGTTTCTTTTGGTTGATGGTGTCGAGCCTAGCCCACTGGCTTGTAGCGCTTCAATATTGGCATTTTTCAAAGAAATACAGCCGATCATCAAGACTCGGCTGCCACCACTCGGAACAACATAAACTAGCTACGCGCCCTGATTCACTTGGCCTGCCCGCCAATCTGATCTGCCTTGGCAAGTAGTGCTTCGGCCATGCGGATACTGGCGATGTCGATCATGCGGCCATCCAGACTGACGGCGCCCTTGCCGGCTTTGGCTGCCTCGTCCATCGCTTGCATGATGCGTCGGGCGCGCGTGACTTCTGCCTCGGAAGGTGTGTAGACCTGATTCGCCAATTCGATCTGTGATGGGTGAATCGCCCACTTACCCTCGTAACCCAACACTGCAGCGCGATTCGCCGCCGCCAGATAACCATCTGTATCACTGAAATCACCAAACGGACCGTCAATCGGGCGCAGGCCGTAAGCACGGCATGCCACCATCATGCGCGTTTGCGCTGCATGCCAGGGGTCGGTCCAGAAGTATTCGCGATTACCATCAGCGTCACGATCAGTCAGCACGCCAGAATCTTTGTTGACGCCACCAATCACGGTCGTACGCGCACGTGTCGATGCAGCATAGTCAGCCACACCAAATGACATTGCTTCCAGACGTTTGCTGGATTGCGCGATAGCTTCGACATTGGCCATACCGAGTGCGGTCTCAATCAATACTTCAAAGCCAATGCGCTTGGTGCGGCCCATCGCGGTTTCAATTTGCGTCACCATCATATCGATAGCATAGACATCAGCCGCAGTGCCAACCTTCGGAATCAGGATCATATCGAGGCGCGGACAGGCCTCGACGATATCAACAACGTCGCGATACATGTAGTGCGTGTCCAGACCATTGATACGCACCATCATGGTCTTGCGACCCCAGTCGATGTCATTCAGACCTTGGATGATGTTCTTGCGGGCCTGCGCCTTGTCATCCGGCGCAACGGCATCTTCAACGTCGAGGAAAACAATATCTGCTGCTGAGTTGGCGGCTTTCTCGAACATGGCCGGATTCGAACCCGGCACCGCCAGTTCAGAGCGATGTAGCCGTGCAGTCGCCTGCTCAATAATGGTGAAACTCATGACACCTCCTTGGTTAATTATCCTGTCCAGCCGAGACCAGCTGCGGCGCAGTTGATTGAGGTCAGTAATGCCTCGCGTACTTCGCTGCCGCCCTGTCCTTCGCGCAGCTGACGCAATAGTTGCACCTGTTCGCGGCTGACATGATTCAGTGTCTCTAGCCGACGCGACAAGCGCCGCATGAATTGCGGGAAGCGCTCGCCGAGCACCGTCTCACCTGAAACGGATTTCAGCATCTCGGCCGTTAACTGATACTCGTGCACGATCTGTTGGAAAATTTCTTCGCGTGTGCTTTGCTCCGGAACTAGATTCGCATACTCGCGCGCGATGTCGAGATCAACTTGGCACAGCGCGCGCTCTACCTCATCCATTACGATTCGGAACAAGGGATATTCTTTAAACATACGCTGCAGCAGCTCGAGTCCGCGTTGCCCGCGCACATCGAGGAAAGCGCGGATTCCCGAACCTACGCCATACCAACTGGTCACCATGTGCCGGTTCTGAGTCCAGGCAAACACCCAGGGAATCGCGCGCAGGTCGGCCAGAGTCTGTGCCTGCGTACGACGTGCAGGACGCGAGCCGATGTTCAGCATGGATAGCTCTTCAAGCGGCGACGAGCCCTGAAGATAAGCCAGCATATCCGGGCGCTCCATCAACTTGCGATACGCCGTCCAGGAGGTACCCGATAAAGCCTCCATCGCCTCTTCATACTCATGCAGCGGTAGTTTCTCGGCCGCTTGCTGCGACAGCAGTACATGATTAAGCACTGAAGCGCCAAGCAATTCGGTTTGGAATAGCGCCGTGCCACGGTTGGCGTATTTGAGCGATACCACTTCACCCTGATCCGTCAGGCGGAACATGCCACGAATAGTGCCCGCGGGCGTCGCCTCGATCGCACGACTGGTCGGCACACCGCCACGGCTCACCGAGCCACCACGTCCATGGAAAAAACTAATCGAGACACCAAACTCTTGACCGACACGCACCATCTGCCGCTGCGCTTTGGCTAATTCCCAATTCGCAGCGAAGTAGCCACCGTCTTTATTGGAGTCGGAGTAACCGACCATCACCTCTTGTACTTTGCGCTGGCGTGCCAAACTGCGCTGTACGACGGGGACGGAGAGTAATTCACGCAAAATCGTTGGTGCGCGACGCAGGTCAGGAATCGTTTCCAATAGCGGCACTACCGGTAGCGTGCAACCCTCCATACCAGCGCTATCTGTGAACAGACCCGCTTCTTTAGCTAATAAATACACGCCAAGCACATCGGTGGCACTGTGGGTCATAGACAAGATCAAGGCACCAAATGCCTCGCGATCGATGGTCTGACGCAGCTCAGCAATCACACGGAAGGTGTTGAGGGTTTCGCGTGTCTCTGGAGACAAATCCGAATCTTTGCGTGCTACACCGCGTGGCGTCGACAACTCATTGAGAATCCAGCGTTTCCATTCCTCGGAATCAGATGCAGGCGCATCGGCACCTTGGCTGCGTCGATACAGCTCGGCGAGCGTCTGATTAATGCGTATCGTGTTCTCGCGAATATCGAGACGCACCGTAGAAAAACGGAATATCCCCACTTCGCGCAACAACGGCAGCAGCAACGAATCAGCAATACTCGCCACGCCCGCTTCACGCAACGCGGTATACATGAACTCAACATCGTGAATCAGCGCATCCGCCGACCGATAACCTGAGTCCGAGTCAGGTAGCTGGCGGTTGGCTGAGTCTTCCAGCGTCGTCATCAGCTTGAGTCGGATGTAACCCAGAAACTGACGGAAGATCTCGCCGGGGTTACGCTCTGCCAGATTACGTGCAGCAGGCATTCTGTCGAGACACTCGGTGACATAGCCCACAAAGGTCTTGGGAATGCTTAGCGAGCGCTCGGAAATACTCAGTACGCGAATGAGTGAAGAGACACGATCGATATAACGTCGCAAGACGGCTTCACGAGTTTCCCATAATGAGCGACGCGTGACTTCACTGGTGACATAGGGATTACCATCCCGATCACCACCGACCCATGAGCCAAAACTGATCAGTGCCGGTGTCTCAAGTTCATGCTCAGGAAAATGACGCCGAAACTCAGTTTCGATTTTTGCCATCACCTGTGGAACAACGTCGAACAAATTCTCCTGGAAAAAATACAAACTCCAGGCCACCTCCTGCTCGACGGTCGGCTTTTCGAGTTTTAGCTCGCCAGTCATCCATAGCAACTCGATCTCGGTACACATCGCTTGCTGCAATTGCTCTCGCTCACGGGGTGTCCAGTGGTTGGATTCCAGCTCGTGCAGCTTGAGATAAATACGGCGATAACACTCCAGTACCGTGACCCGCTTCGCCTCGGTGGGGTGTGCGGTAATGGTTGGCCGAATACGCAAGTCATCCAAAGCTTTTTGGACCTGCTCGGCCTTGATGCCCCGCTCACGCAACTGCTTGAAAGTATGCGCGAACGTACCCGGCACATTATCAATACCGTGATCCGTCTCGATAAAACGACGATTCCGCATATCGCGATTTTGCTCTGCGATCGCCAGCAGTTGAAACCACATACCCTGCGCACGAAGTGCTTTGCTGAGCAAGCCCGGGCTGATACCCGCGAATGATTGGCTCCCCTCAATCAAAGGAACTAGCTCCGGTTGCAGGCGCTGGAATACAGCGAGGTACAACTCACGCAACAGAGTCGCGCGTGAGAAACCATCACTCGCCAGCGGTGACAACTCCACTGTTTCTGCGATGCCGGGGATCACCATATCATTCACTTTGGGCTCTCTTACTTACCGATAGTGGCAAGTGCTTTTTGGACCGTGATACCAAGCTCGGATGCACTCGGCGAGACGAACAATCCGTACGAAGCCATGATCTCGGACTTCTCGAGTGCGGTATCACCCTCACCCGAAATAATCGCACCGGCATGACCCATACGACGACCTTTCGGTGCTGTCAGACCAGCGACATAACCCACCACTGGCTTGGTCATGTTCTCTTTGACCCACTTAGCTGCTTCAGCCTCTTGCGGACCACCGATCTCACCGATCATCACCACGACCTCGGTTTCAGGGTCATCCTGGAAACGTGCCATGTGATCAAGGAACGAGCTACCGTTAATCGGGTCACCACCGATACCGACACTCGTCGTGACACCAATACCAAGTGCCTTCATCTGAGCTGCTGCTTCATAACCCAGTGTGCCGGAGCGCGAGACGATACCGACATTGCCGCGAATATAAATATGTCCCGGCATGATGCCGAGCATAGCTTTGCCTGCGCTGATAATGCCGGCGCAGTTGGGGCCGACAATAGTGGTGCGTTTTTCTTTTTGGTAGCGACGCAGGTAGCGCTTCACGCGCATCATGTCTTGCGCAGGAATACCGTCGGTGATGATGCATACCAGATCGAGACCGGCATCTGCCGCTTCCATCAATGCATCCGCTGCATACGGCGGCGGCACAAAGGCCAAACTCGCCTGCGCACCCGTTGCTTTGACAGCCTCTTGTACAGTGTTGAATACCGGGCGCTCGAGGTGAATCTTGCCGCCTTTACCCGGTGTGACACCACCAACCACATTGGTGCCGTATTGAATCATCTCGTTGGCGTGAAAGGTGGCCTTGTCGCCAGTGAAGCCCTGTACGATAACGCGTGTTGTTTCGTCGATCAAAATACTCATTTGCTCAATCTCCCTCGTTTGCAGGATCAGGTGACCTGCTCGCCGCGGGCGAGCTTGACCGATTTTTCACAGGCTTCCATCAGCGAATCAGCAGTTACGATCGGTAAGCCGCATTCACGAATAATTTTCTGCCCCTCTTCTACATTGGTACCCGCCAAACGAACGACCAGCGGCACCCGTAAATCTTTAGCCGCTTGTACGACACCCTGCGCCACCCAATCACAACGATTAATACCGGCAAAAATATTTACCAAGATGCATTTCACGTTTTGATCAGTCAGCACCAGATTGAAGGCTGCAGCAACGCGTTCGGGTGAAGCACCACCACCCACGTCAAGGAAGTTAGCGGGCTCACCACCGCAATACTTGATGTTGTCCATAGTGGCCATGGCAAGACCAGCGCCATTGATGATGCAGCCGATATCGCCCTCAAGGCCAACATAGTTCAAACCAAATTCAGCGGCGCGCGCTTCGCGTGGATCTTCTTCGGCCGGGTCGCGCATCTCAGTCACCTGCGGGCGACGGAACAAAGCGTTATCGTCGAACGACATTTTTGCGTCGAGCGCAATCACTTGATCATCCTTGGTCACGACCAGCGGATTAATCTCCACCATAGTGGCGTCGAGATCACGAAACGCGCGATAGCAACCCAAGATAATCGTTACTGCTTGCGAGACTTGTTTCAGATTCAACCCAAGACCAAACGCCAGCTGGCGTGCCTGAAACGGCTGCATACCGACCGCAGGCTCTACCTCCACCTGCAGAATGGATTCGGGTCTTTCCTTGGCGATCTCTTCGATCTCCATACCACCCTCGACCGAGGCGATCACACGGATACGCTCGATCTTGCGGTCCAGCACAAAGCCCAAATACAGCTCACGCTCATACGCAGTGGCCTTCTCCACATACAAACGATGCACCACCTTGCCCTCAGGCCCGGTTTGGTTGGTCACCAGCCTGGCGCCCAACATCGCTTGCGCGGCGGCCGCGACTTCGTGATAAGTGCGGCAGAGCTTCACGCCACCGGCTTTACCACGTCCGCCCGAATGAATCTGTGCCTTGATTGCCCAATGTGCCCCGCCCAATTCGGTGGCGACATACACCGCCTGATCCGAGCTGTAAGCAACACCGCCCGGCGGCACGCTGACGCCAAAGCCTGACAGCAGCGATTTGGCCTGATACTCATGAATGTCCATAAC
>JAIXQK010000162.1 GCA_027485795.1 Oxalobacteraceae bacterium
CCGCAACCTTATCGGCGGGTCGTCCGATATCGCAATCCGGTTTGCTGGCCAGTGTCGATGGCGGTGTGCTGGTACTCAGCATGGCCGAGCGCGTCTCGCGTGCGACTGCAGCGCGCATCACACAAGCCATGGATAACGCGCAGGTGGTGGTCGAGCGCGATGGTATCCGCCAGCAGAGCAGCACCCAGTTTGGTGTGGTCGCGTTGGATGAAGCCACCCCCGAGGATGATGGCTTGCCAGAGGCCTTGTGTGATCGAATGGCCTTCGATATTGATCTACGCGCTATCTCACCACGCTTTATCAATACCGCCATGGCCTCCGCAGAGGAGATTGCTGATGCGCGTGAGCGGCTAGAAAAAATCGAGATGCCGGAAGCGATGATTGATGCTTTATGCTCAGTCGCGATGGCACTCGGTGTTAGTTCCTTACGCGCTTGTTCGCTGGCGCTGTGTGCAGCGCGCGCCAGTGCGGCGTTTGATGATAACGACTGCTGTACCGATGATGATGCGCAGATTGCCGCCTCGTTAGTATTGGCGCCACGTGCGACCCAGCTACCGCATGAGGATGACGATACCGAGGGCGATGACGCACAACCCGAACCGCAGCAGTCTCCCGCAGAAAATGATTCACCGAGCCCGCTCTCGCAGCAACAGGCCATGGAAGATCGTGTGCTGGATGCGGCGCAAGCTGCGATACCTGCGAATTTATTAGCAGCGCTAATCTCAGGTATCAAGCCTGTGCGCATGAGCGGTAAATCGGGCGCGTATAGCGATGCCGGCGCTCATGGCCGACCGATTGGTTCACGCCGAGCTAACAATTTACGCGGACGACGACTGCACTTGGTGGATACCCTTCGTGCTGCGGCGCCTTGGCAACGATTGCGGCGCGCAGTAAGTGGCGAGGCAGTTGCGAAGGCGAGGGTACTGGTGCGTGCGGAAGATTTTCATGTCACGCGAATTCGTCAACGCAGCGCTAGCGTAACGGTGTTCGTTGTTGATGCCTCTGGTTCTTCAGCTATGCACCGACTATCCGAGGTTAAAGGCGCTATTGAGATGCTGCTTGCTGAGTGCTATGTGCGACGTGATCAAGTTGCACTGGTCGCGTTTCGTGGTCGCTCTGCCGAGTTACTGCTACCACCAACCCGCTCGCTGACCGCAGCGAGACGAAGGCTCTCCGGATTGCCGGGCGGTGGCGGCACGCCTTTAGCAAGTGCCTTGGAGGTCACCGCATCGCTGGTCGATTCACTCGCGCGTCGCGGACAGTCACCTTTGGTGGTGTTGCTGACCGATGGTCGCGCTAATGTCGCGCTCGACGGTAGCGGTGGTCGTGAGCGTGCACAACAAGAAGCCATGCAATCAGCGCAGCAATTGGCGCAGGTGCAAGTGCCGGTGCTCTTGATTGACACCTCACCCAAGCCGCAGCAGGAGGCGGCGACGCTGGCGCGCGCGATGCGTGCACGTTATCTGCCCTTGCCGCACGCTGGCTCTGCGCAGCTGGCGCAGACTGTGCGGCTTGCCACAGGCACAGAGCCGCGCGCCTTTGGGTGATCGTTTGGACTGGCAGGTCGACGGGCTCGACTGGCCCAATCGCACAAACAGTCGGTTCATTAGCGCCGCAGGGCTGCTGTGGCATGTGCAGGAATTTCCTTCCACCCGGCGTGATGCGCCGCTAGTGCTGCTGCTGCACGGTACTGCCTCGGCAACCCACTCATGGCGTGATGTCGCGCCGCTTCTCTCACAGCATTCCAGAGTCATCGCGATAGACCTTCCCGGTCATGCATTCAGTCAGATGCCGATGCCGGCCTCGGGACAATCACTCACCGGTATGGCGCAGCGGGTTGCTACTCTGATGCAGCACATGCAGCTGTCGCCCACGATCGTAGTGGGTCATTCCGCCGGTGCGGCTGTTGCCGCGCGTATGGTGCTTGATGGCAGCGTACGACCCGCTGCACTGGTCAGTCTGAACGGCGCATTTATTGGGTTCGGTGGCATGGCAGGGGCGATTTTTTCACCGCTGGCGCGCTTGATGGCCACTGGTTCATTGACCGCGAAATTTTTTGCCTGGCAAGCGAAGGATCCGATCGTGATTCAACGACTGATGCGCAGCACGGGCTCGGTGATCGATGCTACCGGCATGCGGTTGTATCAACGCTTGATGCAGAGCCCCGATCATGTGCGCTCTGCATTGGCGATGATGGCGCACTGGGATCTCGATAAGCTCGAGCCCGAGCTACCCAAGCTGTCGCTACCGGTATGGCTAGTCGCGGCTGAAAATGATTTAACGGTTCCTCCGCAACAGGCAGCGCTGGTCGCCAAGCGGCTGCCGCAAGCCAAGCGCGTCCTGTGGCCCATGCTTGGCCACTTGGCGCATGAAGAAAGCCCACGACAGTGCGTGGACTTGTTGGTTGAGGTGATGCAAACCGTGGGGGCTGCATGAAAACCGAAGTAGCGGCCTTGCTGGCCGAAATGCTGTTGTTCGGACTGGTGCCCATTGCCTTCGGTATTTGGCAGATCCGTGAGGTGAACAAAGAGCGCCGCAAGCGGCAGCAGGAGCGCGAGCAGCAGGCCCACCATACCGACCCAAGCGACCCTACCGACTGAGGTGTGGTCTTTTTTAATCGGCCAATCGAATTCCGGCGCTTGAGGCAGCGCGCCAGCCGCCTGGTCAGAGCGGCTACTGACACAGAAAACTGTCAATAAAACTTGACATATTTATGTGACGCAAATAACTTACACCCATGGCCAGAACCGGCCGGTCACTACGGAGACGCCATGGAAAACACGGAACGGATTGAGGCGGCATTAGAGGCTGCGCTCGCCCTTCAGCAGGGCCCCGAGGGTCCGCCGCTGTTGGCGGCTGCCATGCGCGATGCGGTGTTTCCCGGTGGCGCTCGTATCCGTCCGCACTTGACCCTCGCGGTGGCCCAGGCTTGTGGCGCCGAGGATCTGAACCTGGCCGCTGCTGGTGGCGCTGCTATCGAGCTGATGCACTGCGCCTCGCTGGTCCACGACGATCTTCCTTGTTTCGATAACGCGCTGACGCGGCGTGGGCGGCCATCGGTATTCGCTGCGCATGGCGAGCGTCTGGCAGTGCTAGCGGGTGATGCATTGATTGTGGCGGCGTTCCAGTCGCTGGCGCATGCTGGCGCGATCCAGCCGCAGCGGCTGATTCCAATGATTTCAACACTGTCGACGGCAGTAGGAGCGCCCTCCGGCATCATCGCCGGCCAGGCTTGGGAGTGCGAGCCTCGCGTTTCATTGACCGAATATCAGCGAGCCAAGACGGGTGCGTTGTTCGTTGCCGCTACCGCTGCAGGTGCGCAGGCCGCAGGTACTGACGCAAACCCCTGGCGTGCGCTTGGCGAGTTGCTGGGTGAGGCCTATCAGGTGGCGGATGATATTCGCGATGTCGCTTGTGATGCCGAGATGCTGGGCAAGCCAGCCGGGCAAGACGCGACGCACGGTCGTCCCAGTTCTGCCGCTGAATTAGGTTTGACCGGCGCGGTTCAGTTGTTTGATCAGTTGATTGCTCACGCCAGCGCCTCGATACCAGCCTGCCGTGGCTCGGCGCAGCTGCGCACGCTATTGCGGATGGAGGCCAAGCGGCTAGTGCCGAATGACCTCGTGCGCAAGTTCGCGCCTAGCGTCACTCGCGTTGTCGCTTAAATGGCGGCGGCTACGCTCTCTTTCACAGACCGGTTACTCGCGCTACGCGACCGGTTGTACGCGAGCGCCGCATTTCATCGTGCGGCTTCATCGTTTCCGCTGACCCGACCCTTCGCGCGTCGACGCACGCGTGAAGTATTTGATTTAGTCGCTGGGTTTGTCTACTCGCAGGTGCTGTCGGCCTGCGTCAAGCTGGATCTGTTTCGCAAGCTCGCGCAAGGCCCGATGACACTGACGCAGCTAGCGCTGCACTGTCAGATGAGCAATGAGGCGACTGACCGTTTGCTGGCCGCCGCCATATCGCTCCGACTGATCGAGTCGCGCGGCACTGATGAGCGCGGACAGCCACGCTATGGCTTGGGCGTGCTCGGCGCGCCGCTGGTCGAAAATGAAGGTGTACTGGCGATGATTCGCCATCACGACACTTTGTATTCAGATTTGGCTGATCCGGTGGCCTTGTTGCGTGGGCAGGGGCCAGCCCCGGCGCTCTCCGGTTTCTATCCCTACACCGCGGATGACGCGCCTGCGCATGCAGGTGAGCTCGCCCCAGACCATGTCGGCAATTACTCGCAGCTGATGGCGGCGTCGCAGCCACTGGTGGCCGCTGAAATCCTCGATGCTTATTCATTCGACCGTCATCACCGCTTGCTGGATGTGGGAGGTGGCGAAGGTCGTTTCTTGTGCAGCGTCGGCGCACGCGCACCGCATTTACAGCTGACCCTATTTGATCTGCCAGCCGTCGCTGAGCGAGCTAAATCCCGATTTGCCACCGCCGGTTTGGCCCAGCGCGCGAACGCGATTGGCGGCAATTTCCTGTCCGATCCGCTACCGACTGGCTTCGACATCGTTAGCTTGGTGCGGGTGATTCATGACCATGATGAACAGCGTGCCTTGACGATCTTGCGCGCTATCCACGCCGCGCTACCGCCCGGCGGCACCTTGCTGCTGGCCGAGCCCATGGCCGGTACCCCGGGCGCTGAGGCCATGGGCGACGCTTATTTCGGTTTCTACCTGCTGGCGATGGGGCGCGGTCGTGCCCGCACTGCCGCGCAGCTGAGTGCGCTGCTGACCCAAGCTGGGTTTAGCGCGATTCGTGCGGTGCCGACGCGTATTCCGCTGCAGGTTCGAATGTTGGTGGCTACTCGTTAGCAAATCTGCAGCAATCGTGATTAGCCCGAGGATTGGGTGGCCGCAGAAGCGTAAATAAAAGTTGACACACAACAATGTAACGGAAAGAATACGGTATCAAGGCGGAGTGGGGTTCGGGCTTGCTCTGATGGCCTGATCCAGACAGCCGCCGAATGCAGTTAAACCAGGGGACATTGATGAGCGAACACGCAGTGGCGGTTGTGGTTGAAAGACCGATGCAGCTGCATTTGCGTGAGCTGCCGTTGGCAACGCCGACGGATAACGATCTGGTGGTTGAGACCTGCTGGTCGGGTATCTCGACCGGTACCGAAAAGTTGTTGTACTCGGGTCGTATGCCGATTTTCCCGGGTATGGGCTACCCGCTGGTACCAGGCTACGAATCTGTTGGTCGGGTAGTGCAGGCAGGCAAGAGCACCAACTACGCGATCGGCGAGATGGTGTTTGTACCGGGTGCGGCTTGCTACGGCGAAGTGCGCGGCTTATTCGGTGGTGCGGCGTCACGTGTCGTGATACCGGCGCTACGGGCACTAAGAATTTCAGAGTCATTAGGTGAGCGCGGCACTTTGCTGGCGCTGGGCGCGACTGCTTATCACGCTTTCTCTGCAGCGACTACGACGCAGCCCGAACTGATTGTTGGCCACGGTGTACTCGGTCGGATGATGGCTCGGATTGCAGTCGAAAGTGGTTCTAAGCCAGTGGTCTGGGAGACCAACCCTGCACGGCGCGAAGGCGCAGTGGGTTACAGCGTGGTTGATCCCGAAGAAGACACACGTTCGAACTACCGCTGCATCTGTGACGTAAGCGGTGACCCGCTGATTCTCGATCAATTGATCGCGCGTGCAGCACCGAACGCAGAAATCGTACTGGCCGGTTTTTACGATGAGCCGATGAGTTTTTCTTTCCCGCCAGCTTTCATGCGCGAGGTACGGATTCGTGTCGCCGCGCAATGGAAGCCTGCTGAATTAATCGCTGTGCGCGATCTGGTGGAGTGCGGAAGGCTCTCGCTGGAGGGACTAATCACGCATCGCAGTAATCCAGCGCAGGCAGAAGAAGCCTACCGTACCGCATTCAACGACCCAAGCTGTTTGAAGATGATTCTCGACTGGAGACAAACGCAATGAGCCAGCCTACAGAGCAACAGGCAGCACCCGTACACTTCATGCAGAAAGAGCGTCTACGCGCCGAAGCTGCGGTCGAGCCGAACCCGGTGCATACCGGCGAGGTCAAGAAAGAAACTCAGATCATTGCGATCTACGGCAAGGGCGGTATCGGCAAGAGCTTCACGCTCTCCAATCTCTCTTACATGATGGCGCAGCAGGGTAAGAAGGTGTTGCTGATCGGTTGCGACCCTAAGAGTGATACCACCTCGCTGCTGTTTGGTGGTCGCGCTTGCCCGACCATCATCGAGACTTCCTCGAAAAAGAAATTAGCTGGCGAGCCGGTTGCGATTGGTGATGTCTGCTTCAAGCGCGATGGTGTCTACGCGATGGAGCTTGGCGGCCCTGAGGTGGGTCGTGGCTGCGGTGGTCGCGGCATCATCCACGGTTTTGAATTGCTCGAAAAACTCGGCTTCCATGACTGGGGCTTCGACTACGTGCTACTGGATTTTCTGGGTGACGTGGTGTGCGGCGGCTTTGGTTTGCCGATCGCACGCGATATGTGCCAGAAGGTGATCGTGGTCGGCAGTAATGACCTGCAATCGCTCTATGTCGCCAACAACGTTTGCTCTGCGGTTGAATACTTCCGCAAGCTCGGTGGCAATGTGGGTGTCGCCGGCATGGTGATCAACAAGGATGACGGTACCGGCGAGGCACAAGCGTTCGCTACGCGAGCCGGCATCCCGGTGTTGTCGGCAATCCCGGCAAACGAAGACATTCGCAGAAAGAGCGCCAGCTACGAAATCGTTGGCCGTCCGGAAAGTCCATGGGGCAGTTTGTTCGCCACGCTGGCACAAAACGTCGCCGACGCACCACCGGTACGACCCAAGCCACTAACGCAAGAAGAACTGCTCGGCTTGTTCTCGGCAGACGCCGTAGGCCGTGATGTTGTACTGCAGCCGGCGACAACTGCCGACATGATGGGCCGCGAGGAAGTTATCAAGCCATCGCTCGAAGTGATCTACGACGAGGTCTGAAAACATGGACCAGCGCACCGTGATCCCAATCGTTAAAAACCCTGCCGCACTGGAAAGTGACGGCGTTGGTTGCCACGCGGGCAAGGAGCAGTTGGAGGCAGCGGCACGCGCTGCAGGCAAAGCCGGTGTGCTAGATCGCTACGCCGCCGATTACCCGAAAGGCCCGCATGATCAGCCGCAGAGTATGTGTCCTGCGTTTGGTTCATTGCGCGTTGGTTTACGTATGCGCCGCACGGCCACCATCTTGTCGGGCTCGGCCTGCTGCGTGTACGGCCTGACCTTTACCTCACATTTTTATGGTGCGCGCCGCAGTGTGGGCTACGTGCCGTTCAACTCCGAGACGCTGGTCACTGGCAAGCTGTTTGAAGATATCCGCGACGCGGTACATGAGCAGGCGAATCCGGATTCGTATGATGCGATCGTCGTGATCAATCTCTGCGTACCGACTGCCTCTGGCGTACCGCTGCAGATTCTGCCGAAAGAAATTAATGGCGTGCGCGTGATCGGTATTGATGTACCTGGCTTTGGTGTGCCAACGCATGCCGAGGCAAAAGATGTGCTGTCCGCTGCGATGCTGAAATACGCACGTAGCGAGATCGTGGCAGGACCTGTGGCCGCTCCGCGCTCCGGCGTCAGCGACAAGCCAACAGTTACGCTGTTAGGTGAGATGTTCCCCGCTGATCCAATGATCATCGGCGGCATGCTGGAGATGCTGGGGTTGGCCGCAGGGCCAACCGTACCCACGCGTGAGTGGCGCGAATTATATGCAGCACTCGACTGCGCAGCGGTGGCCGCGATCCATCCGTTTTACACCGCCAGCCTGCGCGAGTTTGAAGCAGCAGGGCGTGGCTCGGTTGGCTCAGCGCCAGTGGGTCATGATGGTACCGAGGCCTGGCTGCAATCGATTGGTGATGCCTGCAATGTTGAGCAGCGCATGATCGATGCCGCAAAAAATCGCTTTCTGCCAGCGATCAAGGGTGCGCTGTCTGCAACGCGGATCAATGGTCGTATCACGCTCTCTGGTTATGAAGGCTCGGAGTTGCTGGTCGGGCGTTTGTTAGTTGAGAGTGGCGCTGATCTGCGCTACGTCGGCACGGCGTGCCCACAGACAGCCGCCAGCGAAGTCGATCGCGCATGGCTGGAAGCCAAGGGCGTACAGGTGCAGTACCGCGCCTCGCTCGAGCAAGACATCGCCGCAGTCAATGAATACAAACCCGATCTCGCGATCGGTACCACGCCGGTGGTGCAAGCCGCCAAGCAAATGTCGCTGCCATCGCTGTACTTCACAAATCTGATTTCCGCGCGCCCCTTGATGGGTGTGGCCGGCGCTGGCTCACTGGCTACCGTGATCAATGCAGCGATCAAGAATCGCACGCGCATGGACGACATGAAGGCCTTCTTCGGCGATGCCGGCGACGGTGATCGTGCCGGTGTATGGGAAGACAAGCCCGTTGAGCGACCTGAGTTTCGCGTAGAGACACGGCGTCGGCTTGAGAAAGCGGCGAAAAAACGCAAGGCGGAGGAGATGATATGAACATCATCGACCACGATCGCGCAGGTGGTTACTGGGGTGCGGTGTATGTCTTCACCGCCGTCAAGGGGCTGCAAGTCATCATCGATGGCCCAGTCGGTTGCGAAAACCTGCCGGTGACTTCGGTATTGCACTACACCGATGCGCTACCACCGCATGAGCTGCCGATTGTCGTTACCGGTCTGGCAGAAGAACAATTGGGCCGCGAAGGCACCGAGGGAGCAATGAAGCGTGCACATGGCGCGCTTGATCCAGATCTGCCAGCAGTGGTGGTGACCGGATCGATTGCCGAGATGATTGGCGGTGGTGTCACGCCTGAGGGCACAAGTATCTTGCGCTTCTTGCCACGTACGATCGATGAAGATCAGTGGCAGTGCGCCAACCGCGCCATGCTCTGGCTGTGGCATGAATACGGTCTGCGCCATGTGCCGGAGCGTAAGCCTTTCGATCAGCGCGAGCCGGGTGAAAAACCACGCGTCAACATTATCGGCCCTAGCTACGGCACCTTCAATATGCCGAGCGATCTGGCCGAGATCCGTCGTTTGGTGGAAGGCATTGGCGCTGAAGTGAATATGGTGTTCCCGCTCGGTAGCCACTTGGCGGACGTTCAGAAACTGGCCGACGCGGACGTCAATATCTGTATGTATCGCGAGTTTGGTCGTTTGTTGTGCGAGGCGCTTGAGCGTCCGTATCTGCAAGCACCGATCGGCCTGCATAGCACAACGAAATTCCTGCGCACGCTGGGTGAGTTGTTGCACCTCGACCCCGAGCCTTTCATCGAGCGCGAGAAGCACACCACCATCAAACCTATTTGGGATTTATGGCGCTCGGTAACGCAAGATTTTTTTGGTACTGCCAGCTTTGCTATCGTCGCGAATGAAACGTATGCGCGTGGTGTGCGTCACTTCTTCGAAGACGAGATGGGCTTGCCTTGCACCTTCTCTGTCGCGCGTAAGCCGGGCGAAAAAACCGATAACGAATCGATTCGTCAGCTGGTGCGCGAGAAGCCGCCACTCGTGATGTACGGCAGCTATAACGAGCGTATGTATTTGGCTGAAGCAGGTTCTGCTTCGCCAATGAAGCCCAGCTTTATCACCGCTTCATTCCCCGGCGCGATTATTCGTCGGCACATCGGCACACCCTTCATGGGCTATTCCGGTGCTACTTATCTAATTCAAGAATTCTGCAACTGTCTGTTCGACGCCTTGTTCAACATCCTGCCTTTGGGTACCGAGATGGATCGCGTCGATCCGACACCTGTACGTGCGCAAGCCGCATGGGATGACGCTGCACGTGAATTGCTGAATAAATTGGTCGCTGCTGAACCTGTACTGGTTCAGATCTCGGCGGCTAAACAAATACGTGATCGCGCTGAACGCGATGCTCGTCGTGCCGGTGAGGACAGCGTGAGCGTCGAGCGTGTTGTAAGAGCAAGAGAGTCACTGCGTATCGGGGAGGCTGCATGAAGCCCTCTACACAGTTGATTCGCAGGATGTCGTGGCAGTTCGCTGCGGCCGCCCAAGGTTGCGGGGCTTTACGCACCACTGGCCGCAAGGCCATCAGTAAGGAGCGTTCTCATGGCTGAAAGGAAGAGCATTTCCGGAATGTCTGATGATGAGGCTCAGGAATTCCATGCGTACTACATGCAGGGCTTGGTGGGGTTTACGGCAGTTGCCGTAATCGCACATGCGCTGGTGTGGGCATGGCGTCCCTGGATCACCTGATCTCGGCTAGCCGTTAACGAAAGGAATCACTATGGCCAACATGCAAATGAACCAGGATCGAGAAAGGGCGGATGAAACCGTCACCTTCAGGATGATCTTTACGCTGGGCTTCGTCGTTGTACTCGCTATTGCACTGGTCGGTTCGCTGACTGGTATGCCATGGCGTAGCTGGCTGCCTGGTGCGGAGAGCTGCAAGTCCCTGTTCGGGAGCGTGCAGGCTGCAGTGTATTCGTTCATGTCACACACACTTTAGGAGATAGGACCATGTGGAGAATATGGCGCCTGTACGACCCGCTGCGTGCAATGGTAATTCAGGGGGTTTTCTTGTTCGGTCTGGCAGCGATGATTCATCTCATCCTGTTATCGACAAACAAGTTCAACTGGCTGGATGGCGCGAAAAGCCCATCGACTGCCCAGAACGCATCCATGCCGAAGTAAAAAATCCACCTCGTGGTGGTGGGCAGGCATGTGGCTCGTTCACTTGTCTGTCCTCATAAGATTAATACGGGATGACTTTGTGCATCCTTGTTGGAGGGCTCGATCATGGCCATGTTAAGTTTCGAGAAAAAATACCGGGTTCGTGGGGGTACCCTGGTGGGGGGTGACCTATTCGATTTCTGGATCGGTCCCTTCTACGTCGGGTTCTTCGGCGTGACCACTATCTTCTTTTC
>JAIXQK010000058.1 GCA_027485795.1 Oxalobacteraceae bacterium
GAAGAGTACTACCCGGCCTTGTATTGCGTCGTGATCTGGAAGCTAATTTACTGGGTTGATTAATAAGTAGCTTCTTGCCTATCTTTTCGCGCAACCTTGGAATCCCAAACAAGGATTCGAATCCCCGGTCACACCAAAAAACGATGTGTCTTGACTTGAGCAGGTTGGTGAAGCAGTATTTTCTACCCCGCCAAGACAAATCCTTCTAACTCGTTCACGTGAGTTTTGAGGAGCTCAGAGCCCCGCATCATGCGGGGCTTTTTGCTATGGGCTCCTGACTTGGGTTGTGGGTGCCAGTCCCTGAAAACCGTCTCAAACCCGGTTTCGTCTAAGAACCTCCTGACTTTTTGTTCGTGGTACCGAATTCAAGTTTTTTTACCATGTGGTAATTTTAGCGCCGTACTGATTACCGTTATAGCTTAATTTTGTACTTGCCCATTCGATTCTATTTTGTCTACATGTAAATCAGAATTTGCGCTGAGTTATTTTTTTAATCGGATCTCGACGAGCATCAAAGTGCCTCTGTCCTTGACGGCCTTGAATTCGACCTTGTCACCGACTTTGACCTGGTCGAGCATTGCCGGGTCCTAGACCGCAAAGGCCATGGTCATCGCCGCCATGTTCAGGTTCTTGATTTCTCCGTGCTTCAGGGTGATGCGCTGCTTTTCCTTGCTGATGGCGCGCACCTCGCCTTGCGTGAGCGTCGGCGCCATCGCATCGCCGTCCATTCGCTGCTGCATCGAATGGTCCATATGCTCGTGGCCTTTGCCACTGCCTTCATGGTGGTCGGCCCAGGCATTGAAAGCGAGCGAGGTCATCGCGGTCACGACGAGGATTTTGATGGCTATGGTCTTCATGTCAAGCTACCTTTCTTTGGGCGGTGGATGAAACTGCAATAACAGAACGCTTCAGCGCACGCTGCTGAAGCAACCGCCAAGCGGCGGGAATCACGAATAGCGAGAGCAATGGCGCAGTTACCATGCCGCCGACCATCGGGGCAGCGATGCGCTGCATGACCTCAGAGCCGGCGCCGCCGCCCCACATGATGGGCAGCAGGCCCGCCAGAATTGTCGCGACCGTCATCGCTTTCGGCCGCACGCGGGCGACTGCCCCTTCATGAATCGCGGCCAGTAATGCAGCCTCGGTCGGCGCTTCGCCCGCGTCCAGATGCCGCTGCCACGCATTGCGCAGGTACACCAGCATCACGACACCAAACTCGGCCGCCAGCCCTGCCAGCGCGATGAAGCCGACGGCCGTTGCTACCGACACTGCATGACCCAGCAGCCAGATGAACCACAGGCCGCCAACCAGTGCGAACGGGACGGTCGCCATCAGCAGCAGCGCATCGGTGGTCGAGCGAAACGCGAGATACAGCAGCCCGAAAATCACCAGCAGCGTCAATGGAACCACCAGCTGCAGCCGCGCGGTCGCACGCTCCAGGTATTCGAATTGCCCGGACCAGCTGACGGCGTAACCGGCCGGCAGCTTCACCGAGGACGCCACGGCTTTTTGCATGGCCAGCACGGCGGTGCGCAAATCGGTGCCGCGCACATCGATGTACACCCAGCCGGCCAGCCGGGCGTTTTCACTGCGAATCATCGGTGGGCCCGCTGTCACGCTGACCTCGGCCACGTCCTGCAGCCGCATCTGCGCACCGCGCGCGGTGACAACCGGTAGTTCGCGCAACGCCTGTACAGAATCGCGGTAGTCGCGCGGATACCGCAAATGAATCGGGAGGCGCTGCCGCCCCTCGATGACCTCGCCGACGTTTTCCCCGCCGATGGCCGAGGCCACGACCGACTGCAGGTCCGCAACCGACATTCCGTAGCGTGCAGCCCGCGCCCGGTCAATGGCAATATCGATGTATCGCCCGCCGCTGACCCGCTCGGCCAGCGCCGAGGTCACGCCAGGCACGTGGCGCACCGCATTCTCGATTTGCGTGGTGATTGCCTCAATCTGCTGCAGGTCAGCGCCCGACACCTTCACGCCGACCGGGGTCTTGATGCCAGTCGACAGCATGTCGATGCGATTGCGAATGGGCGGTACCCAGACGTTCGTCAGTCCCGGGACTTTCACCATGCGGTCCAGTTCTTCGACCAGCTTCTCGGGCGTCATCCCAGCTCGCCATTCGACGCGCGGCTTGAACTGAATCGTGGTCTCGAACATTTCCAGCGGGGCCGGGTCGGTTGCGCTTTCCGCGCGGCCTGCCTTGCCGAATACAGTCTGCACTTCGGGGACAGTCTTGATGAGTCGGTCGGTCTGCTGCAGCAGCTCGCTGGCCTTGGCGGCCGACAGGCCGGGCAGCGCCGTCGGCATGTACAGTAAGTCGCCTTCGTTCAGCGGTGGCAGGAACTCGCCACCCAGACGTGATATTGGCCAGGCAGTCAGTACCAGCGCCACGACCGCTACCGCAATCGTTGCCCATGGGTGACGGATGCTGGCTTCGAGGGCCGGCCGGTACAGATGCACCAGCATACGGTTTATCGGGTTCGTGTCCTCGCGCGGAATGCGCCCGCGAATCAGGTATCCCATCAACACCGGCACCAGCGTGATGGCCAGCCCGGCGGCCGCAGCCAGCGTGTAGGTCTTGGTGAATGCCAGCGGCGAAAACAGCTTGCCTTCCTGCGCCTGCAGCGCGAACACTGGCAAGAACGACAACGTGACAATCAGCAGCGAGAAAAACAGCGCAGGCCCGACTTCAATGGCAGCGTCCGTCATCAGCTGCCAGCGTGCCGCCGTAGTCAGCGGTTCGTCCGGATGCTGCAACTCGTAGTGTTCGATATGCTTGTGCGCATTCTCGACCATCACGATGGCGGCATCGACCATTGCGCCAATCGCAATAGCAATGCCGCCAAGCGACATGATGTTCGCATTCACCCCCTGGTAAACCATCACGATGAAGGCGGCCAACACTCCTAAGGGCAACGACACAATCGCGACCAAGGCGCTGCGCAGATGGAACAGGAACACCACGCAGACGAGGGCGACGACGATGAACTCCTCGATAAGCTTGTCGCGCAGGTTAGTCACGGCCGCGCGGATGAGAGTCGAGCGGTCGTACACGGGCACGACCTCGACCCCTATCGGTAGTGACGATTTCAGAGTCGCGAGCTTGGCTTTGATGCCATCGATGGTCTCGAGTGCATTTTTCCCGCTCCGCATGACAACCACGCCGCCGGCGACTTCGCCTTCACCATTGAGTTCGGCAATGCCGCGGCGCATTTCTGGTCCCAGTCGTACCGACGCGACATCGCGCAATAACACCGGGGTGCCCGCTTCATTGGCGTTCAACACGGTGTTGCGAAAGTCATCCAGCGAGCGCAAATACGCTTGTGAGCGCACCATGTACTCGGTCTCGGCCATCTCGACCACGGCGCCCCCAGTGGCCTCGTTAGCCTTGGCGAGCGCGTCGCGCACCATGTCATGCGTGATGCCGTAGGCGCGCAGCCGGTCCGGGTCGAGCACTACCTGATACTGCTTGACCATGCCCCCGATGCTAGCAACCTCAGCCACATTCGGGGCGGTCTTGAGCTCAAAGCGCAGGAACCAGTCGTTCAATGCGCGCAGCTGGCTCAAATCATGCTGGCCGGTGCGGTCGATGAGCGCGTACTCGAAAATCCAGCCGACCCCGGTGCCATCGGGGCCGAGCTCGGCCCGCACCCCTTGCGGCAAGCGGCTTTGCACTTGGTTCAGGTACTCGAGCACGCGCGAGCGCGCCCAGTACAGGTCGGTGGCATCGTCGAACAGCACATAGACGAAAGCATCGCCGAAGAACGAATAGCCGCGCACGGTTTTGGCGCCCGGCACGGACAACAGCGCCGTCGTCAGCGGGTAAGTGACCTGGTCTTCGACTAGCTGCGGTGCCTTGCCCGGATACTGCGCCCGGATGATGACTTGCGTGTCTGATAAGTCCGGCAGAGCGTCAAGCGGTGCGCGCGACAGAGACCACAGGCCCCAGAGCGCGATGCCAATAGCCGCGATGAGCACCAGAAGCCGGTTCGCGATGGACGCTCGGATGATGGCGGCAATCATCGCTTGCCCCCGCTGGCCGGCTCGACGCTCTCGAGCAGGTAACCGTCATCGGTTTCGCGGAACGTGAACCGGACCAGGTCACCGCGCTTGAACTGCTTAAATGCGTTGGGTTGCGGTTTGCTGAAGTCCATGGTCATCGGTCCCCATTTGAGCTCGGGCACCGCACTGTGCGACAGCGTCAGGGCCTCGGGGCTCACCTGTTCGATTTTCCCAGTGGCCTGATGCAGCGGGGCGGTCGCCTTGGGTGCAGCGCCATGGCCCGCATGCGCGTCATGTGTGTCTTGTGCTTCAGCGGATGTCGCGCCGGTACTGGAGGGCTTCGGAGGGGCGGGTGGCTTGCTTTCCGTAGAAGGGGAGAATTTCGTCAAGGCCGATTTCAAGCTGGCCTCCGAGTCGATGAGGAACTGGCCGGAGGCGACGACCTTCTGTCCTTCGGACAGACCGTCGAGCACTTCGATATCGTCGCCGTGCTCGCGCCCTATCATCACGGGCACCGGCCGCACCGTGTTGTTCTCGCCGGCGACCAATACCACCGAGCGACGGCCGCTCTGAATCACCGCCTCGGTCGGTACCAGCAAGTGTGACGCGGGGGCCGCTTCGGCCAGCTGCACCTGCATCAGCAGCCCGGGCGTCAGGCTGCCGTCACGATTGTCGAGCTCCAGACGGGCCTGCACGGTTCGCGTCGTCGGGCTGACCTGCGGCAGGATGTCGCGCACCACTCCGGCGTAACGACGCTCGGGCCGGCCGGCAAATTGCGCGGTGGCCTTCATGCCGGGCTGCACGGCCGCTACCAGGGTCTCCGGTACTTCGGCCAGCAGCCAGAGTTTGCCAAGACCCGCGATTTTGGCAATCGTTATCCCGGGCGACACCATCGCGCCTTCGCGCACGGTCAGTTCAGTGACCACGCCCCCAATTGGCGAGGTCAGCGTCAGCTGCCGCTGCACTTGCCCGGTCTTGTCAAGCTGAGCAATCAACGCCTCCGGAATCGACAGCGCACGCATCCGCTGCCGCGCAGCGTCGGCTAATTCCGTGTGGCCGGCGCGCTTGAGCGCGAGGTACTCCTCCTGCGGAGCCAGCCAGTCGGGCACGAACAGCGTGGCCACCGGGGCTCCGCGCTGGATGCGCTGCATTGGCGTACGCGCGTGCAGTCGCTCGATGTAGCCGGTGACGCGGCTTTGCACGACTTCAGCGCGACTTTCATCAAGCTGCGTGCTGCCGACGACCATGACGTTGTTGCCCACGGCAGCACGTCGCACCGTCGCGTAGCGGATGCCCAGGTTTTGCTGCATCGTCGGCGTAATGGTCACGCCGCCATCGGTGGCCGCTTCGTCGGCGTAGACCGGTACCAGCGCCATGTCCATGTACGGGCTCTTGCCGGGTTTGTCGAACTTCTGTCCGGGGGCCATCGGGTCGTGCCAGTACAGCACCTTGCGACCGGTCTTTGGGTCAATCTTGTCACCGGACGCAAGCGGTGCGGTCGCCGTGACCGGCGCCGGCGCATGCCGGGTGCCTGCGACATAACCTCCCGCTGCCAGCGCAGCGCCAAGCATGCCCAGCGCAACAGACTTGAGAAACGTTGAGGAAGTCATGGCGTGCTCTCTTTTATGGGAACGTGCACTGTGTTCAGCGGGAAGGCCAGCTGCGCCCATGCCAGCGCGGCATCGCGCTCGAGCTCGGCAATCTGCAGCTGCTGCTCGACCAGCGTGCGGCGAGCCGTAAAGATGGACGACAGGCTGCCGGAGCCGGCGCGGTACGCAGCGACACTCAGGTCGATTGCCTGTCGCGCTGCCGGCAGTGCATGCTGCGTGAGCCAGGCAGCCCGTTCGGTCAGGCTCGTCATCGTGGCCTGCAAGCTCTCCAGGTCAGCCGCCAGCGTGCGTTGCGCTTCATCGGCCTGCAGCTTCGCTGCGGTCGCTTGGGCAGCTTTTTCGGCAACGGCGCGGTCCTGTCGCTGTGTCGCGTTCACCGTCAGGGGAATCGTCACGCCGAACGACACCATGTTGGCGTACGGACTGCCGCGCTGGCTGAAGGCCAGTTCGAAGCTCCAGTCGGGGCGTCGCTCGGTGGCTGCGACGGTCACCTCGGCTTCGGCCAGGCTCTGCGCGCGGCGGGCCTTGATAAGCGACGGGTGATATTGCTCGAGGCTGTCGGATTCCAGATGCGGCGCAGGTACGCTCAGTGGTGGTAGGTGGTCGTCGACCGTGTCGACCTTGGCTTGCACCCAGCGCTGTAGTGCGATGCGCGCTGCTGCCAGGTCTTGCTTTGCGCGGGTGACGCCGTCCTGCGCGCGGGTCAGCGCCAGCTGCGCTTGGACGACGTCAGCAGCACTGCCTTTGCCGCCTCGGTGGGTCGCTTGTATCGCCGCAAAATCGTCAGCCGTATGCTGCGCCAGTTGCATCGCGTAGCCCAGCGAGCGTTGCGCATGGCGCATCTGAATCCACGCCTTCGCCGTTTGTTCGCGTATCTCGGCCGCATGCATTAGCGCTTCGGCTTCCTGCATTGCCACCATCTGGTCGGCCCGTTCGGTGCGCGCGGCACGTTTGGTCGATGAGACCCACTGTTGCTCGATACCGATACGGCGCATCGTCATGAAATCCCGCGTCAGGCTCCAGCGGTCGGGGCCTTCGACCGGCAGGTTGTCTATGCCCAGTTTCAGCATCGGGTCGGGCAGTTGGCCGGCCTGCAGCGCCGACTCGCGGCTGGCCTGTATCGCGCTTTCGGCGGCTCGGTGGCCCGGCGAGCGCTCTAGCGCCTGCTGGACAGCCATCTCCAGCGTCAATGCCGACGGTTCGGCGAACCCGCGCGCGGCGGGCAGCAGGGCCAGCAAGATGAGCCAGCCCATAGGGCGACCCGTGAAGAAAATGCGCATGAAAATCTCCGGGGTTGAGCAGACTCACCGGCAACTGCCAATGCGGCAGGCCGGTCCGAGGTCAACGTCGGAGGGGTCAAATACGAAGTCGCTGCGTGCGCAGGAAGGGCGGGGCGTGGCTGGAGAAGGCGACGGGGGAAGCCAGTGTTGCCAGCACCTGCCACGCCGGCAGTACCGCCGGGGGTACCCGCTGGACCGAAATGACCGCAGGCAGCGCCAGCGCGGGAGCTGACCCGCTGTGCTCGAGCGCCTGTTTGTCGCCTGCACGGTGTTCAGCGCACTGGGCAGGCCGCTGCTCGTCCTTCTGCATATCCGAGCAATTTTCCATATCGGCCATCGTGCCGGGAGTGTTCAAGGCCTCCGGACAGACGTAAGCGGCCATCGCGATGCTGGAGGTCAGCATCGCTAACACTACGAAACTCGCAATGAAGCGGCCGAAAATGGCGATGACAGTTCTCATGTCAAATGACCCGTTGGAGTTTCGAGCGTACCATAGCTCAACTGTTGGAAGTCGGCGATGGCTTGCATATTTTTAATTTGCTTATCAATCGATGCGATCTTGTCGGCATTCATGGGTTTACCAGTTGATTCCTTTGTTGCAGAAGCAGACTGGGTTGTGCCAGTTGGGTGGTGATTTTTGTGCTCATCGGAGGTTTGCGCAAGAGTGCCTATTGAGGCTGCTGCTACACAAAAGCCAATCAGAATGTTGTGAATATTAGTCATGATTTTCTCCTTACCAGGTTTGAAAATAGCCACTTGTGCAAATCTGATGACCGAGTAGACAGCAACCGCACACCGTTTAGGTGTATTTCTATCGGATTGGCTGGATGTCTGTCACGACCAACTTGCCGCCTTCGTTAATCACCATAAAATTAATTTTTTCGCCAGGCTTGATGTTGGTTAATAAAGTCTTGTCCTTGACCGTTAAAACCATGGTCATGCCGGGCATGTCTAAATGCTTTATCTCACCGTGCTTGATCGTGACCTTACCCGTTTCAAGGTCAACTTTCTTGACTTCCCCCTCTGTCATAGAGGGGTTCATTTGTGACATATTCATATTATTGTGATCCATGGCGGCTTCAGCAAAACAGCTCAAAGGCAAGGCCGTGCCGATAGTCAAAAAAGCAATTGCGAATTTCTTTTGGATAGTTTTCATGTTGTCCTCATAAGTAGGAGTTAAATATTTTTGCAGATCCATCCTTTTGAATCAGCAAAACTTGATAGGCGTTTCGCCTGTTGCCATAGGCAGTGCCATCCATTCCTGGAGATCCGATTGGCATGCCAGGAACGGCTAACCCAAGAGCCTGTGGTTTTTCTTTGAGCATCCGTTTGATGTCTTCTGCGGGAACGTGTCCTTCAATGACATAATTATCAACCAGAGCTGTGTGACACGATGCGAACTTCTGAGGCATTCCAAGACGCGCGCGCGCAACATTGTTACCTTGGTCCAGAACGGTTGCCTGAAATCCATTCTTCTTAAGATGGGAAATCCAATCCATGCAGCATCCGCAATTTGGGTCTTTCCAGATCTGTATGGTCGTCGTTCGAGCACTAGCTGCATTGGTCAAAAATGCACCTCCCAATGCGATAGCACTCAGAACGAATGTGCGTCTCACAGCATTCAATTCAGAAACTTGGTGTTGCATGTCTTGAGCTCCTTTGCTAAGGTCGAATTTATTTCTTACCAACCTTGATCACGCCCTTCATTCCAGACTCATAGTGGCCGGGCATCAGGCAAGCGAAATTTACAGACCCTGCCTTTGTGAACTGCCAGATGATCTCACCCTGTTTTCCAGGCTCCAGCGTGACTTTGCTCGGTTCGTCGTGCTCCATATCTGGGAATTTTTTCATTACCTCTAGGTGCTCTAACAACTCTTTCTGAGTTCCCAAACTAAGTTCGTGCTTGACCTGGCCGTTGTTCTTGACAACGAAGCGGACTGTTTCACCTTGCTTGACCTTTATGTCTGAAGGAGTGAACCGCATGTTGTCTGTCATCTCGACGTTGATGCTGCGACTTGCTTTTGCTGCGACGCCTGGTTTCCCGATGGCCGAGTCTTCGTGGTCATGACTATGGCCGCCAGCGTGATTGCCTCCAGCAAATACAGTGGCCGACAAAGAAAGGGCGGAAAGGGCTAAAAATGTCGGAAATAACTTGTTGTTCATGAAATTTTCCAGTTGAAGGAAATGGATCAATGTCCGTTGTGTGACGTGGGTTTTCGTATCTGAACTTCTGTGACGGGTGAAGATTTCTGCACTCGCGGCATAGATTGACCTCCTTCAGATTTAAAACGAGCGGGCTCAGCCAGCGGACCTGTGTATTCGTGTGCTACCGTACCTTTTGGGTGTTTAAACCACCCTGGATCTTTGTAATTCCCTGGCTTTTGATCTTTGCGTACTTTCAACACACTGAACATGCCGCCCATTTCGACTGATCCAAAGGGGCCGTCGCCAGTCATCATCGCTGCGGTGTTCTCAGGCAGAGGCATCTCCATTTCAGCCATATCAGCCATACCGCGCTCACCCATCACCATGTAGTCTGGAATTAACTTATTGATTTTTTTGGCGACCCCGGAGTGGTCGACACCTATCAATGTGGGCACGTTGTGACCCATAGCGTTCATGGTGTGATGGCTCTTGTGGCAATGGAAGGCCCAATCTCCCTCCTCATCTGCCAGGAACTCAATCTGGCGCATTTGGCCGACAGCCACATCTGTTGTTACTTCGTACCACCGAGTGCTTTTGGGCGTTGGCCCCCCATCGGTACCGGTAACAAGGAATTCATGTCCGTGCAAGTGAATCGGATGATTAGTCATCGTTAAATTACCGATCCGGATACGCACCTTGTCATTGAGTCGCACATTGAGCGAGTCAATGCCGGGGAAGATGCGACTGTTCCAACTCCACAAGTTGAAATCGAGCATCGTCATGATCTTTGGCGTGTAGCTGCCAGGATCGATGTCGTAGGCACTGAGCAAGAAACAAAAATCGCGGTTGACTTCATCAATCAATGGGTTCTCGGCTTTGGGATGCGTGACCCAAAAACCCATCATGCCCATGGCCATCTGTGTCATTTCATCGGCATGCGGGTGGTACATGAAGGTTCCCGGGCGTCTTGCAACAAACTCATAGACAAAGGTCTTTCCCGGTGAGATTGCGGGCTGATTCAACCCGGCCACCCCGTCCATTCCGTTGGGCAATCGCTGGCCATGCCAATGAATGCTGGTGTGTTCAGGCAACCTGTTGGTCACAAAGATACGAACTCGATCTCCTTCAACGACCTCGATCGTCGGACCGGGGCTTTGTCCGTTGTAACCCCAGAGATGAGCTTTAAAGCCCGGCGCCATTTCGCGAACCACTGGCTCAGCAACTAGATGGAACTCTTTCACTCCCTGGTTCATTCGCCATGGCAGCGTCCATCCGTTCAAAGTCACGACGGGGTTGTAGGGGCGTCCGGTATTTGGGATCAAAGGCGCCATGGTCTGAGCCGAAGTTTGAATCATCGGCTCTGGCAATGCCGCCATAGCGGCGCGGCTGACCGAACTCGCCGCAACGGCACCGCCAGCGATACCTGCAAACTTAAAAAACTCTCGTCTGGATGTCATTTGAGACCGTCCTTCAATCAATGGGGGGCCGCGGCAGTAGGTGCTGCTGCAGCCGCAGGTGCTATAGCCATAGTTGTTGGCCTGCCGATGACCGAGGCCTTCAAAGCAGCGTCTGCCAGCCAAAATTGCTGCTCAGCGTTGATGGCTGCTATGACTGTGCTGACTTGATCTTTTGCATCAGCCAACAACTCAAATACGCCGATGATCATTCCGTTGTATCGGAGCTGGTTTTCTTCGGAGATCACCTTACGCACAGGAATTACTTCGTCTCGATAATGCCGCGCAATTTCATGTGCTGTTAGATAGGCAGAATAGCTTTCACGTAAGTTGGAGCCTGCTGTCTGTATCGTTGCCTCTAGTTGATTTGCTGCTGCCAATGTTCGAGCATTCCATGCATCTCGTTGCATACCACCCCAATCAAAGATGGGTAAACGCACACTGATTTCATACCCTCTCGGATTTGACCTGCTGCCAGTTGCATTGTCGATTTTTGTATTGCGTCGAGCCGTCAATTCGATGTCTGTGACGCTCGTAATCTTGCTCAATCCTTGTGCTCGACTTGCGCCATCAAGCGCAGTCTGTGCCAATCGAATATCTAAGCGCGTCCTTGTGGCGGTGGCTCCGACAACGCTCGGATCAAGTGCCTGCTTTGGCAGGTCGGGTAAGCGCTCTGGCAACTGGAGCAGGCCACCTTGAGTCTCGTCGAGTCCGAGTAACCTGATCAATTCCTCACGAGTTGCGTTGGTTAGGTGCTGGGCATTTGCCAAGCGAGTCGCAGAATCGGCGTAGAAAGCTTGCTCTCGAGCACGACTAAGACGATTAAAGTTGCCAACAGATTGCATGCGACGAGCCAACTCTGCGCTTGCCTCGGCACTTTCAAAAACCTGCTGCGCGTAATTCAAAGTCTGCTTTGCAGCAACCGCGCGTACCCATGTTTGCCGAACCCGTGTGATGTGATCAACAACCTCGCTGGTCAGGCGCAGTTGCGCTTGCTCAATACGACGCTCTGCGATTCCTTGACGAGCAGGTAAGGTTAATATGTCGAGCA
>JAIXQK010000025.1 GCA_027485795.1 Oxalobacteraceae bacterium
CACATTTTCAGAAGAACCAACAACCCACCTTTCCTAGCGCGCCAAAGTCTGCTTCCACAACATCCCCCGGCTTTACCGTCACCGGTACCCGGCAAGTACCCGTGGTGACCACCTGACCTGCTTCGCAAGCAATACCCAGCGACGATAATTCATTCACTAGCCAAGTCAGCGCAACACGCGGATCACCTAATACATTTCTACCAAAACCAGATTCGACAATTTCGCCATTTAGGCGAACCGCCACCGCCTGATTCATATAATCGAAGTCTTGCCAGTCATCCGCGCGCGGTCCTAGTACAAACACATTAGCGCAAGCGTTATCAGCGATCAGCTGCGCCTCGCCTGCTTTAACAAAATCGTTGTAGCGTGAATCGGGCACTTCGATCGAAGGATGAACACAAGCGACGGCATCTAGTACCTGATCTACCGAGTAATCTGAATCGTTCGGCGGCAACGTGCACGCAAAACGAAATGCGAATTCAATCTCTGCTACGCGCATCAGGTTGTTATCCAAGGTCACGCTGGCACCATCGCGCAGCACGCGATCGGTATACAAGCGCCCTGCAAGTGGACCATTGACTGCGATGTGTCGCTGACCTTCAACGCTGGTAGCGGCGATTTTCCAGCCGAATAAAGCATGTTGCTGCTTTTCGCCCATCGACTGTTGTACTGCGTAGCCCTCGGCACGTGAACCCGGGCGATAGTTGGGCGGCAGCCCATCGCAGCGTGTGCGCTGCTGCCACAGCGTGAGTAATGCATCGGCCGCCTGATCGATTTTTTCAGCGATGGTCATCCGCAGTCTCCCCGTGAGTGTTCAATGATTCCGGCACTGGCATACGCCGCACCATCAGCAGCGCGAACAAACTAATGATCGCCATGCCCGACAAGTAATAGCCCACGAATGGCAGACCATAGGTAGTGGCCAACCATGTCGCGATATAAGGTGCACCTGAAGCGCCAAGAATGCCGGCAAGATTAAAGGTCAGCGAAGCGCCGGTATAGCGCACCTCGACCGGAAACAGACTCGACATCAACGCGCCTAGCGGACCAAAGCTGGCACCCATCAGCGCCATACCAATCGATAGCGCAATCACGGTTGAAACACTACCGGCTTGCAGCATAGGGCCAAGTAATAGCCCCAGTATCACGATACCAATCGTACCAATCAGCAAGCCAGCAGTACGGCCACGACGATCCGTGAAACGTGCTGACAGCGGAATACAAATCGCGAAAAACACGGTCGCAATCAATTGCAGTACCAAAAACTCTTGCCGGGCATAGCCAAGCGAGCGTGTGGCCCAGCTCAAGGTGAACACGGTCATCAGATAGAACAGCACGAACTGCCCCATGCCCGTCAGGCTGCCCAGCACCAAAGCACGTGGGTAGCGAGTCACCACATCCAAGATTGGTACCCTAACGCGCTCCTGTCGTGCCAGTACCGCGCGAAACTCGGGCGTCTCAGCGATATTCAATCGCACATACAAACCAACCAATACCAACAAAGCGCTCGCCACAAACGGAATACGCCAGCCCCACGCAAGAAAATCTGCCTCCGGTAACTGCGTTGTCAGCAACAGAAACACCGAGCCCGATAAGAAGAAACCAATTGGTCCACCGAGCTGGGGAAACATGCCGTACCAGGCATGACGCCCGGGTGGTGCATTTTCAGTGGACAGCAAGATCGCACCGCCCCACTCACCGCCCAGACCCAAGCCCTGCCCAAAACGCAGTACCGCCAACATGATGGGGGCCGCGATACCGATCGATGCATATGACGGCAACAAACCGATCAACACGGTCGATAAACCCATGGTGAGTAACGAGGCGACTAAGGTCGCTTTGCGACCAATACGATCGCCAAAATGGCCGAATAGCGCCGAGCCGACCGGGCGCGCAACGAAGGCCAAGCCAAACGTCGCTAGCGACTGTAGCGTCGCCAGCGTACCGTCGGATGAAGGGAAAAATAGCGTTGGAAAAACTAATACCGCCGCTGTGCCAAAGATATAAAAATCAAAATATTCGATCGTTGTACCGATCAGGCTAGCGAACAGCACCCTTGCAGGTGAATTCGGTGGCTGGTTGGCAGAAGCCTCATCACGCTGGCTTGTAGCACCGGGTTCGTCCACATCGGTCTCCCTGAATCTTATTATTCTGTATGCGAGTCGCTGTATTATCGGCAGCTACTGCATGTCAACACCCGTTTATGCCGCATACTCATTCACAGCTATCATGCATGAAGGCTTACGGATCATGCCAGCCGGGTGTTGTAGCGTCAATTTCGATTGCTGCTGCTAATCCCAAAGAATTTTCATCAAAATAGAACGGAGACAATGATGCGCCTATTCCCCGGCTTTACCGAGCAACTGATCCGCACCAGCGGCGCCACCATCAAGGTTGTTTATGCTGGTCGGGGTGAGCCGGTGCTACTGCTGCACGGGTATCCACAAACCATGGCGTGCTGGCATGAGATTGCCCCCAAGCTGGCGAAACACTACACCGTGATCTGCGCTGATCTGCGGGGTTACGGCGGATCCTCCAAACCCAAAGGCTTGCCCGATCACTCAAACTATTCCAAGCGCGCGATGGCGCAAGACATGGTCGAGGTGATGCAGAAGCTGGGCTACGATCGGTTTCACCTAGTGGGGCATGATCGCGGTGGTCGCGTTGCGCATCGCCTCGCTAAAGATCATGGTGATCGCGTACAAACGCTGACCGTGCTCGATATCTCGCCTACGCTGAAGATGTTCGAAAGTACCGACCTGCGCTTTGCCACCGCCTATTACCACTGGTTTCAGATGCTGCAACCGGCACCTATCCCCGAGCGCATGCTGCAAGGCATTGTGCCGTTCAACATCCTCGGCATGATCGGTACCGCCAAGCCAGATTTATCGGCGTTCTCGAAAGCGGCGCTACGCGAGTACGTGAAAGCGTTCAGTGATCCGAAAGCAGTACATGCCAGTTGCGAAGACTACCGCGCGGCGGGCACCATCGATCTGGAACACGATCGCAAAGACAAACGCCGCAAATTGAAAATGCCGCTGCTCGCGCTATGGGGGAAACGTGGTGTGATTCATCGCTTATTCAAATGCCTGGCCGACTGGCGCGAAGTGGCTACGGATGTACGGGGCAAAGCGCTCGATTGCGGCCATTTCATCCCGGAAGAAAAACCTGCCCAGACACTGCGCGAGATTCGAAACTTCCTGGCAAAGCATCCCATCGCTGATCACTAAAACCGTCACCCGACAAGCCATGCTAACCACGCTGATTGTTTGCCTTGCCAACTGCGGTGCACCTATTACGCCCGCAGATGAAATCGGCAAAGTCGCCGCGGGTTACCTGGAAGCTTGCCATGAGATGAATTACCTGCAGCGTAGTCGTTGCCCTGATATCCAGCCGCCGGTATTACTGCAATGCGTAAATGATATTGAGCGTGAACTGCCTCATCAGTATCGCGCCGATTTCCGCAAAGGACGACGTGTATTAGAGCAGCGGTTCATCACCGAATTACCCGCACAAGCAGAGAGTCGCTTCGCGCTACAACTGCGCACCACGGGGGGTGATAGCGCACTCGCGTGCTACAACAGTGCCAATGAACTCGCGCAACGCCGCATCCAGCTGATGCGACAGTTGAAGATTTTCGGTAACAGTCCTTGAACTAGCTCGCTGCAGCCGTTTTAACAATACTCTGTAGTTGCGGCTTCTGCCCCTCCTTGCGCGCGGTGCTGTCCATCATCAGGTAATTCTTCTCATGACTCTCGGCCACCAGCGACAAATAGCGCATGCAAGAGATGCGCAAGAATGACGAGAGATTCTCAACCTTACCCTGACGCTCTACGATTTCTTCGTGGAGTTTGCAGATCAGCTGGTTAGTGGTCATCTTATCCTTGGCAGCGATCCGTGCAAGGATGTCCCAGCATAAATTCTCCAACCTGATACTGGTGACCATGCCGTGAATTCGCACCGAGCGGGTGCGCTGCTCATAATGAATCGGGTCAGCACTGGTATAGATGTCGCACATACAGATTTCTCCTGCTGGTCTTTTGCCGTTTGAAGCAATCAGCTGCTATAAAGCCCGTTCCTGTTGAAACAAAAGCCGCCCCCATTTCGGGGGCGGCTTTTTCCAAGGTCTTGATCGACTTGGTCAGGTGACGATTAGATCGTGCGGTTACGCAGACCGTTGGCGATGAACTCGGCCTGACGAATCGCCAATGCAACGATCGTCAGCGTCGGGTTCTCGGCTGCACCGGTGGTGAACTGCGAGCCATCAGACACGAACAAGTTCTTGATGTCATGTGTCTGACCATGCTTGTTCACCACACCGTCACGCGCCTTGGCACTCATCCGGTTGGTACCGAGGTTATGCGTTGACGGATATGGCGGGGTGAAGATCACACGCTTGGCACCCACTGACTCATACAGCGCCTTGCCCTGCTGGAAGCCGTGGTTACGCATCGCGATATCGTTACCGTGATCGCTGAAGTTCACGTTCGGGATCGGCAGACCAAACTGATCCTTCTCGGTCGCGTGCAGAGTAATACGGTTGGATTCCTGCGGCATATCTTCACCGACCAGCCACATACCTGCCATGTTGTCGTAGGCGTCCATCGCGTTCGAGAAATCACGGCCCCAGTCACCTGGGTTCAGGAAGGCTGCCATGAACGGTACGCCGAGCGACAGCGTTTCCATTTCATAGCCACCGACGAAACCACGCTTCGGATCAAAACGCGATTCGTCCTTGATGATCCCCGCCATCGTGGTACCGCGGAACATGTGCACTGGCTTTTCGAAGATGCCATACACCGATGCGGTCATGTGACGCATGTAGTTTCTGCCGACCTGACCCGACGAGTTCGCCAAGCCGTTCGGGAACATAGTCGACGCCGAGTTCAGCAGCAGACGTGGCGACTCGATCGAGTTACCTGCCACGCAAACCACTTTCGCTTTCTGGAAGAAGCGGTTGCCTTTTGAGTCGCCATACAGCACGCCAGTGGCACGACCCTTGGCATCATGCTCAATTTTCAGAACTTGTGCGCCCGGGCGTACTTCGAGGTGACCGGTTGATTCACCTTTCGGAATCTCGGTGTACAGCGTGGACCACTTCGCACCCGACTTACAGCCCTGGAAGCAGAAACCGATCTGTTGGCAAGAACCACGGCCATCGCGTGGCTTCGAGTTGATCGACATATTCCCGGTGTGATAGTGCTTATAGCCCATCTTCTTCGCACCAGCTGCCAGCACCTTGTAGTTGTTATTACCTGGCAAACGAGGAATACCGTTGGTACCCGTGGTGCCCATCTTGTGCTCGGCACGAGCGTAATACGGGTTCATCTCATCTAGCGTGATCGGCCAGTCGAGCAGGTTAGCGCCACCGACTTCACCGTAAACCGTGCGTGCTTTGAACTCGTGCTTCTGGAAACGCAAGGAAGCGCCCGCCCAGTGCGTTGTCGAGCCACCGACTGCTTTCACGATCCATGCAGGCAGGTTCGGGAAGTCATTTGATACACGCCAAGTACCCGAGGTGGTGCGCTTGTCGAGCCAGGAAATCTTGCTGAACATCGGCCACTCGTCGTTCTCGAAATCATTGATCTCGTGACGACCGCCCGCCTCAAGAATCACAACATCAATGCCTTTTTGCGCTAATTCGTTACCCAATGTGCCACCGCCGGCACCCGAACCCACAATCACGACGACTTCATCGTCGAGGCTGAATTTCTTGCTCATGGTTGTCTCCTCTATTCCTGATATTCGTTGTTATGCGAGCGGGGATCAGAGCTCGTCCATCCAGGTCTGATCGGCGAAGCCACGGTTGATGTAGCCGCCGTACTGGGCCGACGCGCCTTGATAACCAAGCTTGGCCCAAACGGCTGGCTGGTTATAGAGGCTGACAACGAGATCGCCGCGCAGCTTGCCGAAGAACGGGTCTTTGGCCTTCGCCATATCAGTCAAAATTCTCGCGCGATCTACTTCAGCTGCAACATCCGCGTAAGCCTTGCCATAACGCGCTTGTGCCTCAGCATTGACTTTGGCGACACCGTCCAACAGGGTTTTACGCAGGTCAGCATTCGACTTCACTTGATCTGCGTAGACGCCGACGGCATTGGCATACAACTCATCTTCAAAACGATCGTGCGGGAAAATATCGCGCGCAACTTTTACGATGGTTTTGAAAGCTGCGCTACCTAGTACTTCCTGGGCGAGTGCAGCGTTTGGCGTAAACATCATCGGCAAGCCGCCAGCGGCAGTAGCTACCGTGCCAGCAGTCGCAATTTTGAAGAACTTACGGCGCTTCGGTTCTGCGGGTGTGTACATGATTGTCTCCTTATCTTTTTGTGTACCAAGCCCTGTGCGGGCCTCTACTGCTGTCATCCGTACATCCGGGGGATCTTGTTATCGATAGTGCCCTCCCCGCTGCAACACTTCAATTTTGTAGCCATCGGGGTCTTGTACGAAGAAAAAGCGCGCGAGTAACTCGTCGCCACGCTTGAACTCCTTAATGGGTAGTGGGCTGTAGCCAAGCTGTTCTAGCTTGCTCTGCATGGCCTCAAGCTCATCAACGACGAACGCGTAGTGGCCGTAACCATCTCCGTGCGTGTAAGGTTCGGTGCGGCCCTTGTTGTGGGTCAGCTCAATCTCGAAGTCATTCTCAGGGTTTCGCAAGTAAACCAGCGAGAAATCATCAAAGTCGAGTCGATGGCTGATCGCAAAGCCAAAACCGTCGCTATAAAAGCGGATGGAGCGCTCGGGATCGAGCACTCGAATCATGGTGTGGATAATTTTAGGCATTCTTCGATGCTTGCTTCATTAGTGGGTGGACAGATTATTCTTCACAGAGGGGGTCATGTGGTAGTAGCGCGCTACTACCACTGCGCCTAGACAAGTGACGAACTTGCGGCGGCGCACATAAGGGCCACTATCAACGGTTCACTTGAATTACCGGCTTCAGAACCTGCGCATCAAGTCCCGCCTCGGCAGCTGTTCCGCATCGCATCAAGACAAAACGAAAAAATATTCAAATTGGCGCGTGGAATCGTAAAAAAATTCATCAATTGCATAATTGATAGCGCTACGCAACCCAGTGGAATGACACAAGCTGATGCAATGCGAAAAACTGGCCCTGACCGTATCAGAGGCTTAAAACCTTGATCGACTGCAGTAACTCCCTTGCCGCATCCGGGATCGGGGTAGGCTGCCGTGTGGCGCGATCAACGTACACATGAACAAAATGGCCTTGGGCGCTGGCGGCTGGCTCATCGCCACGGAATATCCCGACCTCATAGCGCACGCTGGATTTTCCGAGTTGGACCACGCATAAACCAGCGGTGATTGGTTCCGGAAACGCCACTGGCGCAAAATAATTACAGTGGGTCTCGACCACCAGAGCGATCGCATCACCACCATGAATATCCAGCGTGCCGCGAGAAATCAGAAATTGGTTCACCACTGTGTCAAACCACTGGTAAAAAACCACATTGTTGACATGGCCGTACACATCGTTATCTGCCCAACGCGTGGTGATAGGCAAAAAATGTCGGAAATACTCGCGACCTTTGGCACTGTCTCTCATAGCTGATTATCTGAAGCCTTAAAAAAATGAGCGTCACGTATGGCGCTTGCACTAGCTAGGTGGGTAGCAGAAGACAGTATTCGGTACATGGCGAGGCGAGCCCAAGCGAGGCGCAACCAACCATACCGCGACATGATTCAGCAACTTTTATCTTCGAACCACAAAGGCCACTCCAGTCGCCGTCAATAAAATGCCGATGGCACCAGCAATGGTAAATGATTCATCAAACAAGCCCCATGCCATCAACGCAGTGACCGGTGGCGTCAGATACATCAAGCTGGATACATGGGTCGCTGCGCTTTTACGAATCAGCGCATACAGCAAAAACATCGCGCCAATCGACAACGCAAAGACGGACCAACACAAAGCACCAATAAACTGCGGCGTCCATTCCACGGTATGAAGGGTGAAGTCCAGGTCTTCTAGCCACCACGCCAGCGGCCACACTATAAGGATCGACGCTGTGAATTGAATCAGCGCGCCCGACCGTAAATCAAACCGAGGGCAAAAGCGCTTCTGATACAGGGTACCCGCCGTGATTGATACTAAAGCGATCAGGCATAACAGTATGCCCGGCGAAGATGCAGCATCAAGCTTGAGATTATCTTTCACCACCAAGGCCACACCGACCAAACCAAGCACCAGACCCATCCACTGCCGCATACTCAAACGTTCGCCGACCCAGCGCGCAGAAAGTGCAGTCAGCATGGGCTGCAAGCCGACGATGAGTGCTGCCAAACCTGCGGGGGTACCCATTTTTATTGCAGACCAAACGCCCGACAAATAACCCGCCTGTACCAGCAGGCCGGCCACTGCAATATGCAAAACCAACCCGCTTGGCCAAGGCGCTCGGACCAATAAAAGCGTTGGCAGCAGGATGATTAAAACACCGCCGAAGCGTAGCAATAAAAAAGTGAGCGTTGGCGCGTAGGGTAAGCCGAATTTAGCAACGATAAAGCCAGTACTCCAGACCAGTACAAACAGCAGCGGTGCGAGCGTGTCCGCGGACGACCAGCGCCTGTGAGGTTCGGGGAGGATCGCACTCATACGGTTTGTTGGCGTGGCCGTGGCTTTATCTTGGTAGTCGAAACTGCTTTTTTGACTTTTCTGTCACAGCGATGGGCTAACAAGGGATTACTTCAACTTTTTTTCACACGCAACCCTAACCTGCTCACGCGCTTTGATGTAAGCGCCACGATCCGCACCGTCTGCAGGTAGTTTGTTTTCGAGGCCCTGCTTCATGCAGACCTCCATGGGGTCAGTAGAGCAGCTGACAAGACCCAGCGCTGCCAAGAGATAAACAATAAACCGAGCGTAATTCATTGAATAGTGCATGCAGGTGAAGTAAAGACGCTATGAAAAGTATGAGGTGGTGAGGTATGCGCTGATCATATTATGAGAATCGCAAGGATCTACCAAGCTGACTAATCAAAAGATACCTCGCCAAAGCTCAAGCGCCAAGCCTGCGCCGAGTCATCACCGTCAGCCCCCCCCCACCTAAGGCAAAGGTTTACTGAAGAGAGATCAAGCAGCCTAATCTTGATCCAGAACCAAGACCTTATAAATCGCCATTGGGAGAATGTTTGCTCGCACAACCAACCGGGACTGATGCCATGTCAAACACCTCGTTACCCAAATTGATCCTCACGCTGGCCTTAGGCGCTACGGCAACAATAGCCAGCGCCGAGATGAAGTCTGCCGACCTCTCTGCGGCCAGAGCCTTGTTTGCCAATAATGGTTGCGCCAACTGCCACGAAATAAAGGGTAAATCCTCCGGGCCATCGATGCGCGATATTGCAAAACGCTATCAGGGCAAAAAGATCAACGCCGAGTTAGCTCGCCGGATTCGCGAGGGCAGCTCGGGCCGGTGGGGCAATAGCGAGACGCATCCACCACAAGGGATTCTTGAACCATCCGAGGCCAAGTTACTTGCCGATTGGGTGCTGAATGGTGCACCGTGACCGACCTTGCCTTGATTAAGTCAGCGAATGGCGCGGCCACGCAGATAGTTATCAATTAGCCACCAAGCATTCCAAATTCGGGCAGTATCTGAAAGCGTTCTATACTCGCTGGGATAGTCACATTAACCCTACCCGGTGACAAAACGATGTCGACCTGCCGAGCCATTATCCGATACAGCTTCACGAATACCGCAGAGGAAGGCAGTCGCACGACTGCACTCATTACTGCATCGATATCAGCGATTTCAAAAGAGAGCGCGCTCGATTATCTGACCAAGCGATATCCCGAACGGCATAACATGCAGATTACCGAAGTCAGCTTGATTGAAGGTGGCTGATCAGGTTTTTAGGCTACTGCTTCTTGGGACAGAGGTATTCAAATACGGAAGCCGAGGGCGAGCGGGGCGCAGGACGGCTCCATTCTGAGGTAAAGGTGGAAAAGCTGAGCGCATCCCCCTTGCCCATCGAAAGTGAGTAATAGATAGAACTCACCATGCGCATTTTTCCTGCGCCGCAATCAGCTTCGTTCAAAACTTTTGCAGACAAGTAGTCCGGGTCATGGTCACCGCGATGCTGAGGCCGATGGTAGTCCGTCAATATCCACACGCTCGGAACGACCGAACTTCGCTTGGTTTCGGGATCTGCGTAATAGTTGGCTTCCGTCGTGGCCGAGATGGGTACGTCCCAGTCAGCATGTACCCAACAGCTAACGCTGCACAAGGCTAAAAACAGTGTCTGCTTGGTCATGCGCTCCTCATAGATTTGATGGACTTACACGCCTCAAGATTTTTGTAACATCGATGCCCAGGGTCTAAGTTTTCCGATAAACAGTCCATACACTACTGAAACTCGAAGTTTAAGCCACACGATATTGGCGCCGTATCGAACCAGCGGGATTAATCTACAGAATCTCCCTGCAAAACTAATCGACGATCCTCAAACAACTCAATTTCCGGCCGTTGGCAGAGTCGTCAAACTAAACGCTGTGTGCCTAACTTGATATCGATCCGTCGCGACAAATGGGGCCATGGCTCGAAAATCTCACGGCAGGGCACGATCCCGTCCGTCAAATGCGGTTTTGGGGAAATGTAGGGATGCAAGGTCACGCATCTGACCTTCCGAACGGTTGGCTACGGAAGCCACCGCCCAAAGATCGTAAAAAGGCGCAAAACCTCTTGAAATGGTTCCGACGGTTTGGAACCCCGCAAGACGCAACGTCCGATTTAATACTGCCTCCGTAAAACCACAGCGGTGAGCCATGAAGAGATTGCCGGACGCCATCGAAAGTCGATGCCCATAAATGATGTCAATCGCAGCGATAGGTCCTGCCGGCGACTGATAGGCGGTGTCGGTGAGTTTATCATCGGCAACGAGTCGGCATACAGACCTTAAGTCAGGGCAAGTGATTACGGCAATCCCCTGAGGATTGAGAACTCGCTTGAATTCAGCTAATGCTGCAGGAACCTCGTGCGGATACAAGTGCTCAATATTATGACTCGAGAAAACTGCATCAACAGACCCCGAGGCGACCGAAGACATGTCCGTCATCGTACCAATTACATCTGGCGCATGAGACGCATCAATATCTAATCGGACTTCAATCCAGTCACTATTGGCAAATTCAGGAGTCGTATTTTTCTTTTGCTTAGAACCACAGCCCACGTGTAAAAATGTTTTTGGCATGGGCTGTGGCATTCATAAAGAACATAAGGGTGTAACTTGTTCGGTATGATCTAGGTTCGACCTACCCTAGGGTCACTCGATTCATGAGTGCACTGAGTTCAGCCTGCGTATCAATCCCCGACAGGCCCACTAACTGCACCTCCACCGCCTCCGAGGCACCAAACTTCAGGTTCCCCGCACCACCTAATCGAACCGACAGCACCTCCCCAGAGGTGCCCACCGGCGCACCAAAGCTGATCGTGCCATCTAAATATTCCGTCGCAGTGATCGTGCCTCCCGCTTTATCCATCACACTAATACTCACCGCCGAGTAACCCTCAAACCGTAAAAAGTCCTCGTTCAACCGGAAGTCCAGCACTCGGCTCGCA
>JAIXQK010000090.1 GCA_027485795.1 Oxalobacteraceae bacterium
CGACCGTCCCGACGAGCTGCGCGCCCTGCGCCTGCGCGGCATGGCCAGCGACTTCTCGTGGAACGTAAGCGCCGGCAAATACGCCGAGCTCTACGGCTGGGCCGCCGCGCAACGTCGCGGCGAAACCGCCGCCGCGTAACTTCAGAGACACCCGCTCTCGAGCCCGCGCCTCCCGTTCGCCTGCAACATCAAAAGACCACCAGCCCGGGCAGCGTGCTCGGCGCGGCCGCCACCGCGGGGTTTGTCCCCAGCGTGGACTGCTCGGTCTGATTCGTCAGGCCGTCGCCATCGGTGTCGGCGCCCCCCGTGCCGGCGGCTCCGTCGTAGGACTGGGTGCGCAGAAGCTGGGACGAGTTGCCTGCGATCACGCGGACCACGCTCTGCGCGCCGATCGCGGTGGGTTGTTTAAAATATACCTGAACCGTGCCCAGACCGTCCGTGGTCAGCTCGAGCGTGCGCGTCAACACCGCGCCCGCTCCATTGCCGACGGACAACCAGCCTTCGCCTTCCTCGATCGTTATCAGGACAGGCGCACCGGCCAGCGGCGCCGTGCCCGCCGTGTTCCAGACCGCCACGTCCAGCATCTGGGCGTTGAACGCGCCGGCCGCCCCGTAGACTATGTAGGGCGAAAGCGGGGCTACAGTCGGCGAAGTGCCACCGTAGTAGTTGCCTGGATCGAAGGCTGCGTTGGCCTGCACCACGGCCCGAAACTGCCCCCCGGCATCCACGCGAAAACCCGGAGCCAGACGGATGATGCCGCCCGAGGCAAACGACACATTCGCCCCCGCCTGGACCACCACCGTATCCATGGTCTGCAGGGTGTAGGCTCCCCAATAGGCCTTATTTTCTCCCGCTCCGAAGGTGCGATTGGAAATCACCACGTCGGGCTCGGCCGTCACCCTCGCACCGGAGAGGACGAGCGCCGCAGTCGCCAGCTGCATTAGCCGAAGCGTATTCATTTTTAGGATTCTCATGGCTTAAAGCTTTCCGCCCTCCAACTCGGCAATGCGCGCCTGCTGGGAACGCACCTGCTTTTCCAAGGCGATCAGGTGCAAAGTGAGCTCCTCCACCTTGGCCAGCAGCTTGACCTGCATGTCACCGAGCTCCACCCCGCCCGCCGCCTTCACTTCCGCCGCCGAGGGTATGCCCGGCAGATGACGCTTCTCTTTTATGTGCGCCTCCACCTCGCCCAGCGGCGCCAAGTTGTAATCTTCGGCGAACACGTGGTCCGCCCACGCAACAGATCCCGTTACATAGCCTGTCGCCTTCACTTGCCCCGCAACCGTTAGGCGGTGCGTGGCCGCCACCGTCCCAATACCTACGTTACCGGTAGCTACCAAAAAATTTCCAGGTCCGCCTAACCACAAGTGAGTATTAGCGTCGGACACCGCTTTACCGCCGACATTATCAAATAATTTAAATCCCCACACCCCCTCGCCTGTCTGATAGTTGGAGTCGCCCACGTGCGCAAAAGAAAGCATGCGCATGTGATTATAATCATCATGTCTCTTCACGATCAAAGCAGTATTAGGCCAATCCAGCGCCTCCGAATTTTGAAAGTTTGTGGCATCAATCACAGCAGTGCCGTTTTTCACCAAAAGCCGCGCCTCAATGGCATAATTGTTAGACAATCCCAGCCCGACTCTGCCGTTTTCCTGAATTCGCGCTGCTTCTACTGGTCCACTGCCCAACGCGAGATCGCGCCCAGTAAACTTCACATAACCCATATCCGTGACATCCACCTTACGCTGCAGGACGAATGCAGCCGTTTCCCAACTGGCGCCGTTCGCCTCGCGCACGGACTTCATCTGCAAGCGATCATGGTTGGCGCTGTGCGAACTTAGGCTCACGAAATTGAATGTATTCCCTGGCGCAGTTCCCAAGGTTCCCGCGTAAATATCCCATTTGGCCTCCGGGTTTGAGGTATTGAGCCCGACTCCCTGGTTGGTTACGTTGATAGCTTGGGCCCAAACCAAGGGCGTGAGCAGCGATCCGACTAGGAATGCATATAATGCGCGCATAAATATAGTGTATAAATCGCCACGGTGCGAACCTTGAACTATCGGCCACCCTCCAGTTCGGCGATGCGCGCCTGCTGTGCCGCCATGCGCTTTTCCATCGCGATCAGGTGCAGGGTGAGTTCTTCCACCTTGGCCAGCAGGCGGATTTGCATGTCGACCATCTCGATGCCCTTCGTTGTCGCTTCATGGGCGGACGGAATGCCCGGCAAGTGGCCGGCCGTCTTGATATGCTCCTCCACCTCGGACAATGGCGCCAGCCTGTATCCGTCCTCGAATACATAATCCGCCCAAGTCGTCGGTGCCGTCACCAATCCCTTGTGCTTGATACGGCCATTGACGTTCAGTGTTTCATCCAAAGTGGTCGTATTGATGCCAACCTTGTTTCCTCCATCGGCGATTATGGTATCGCCCCGAATATAATTGGCCCCGCCTCCGGGAAAACTGTAATTAAAATGCGTGGACCACCCATTGGGATTTGGCGCGCCTTGCAAGCGCACTTCGCCTCCTCGGCTTTGCAAAACCAAGGGCCGAATCGCGCCACTTTTGGCAGCATTGATGTAGGCGATGTCCTGGGTGCCATCGTATCCCATCCACAGTGTTTGCCCCGCAGTCCCGGTGGATATCGCCAAGCCATGCATTACGCCTTCGTGGCCGTCGGACGAAGTGTTGGCCTGGATATGCAGCTTGGAGAGCGGCCAGCGTTCCCCGATGCCCACGTTGCCAATCAAGGGCTGTAGAAGGAGGCGATTTTCAAAGGCACCACCATAAGTGCCGTAGGTCGCCAAGCTTCTCCCATCCAAGAGAGTCTGGAGCGCCAAGGTATTGCCGCCTGGGGAATACAGACTCAACAAGTCCCCGTCGTTGAACGAGACCGAGAATCCACCCTGCGGGTTAGCGGTGCCCACGCCCACTCCGTTGCCGGTCACGTAGATGCCTTGCGCATGGACTCCGGCCCAAAGCCCTAGCCCGGCAATCAGTATGATTAAGTTCTTCATAAAATGGATAATTCTCCCCTCCATGCCCCAGATGGGGGACAGGCCGAGTTCATTAGATTTATACTTTCGATTGACTAGTTCTCTTTATCCCCTGCATATCGTTTATTTGTAGATATTCTGCGGGAGCCGAGGGGCGTGATTCCCGCAACAAAACTCGGCCTTACGCTACTCGGCTGTCCCCGCCCCAATCGGTTATCCGATGCCACCCGAGCTAGTGCACGAGTTCGGGCTTAGGGCGCGCGGGAGAACTTTTTGTCCAACTCCACAAAGATCGGCTTGGCCCAGTCGGGGGCAAACACGTTGGTCGCCATGGCTCGCTTGGACACGACTTCGACATCCTGGCGGGCGGGACCGGCGGATTTGACGAAAATGGCGACGTTTTCGCCGTAGCTAAACGCGGTCATGCCACGTTGCGCCAGGACCGAGCGGGCCTCAGAGTCGGCGGAAATGTATTCCAACCCCGCTTGGGTAATCGCAGCGGGTAGAGCGGCCCAGATTTCGTCAAAGCTGGCGGCATAGGCCACAGTGGTGCCGGTGCCGCGACCTTTTTGGGCGTCGGCCAGGGTCGTGCAGCCGGTGTGGAGCAGCGCGACAAGCGTCGCGGCGGCGAGCAGGAGGATACGCAAGATACGGGAGGGCATGGCGTGGTTTGGATTGAGGATGGGCGAATTAGGCTTGTTCAGGGAAACTTTAGGCACCGCTTGCCGGTGCCGCAGGCTGGTCAGGGAGCGCTGCCGACGCAGCGGCGGGATCGACGGTTGGCGAAGTCGCCGGAGGTTCGGCGGTGGGGGCGACCTGGCTTTCGGCCGGAGCGGCGGCGGGCTCGAGGGGGCGCAGCGTGACGGATACGGGGTTGGGCTTCAGGCTGAGGGTGGCGCCGCTCAGACCGTCGATACCGGCACCGATGAGGCCTCCCACCAAGGCATTGCCGGCCAGCGCCACGCCTCCGCCGGCGGCAAACTTCGAACTGACCACGACTTTTTCGGTGTGGTAACCCGGTTTGGCGACCTCGACGATGACTCCCTTTTTGCGCGGCAGCTTAAAAGTAACGGGGGTCGTGCCCGTCTGGCCAGTGGAGAGCGTAACCTGAGCACCGGTGGGCTCGGAGAGCACTTGCAGCTTATCTTTGGTGCCACGCGTAATGGAAGCGCAGCCACCAGCCAAAAGCGCCATGACGGCGATAAACAACGATAAGATCGATTTTCGGAGCAGGGAAACGTGCATGTGAAACAGGAAAGAAGGAGTGTGATTTAGCCGGAGGCGGTTCGGTGTCGGTGTTAGGTGGGCGGAAAGATCGATGGCACGGGGGCCAAATTTTTTGTATGGAAATATAACATTACTCGGCCTGACCCCTTTGGCTTGCATCGTCATCAGTTATCTTGGTGATAAACATAAATATCATCGTGCGATTTCACCACAAAAGGCTCATAACCCATGAGATCGCCCGAAATTGTGTATATGACTCCAACCCTTCCCACAGAAATGTTTGCTGCCGACAACTCTCCATGCGCATCAAATCTGATCTCGACGCGCTGTGGCCCTATCAGGCGCAAATTCGCACCAGCCTTCCCCCAATCAAAAACTGAATCAAGCATCAGATACTGATGGGCATTGTTTCCACTGCCTTGTGACATTCGTAAGCACTCCACTTCTTTATTTATCCAATCTCGCACCCCCTGGCGCACGACTTGATTCCCAGTAACCCGAATCAACTCCTCACAATTATGCACAGGAGTGTCATAAGTAAGCCAGACCGAGTATCCTGCCCTAACAAGCAAATACAAAGTCACAAATATGACACATGCCACAAGCATCAAAATGTTTTTTCTAGATTTCAACGCTGAAGGTATGATTCGTATTCTTCGTAACCTTGGGAAGCCCATATGACGCCTCTCCGCGCCTTAGCCCAATCGGCATTGCCGGTCTTGAAGTATCTTCGCACGACATTGTGGCCATATATAGTGACTGCGCCTATTGGGTCTGTATAGAATGAGGCATGAGCTTTCCATGCCATGCCCTGTAGCTTGTAGTTTATGTCACCACCCCAAACCACAGTTCCGTCTGCCAATCTGAATCTCATCGTAGACCCGACTCCTCGATAGAAGAAACTACTATCTACAGACTCAAGCTTGGGAAGAAAGTCCCACAAAGCGTCTTTATTGAAATCTTCAGATTCAATATTACGCGCCTCATAAGTAAAGATGATTCTTTGCTGATCTTCGGTCAGTGGGAACGGGTTAGGATTCCCACTTTCCTCCCATTTGTCTCTCAACTCTATTAGACGCATATACTCCGGAGGATGGGCAAGGTGGTTGAAAGCCTCGATAAAAGCCGCCGACGCGAAGCCATCTTCGAAGCGACCGCCACCTAACCGTGATGCAAAACCGCCAATCGTGCCCACCGCAGGTATGGTGGTATACCATTTGGCTTTGGGAAACCATTGGCCGAATCCAGAACCACCCATTGATCCCGCAAAGCCTGATAAGAAACCTGACCCAAACTTGCCGCCTTGTAACTCGGCCACACCGCCCTGAGCCACACCATGTGTAACAGCGCGCGCACCCTCGTAGCCCCAGGAGAATGCCCTATCGGCAGTAGCGGGAGCGCCATAAGCACCACCGACGCCTCCAGCGATAGCTCCGCCTAGTGCTCCCCATGCTCCCGCAGTTAAGGATTGGCTCAAGCTACCTCCCATTAATGCTGTGCTACTAGCACCCCCGACAAAACCACCAATCGCACCATTTATGGCCCCCGCCACTATTGCATTACCCGATATCATACCTCCAAAACCCGCCCATCCAAGTCCTCCCGTGAACGCACCAAGGACGGCACCAACAGCTAAAGCCGCCCACTTATTCTTCCCCATCCACTTTTTCACCTTCTTCCACGCCTTGCTAAACCAACTCATGCCCAGCACGTCGTAGCGGTTGACGCCGTCGTTGCCGCAAAAGCCGTAGAGGTTGAGGCCTCCCCGTTCTTCGATGGGGTCGCGGTTGATAAAGCGGCCGTTCTTGGTATCGTAATAACGCATGCCGTAATACACGAGGCCGGTCTCGGCGTCGGTGTATTTGGTGCTGAAGCGGAAGGGGTTGTCGGCGGCGAAGCTGCCTTGGGTGCGGATGGCCTCGCCAAAGGGGCCGTATTCGTAGGCGGCGGCGAGGGTGCCGCCGCCGGCCTCGAATAAGGCGACGAGGTTGCCGTTGCCGTCGTAGGCGGGCAGGTAGCGCGCGCCGGCCACGTGGTCCCAGATCTGCACGAGGGCGCCCACGCCACCGCTGGCGGTGAGGCTGCCGCCTAGGTCCAGGCCCCAGGCATAGGAGCGGAGGAGGGGCAGGCCGGGGGCGCGGGCATCGAGCTCGGCGATGAGGTTCCACCCGTCATAGATAAAGCGGAGCTCCTTCTGGAGCTGCCAGACGCCGAGGGGGCCGGCGGCGTGGTAAACGCGCTTGCCGATGCGGCGGCCCTGGTGGTCGTAGGCAAATTCGAGGCGCTGGCGGGGCGTGGAGCCGGTGAAGACGGTCCACTCCTTGCGCTCCATGACGACGAGGCGGTTCTCGGCGTCGTAGGCGTAGGTCCAGGTGGCGTCGGAGGAGAGGTTGCCGTCGGCGTCGTAGACGAAGGCCTCGGTGGCGCCGGGGAAGAGGGCGGCGCGGTAGTCGAGCTGCACGGCGTCCTTGCCGCCGGCGCCCTGGCCGGCGAGGGCGGCGGCCACGGGGTAGACGCGGCCGCGGGCGGGGGTGTCGCCAAAGTCGAGGTCGCGCCAGAAGTAGCGTTCCTGGCGCAGGGCGGACTGGCCGTCGACGGCCACGGGGGCGTCGGCGCGGGCGAGGCCGCGCACGGGCAGGCCGGCGTGGGTGCGGGCGGTGTATTGGTTGGCGGCGTTGGCGATGTAGTCGGCCTCCTTGGCGGGGTCGGTGCGCTCATGGGTGGAGGTGAGGCGGTTGCCGGCGTCGTCGTAGCCGTAGCCATGGCGGCGACCGGGGAGGGGGCGGGCGGTGCCGGTGGAGCCGAGGTAGGTGTCGGCGGAGAGAAGCTGGTCGCGGTCGTCGTAGCCGTAGTCGGTGCGAAGGGCGTCGCCGTAGTCGGCGGCGAGGGTGTCGCCGGTGAGGGTGGAGGAGGTGCGGCGGGCCCGGGCGTCGTAGGCGTAGTCGTAGCCGACGCGGAGGGTGGAGCCGCGGCGGGTCTCGATGCGGGTCAGGAGGCCGCGCACGGGATCGTAGGCGCGGGCGAGGGTGTGGCCCACCTGGTCGCCGCGCAGGGCGGAGACGAGGCGGGATTGGCCGGCGTAGGTGTAGTGAAAGGGGCCGGTGCCGCCGTCGCCGCCAAAGGCGCGGGCGTGAAGGCCGGCGAAGCGCCCGGTGTTGGCGATCTGGTAATCGAGGCGGAGATCGCGCTCGGGCGCGCCGGCGACGCCGAGGGCGTAGCCGGTGGCGGCGCCCTTCACGAAGGCCAGGGTATGCTCGCCCCAGGTGCCGGCGCCGGTGGAGGTGACCTCGGCGCGAAGGGGGGTGAGGGTGCGGGAGCCGAAGAAGTCGGGCAGGGTCTCGCCGGCGTAGCGCCAGGGCCGGGCGGGATCGTAGGCGAAGGTGCGGCGGCCGGCGGCGTCGGTCAGGGCGGTCTTGCGGCCGAGGCGATCGTATTCGGTGTAGATGGCGGGGGTGGCGCCATCGTTGTAGGAAAGGGTGAGGAGATCGCCGGTGGCGGGGTGGTAGTCGAGGGTGGCGGCGAGGCGGTCGGCATCGGTGGCGGGCAGGGTGGTGACGCCGGGGGTGCGGTGGCGGGCCCAGTAGCGTTTCTGGATGCGGCCGGCGGCGTCGTAGTCGTATTTTACAAAGCGGCCGAGGGCGTCGGTCTTGCGCAGGAGGACGCCGGAGGCGGGGTCATGCTCCCAGCGCACGCGGTCGGTGGCGGGCGAGTCGATGGCGGGGAAGGCGGCGGGGGAGGCGTAGCCGCCGCCGTCGTCGCGGAAGGTGTGCTGCTCGGTGCGTTCGCCGTAGGCGTTGTAAACGTAGCGCACGGGCGAGGCGCCGGTGCCGTAGAGGTGGGTGACCTGGCCGCGGCGGTTGTAGGCGGTCTTGACCTCCTTCACCGGGGCGAGGAGAGGCGAGGCCAGGTCGAGCGGGGCGGAGAGGCGGCCCTCGCGGGAGGCGGAGGGGCGCAGGGTGCCGGATTCGTAGAGCGTCTCGGAGACGAGTCCGGACGGGTCGATGACGCGGTGCACCTGTGCGGAGGCCACGGGCAGGTCGTCGCGGTAGAGGGTGTGGGTGTTGTTGAACTCGGTGGCGGCGCCGTTGATCTTCGGCACGTAAACGGTGATCGGCCGGCGGTAGCGGTCGTGGGCGGTCTTGGTGACGAGGCCGTCGGGCGCGCGGCTCCAGACCGCGAGTCCGTCGAGGGCGACCGTCTGGGCGGTCTGGGCGAGGCCGGGGATCGTGGTGGTGGTGGTGACCTGGCGGCGGGAGTAGTCGGCGGTCACGACCACGGTGGTGGCGTTGCCCTCCTGGTCGGTGGAAATGTCTTCGGAGAGCTGGTTGAGGGCAAAGCCGCCGAGCCGGGTCTTGCGACTGGAGACGAGGGTCTTGGTCGGGGAGCCGGTGGAGAACCAGGTGTATTCTTCGGCGAGCGACCACCAGGCGCCGCCCTCGAAGAGGCCGCGATCCAGCTTTTCGACGATGCGGTCGGCGGAGCCTTCGTCGAGGGCGCCATTGCCGCCGACATCGAGGCCGGTGCGGTAGGGCCGGGCAAAAGTGTCGTAGACGGTGATCACCGGGGCGGAGCCGGGCGAGAAGACGCGCCAAGGCAATCCGGTGCCGGGCTGATATTCGGTGACGGTCTCCACGGTGCCGGAGCCGCCGGCCGGCGATGGGGCGACCACGCGCGTGGTGCGGCCCAGCCAGTCGGTGAAGGTTTTTTGGAAGCGAGGGCTGCTGGAGGAACCCTGGCGCACGGTGGTGGAGCGCGAGCCGTCGGCCTCGATCTGATGGGTGTAGAATTCATCGACCGCGCCATCCGCCTCGGCAGAGAGCCCGGTGACGGACTTGGGCCGTCCGTCAAAATAGGTTTCCGCGACGCGGGTGAGCTGGGCGGCGGTGCCCGAGGCGGTGACGGTGGTGGTCCTGTTGGCGGAGGGCTGGTAGGAGCTGGTGCGGGTCTGGCCGCCCAGTTCGCTCTCGCTGGTGAGGCGGCCCGCCTGGTCATAGACGCGCGTGATCTGGGCGAGGGGCTTGTTGGACTCGCCACCGGAGGCGACCAAGGAGCGCGTTTCGACCAAAATCTGGTCGGCGGCGTCGTAGACAAAGGAGCGCACCTCGTCGCGTGGGGCGATCAAGCCGGCGTAGGCGGCGTCGACCGGGCCGGAGAAGCCCTTGACCACGGTGGAGACCACGCGGCCGAGCGCATCGTATTCGAAGAGCGTCTCCGAGGCGATGGTGACGTCATCGGGCGCGTAAGTGACCTCCCGGGTCTTATAGTCGGAGACAAGGCCGGCGGCGGAGTAGACGAAGCGCCCCGCGCCATCGACCACGCCGCGGTAGCTGAGCACCGTCTTGGTGCGTTGCGACAGGTTCGAGCTGACGGTCTCGATCAGTTGATTGCGGAGGTTGTAGGTGAGGTTGCTCCAGGCGACGAGATCCCAGCCTTGGCTGAAATTGCGAAGGAGGGTCTCGGTGCGGCGCAGGTTTCTGCGGCCATCGACATAGGAAAGCTGGAGAGTCGTCTTGCCCGGAATGACATAGAGGTCGCAGGGGCCGAAATCGAAGCCGTTATAAGACGTCACTAGATCGGCTGCGGAAGATCCGTATAGCTGCATGTCCGCCACAGCGGGCGGATTGACCGATCCGGAGAGGGTGCCGAGAAGAGACCAGGGCGCGTGGGTGTTGTTGTAACTATAGTCGGTGTTAAAATACTGATGAACGTCCGTCTCCGGCTGATATGTCTCAGCCACTCCATTGGAACCTCCTTGGTTGCCGGGCAGAGTGAAAACACGCCCCCATTGGCGCAAGGTCACCATCGCTTGTCCATTCGGCGCGACCTCGGCACTTACCTGATTGCGGAAAAGATCCTTATTGTTTGTGGCGGTATAATAATAGCGTTTGCTCGTTGCTAACTGAGATCCGCTGCCATTTTCCCACGTTCCGGTCTCTGCCACATTTACCTGCTGGCTTCCCTGGCCCATGGTGGCCAAGGAATAGGTGGTCACCGAATTTCCGATCAAGTTGCCACTGATTCGCTGGGAAACACGAGCGACACGGCTTGGATAATCAAGTTCGTCCTCCACATAGTGCGTCTCGGTTTCCACGATGCCCGAGGAGGCGGCCGGCGAACCATCTTCGTTCAAGGAGGGCAAGGGCGTGTCCAGCCAAGGAGCATAGGTCTTTGCCACCAATCCAATCCACCGATCGCGGCGTGCCTCGGGCACAAGGAATTGATCGCCGGCAACGGAGGGGTCCGTATCGTAAGGGAAGGCCGCATTAGGGTCCCAGTATGTCATTGCGCTCCACGAGCCGCCGTTGGACTGGGTGACTTTCGGCAGGCCGAAACGATAACGGGCCGCGATTTGCGCGACAAGCTTGGTGCTGGTCGGCTGGTTTTCATCCGCATTGAATTGCGTTTGAGTCTGCGTAAGTGCGGGCCCATCGCCGGCGTCCGCCTGCTGGGGAAGCAAGGGAAGCCCAAGATTATAATTCGTCCCCAATTTGGGCCGCTCATAGGTCAAAACCGTTTTCCGCACCGCATTGGTCCCTGTGCTATCGACGGAGGCAGTCGCCTCATTGGGGTAGGTGCAGGTAGTCACGATCCGGCGAATCTCTTGCGCGGTTTTGGTTACCAAGTAATCCGGAGCTCCGTTATAGCCAGGAGCCAGGGTGACAACATCTTGGATAACGGACTGCCATACGGCTCGGGTGAGTGGAACCAAGGACTCGTTTTCCGAGGCGCGAAACCAGCCCTTGGCTATCCAAGTGAAACCTGGACCTGCTCCCGAGCGCCGCAAAGTCGTCCTTTCCGCCAGACCCTCGGCACCCGTTTCCGGATCGTAAGATGTTTTTGTTATCAACAGCGTCTTCGAGCCGGCGTCATCTTGTCTCGTTAGCAGATACTTGACGAAAGGCTTACGGGACAAGGAATCAGGCTGATAAATCGAACTTATCAGGGCAGTATGTGTAATATGATAAAAGCGCACTTCCAGTGTATTCGGAGCAGCGCTAGCGACATTGGCATACGCCGTGCCCACGGCGGCCGTGCATGGTGAATTAGGAGCAACTATATCAACATGAACCGCAGCAGTGCGCAGGTAGCGAACGGCAGGTGTGGTCGTGCCAACTAAATTGGCTTTGTATACAGTCACATCCTCCTTGTCGTTTTCAAAATGAATGGAAAGCGGGCTCAGCATATTGGCCCAGGAGGCATCGTTAATCGCGGTCGAAACCAGCCATAGCCATCCAAGAGAGGCCCCATTTCTATCATTGCCCAAGGAGGCACCCCATTTGACGGGCCCGGCGGTCAGTTCCGTGGCCACACCAGGCGCAGCCGGCTGGCCATCCAGCGATGGCAGAATTCGGACTTTCCGCAGGGTGGAATTTAAGGCGGCGACCTTTTTCTCGACACCGTCGATCAGGATACGATAACCATTTGGCGGCACCAAGGTAACAGAACTGGCGGCACAGTTTACGGTGCTAACCGCCAATCTGCATTCGGCGCCCAATTCGATCGGCAAATAATCATTTACTCGGTATTCGGGTTTGCGCGCGGCATCGAACGAAACCTCCACCTTCTCGCCCAAGGCACCGTCAGGTTGAATAAAATAGGCCTCGATTTTGCCGGAAGACGGTGTGGCGCCGGAATTAAGTGTAGAGGTAAATCGGACCTTTATAGGCACGTGAACCGGGTCCTGCGCCCAAACAAAGCAGGGCAAAATTAAAGCGATGAGCACCCAGCGCATAATCATGGTGGCTAACTGCTTGCAGATACAGAATGATACCGACATTATTTATTCTCCACTTTGCGGTCGGTTCGCGGCGCGGCGTCTTCTCTCCGCTTCAATCGCTCCACTTTTGAGCTCACATCACGGTCAGTTGGCAGAAGGGCTGCTGCCTGCTCGGCGAGGACCATCGCGCTCGCCACGTCCGCACCGAAATCCTCGGCGAGAGCAGCTTTCACCAGAAGCAAATTCGCCCGCCTGTCGTCCGGCAGATCCTTGGCCAAACGACCATCGCACAAGCGATGCAGTCGCTTCACGATCGCAGCCGTGGACGCCTCGTCGCCCTGCGCTTGGGTGATGTAGGCTTGGATCAGCAACTCCTCGATCACTTTTTTGTCCACTTCCGGATCTTGCTGGTGACGCTCCCTCAGCGCGGCTTCCCTCGTTTCGACTCCACGGTTTAGTGCAACGTCGGCTTTTTGCTGAGATGCACCTTCACCCGACTGTGCATAAACCGCAGGCGTATGGCATAACAGGCAGGTGCTGAAAAAAAACGCGCCTGAAGCGACCCTAGCCAACGCCCGAAATGAACAAAGCAGGAAGCGGCTTAAAAAGATCGAGTCCACGGGATACAGACCGTTAACCCGCATCAAAGGCGAAGCTGGGGGAGCTATGACGCCACAGAGTATGTTCAGGCCTGCAAACTCCCCTTTCTTTACCCGGTAAAAAATCATTTACCGATTGTAATTACTTACTAACACGTAAAGTAAAATACTTATTAACACTACCCTCTCAAATATCCACCAAATAGCGCTTTAAGAAAATTTTGTCCAAATTCGGGCGCGCTATGCCTCGGACGGAGCCGCGCCCCGCGGACGCGTCATTGCGTCCAACTCATGCCCAACCGCAGCCAGAGCGGCACGGTGAACAGGCCGATCGCGGTCGTGCCAAGCACGACCTGCACCGCGACGAGCGGCTGGCCGCCGTAGTGCTTGGCGATGACGATGGGCAGGATGCCCGCCGGCATAGCCGCCTGCACCACGAGAACGCCCTTCAGCTCCGGAGGAATGGGCAGCGCCGCCGCCAGCCCGAGCATGCCGAGCGGGATCAGCCCGAGCCGCAGCGCGCACGAGAGCGAGGTCGTCTTCGGATGCGCCAGCGTGCG
>JAIXQK010000140.1 GCA_027485795.1 Oxalobacteraceae bacterium
CTGGGGCTGTAGCCGGTCCCAAGGGTATGGCTGTTCGCCATTTAAAGTGGTACGTGAGCTGGGTTTAAAACGTCGTGAGACAGTTTGGTCCCTATCTGCCGTGGGCGTTGGAAGTTTGAGGGGGGCTGCTCCTAGTACGAGAGGACCGGAGTGGACGAACCTCTGGTGTACCGGTTGTCACGCCAGTGGCATCGCCGGGTAGCTAAGTTCGGAAGAGATAACCGCTGAAAGCATCTAAGCGGGAAACTTGCCTCAAGATGAGACTTCCCGGGAACTTGATTCCCCTAAAGGGTCGTTCGAGACCAGGACGTTGATAGGCTGGGTGTGGAAGCGCAGTAATGCGTTAAGCTAACCAGTACTAATTGCCCGTGCGGCTTGTCCCTATAACATTGACAGTTATAGACAAGTATTCAGCGTAAATGCCAAGTTGACTTGTGCATCACGCCCGCCAACATTTGTAATGCTTCTACTTCTTCCAGATTGGGTTGTTTGTGCCGCTCATCAAAAGGCGCACAGGCAACTTTACAAGTTATGCCTGATGACCATAGCAAGTTGGTACCACCCCTTCCCATCCCGAACAGGACCGTGAAACGACTTCGCGCCGATGATAGTGCTGCAACCAGTGTGAAAGTAGGTTATCGTCAGGCTACTATCCTGAAAACCCCCGACCAAGATTTGGTAGGGGGTTTTTCTTTTCAGGCGACGATAATCGATCCCCGTTTTGTCGGAGGCTTTCCGCAAAGTCAGGAAGCTTGCTAAGCATCACTAGCGTTGTTGCTTGCCCCTGGGACGTCATGCGCTGAGTCATGCCCAGCGCCTTGCGAGTGAACGCCTCGCTAAGCGATGCTCAAGTCAACGAAGCGGAGCTTCATACAAAAAGCGTTTTGCCAGCTGCACCCAGTAGCTTGCGCCAACGGGCAGCAAATCGTCGTTGAAGTCGTAGCTCGGATTGTGGAGGTTGCATGGACCTAAGCCGTGCCCATGGTCGCGATGAGTGCCGTCACCATTGCCGATAAAGACATAGCAGCCAGGCTTCTCTTGCAGCATGAAAGCAAAATCCTCGGAACCCATCGTCGGTTCGATATCCGACAGTGCCCCGTCTGCGCCAACCACATCTGCCATCACGCCCAATGCAAACTCAGCCTCTGGCCGATGATTAATCAGTGGCGGATAATTTCTGCTGAACGCAAACTCAACTGTGGCGCCAAAAGCAGCCGCTGTATGAGAAGCAACATCACGCATTCTCTGCTCGATCAAGTCAAGAACCGGTAGCGTGAATGTCCTTACTGTACCAATCATCGATGCTGAATCCGGCACGATATTGGTGGCACTGCCGGTATGAATCTGGGTGATCGATAGCACCGCAGAATCCAAGGGACTCACGTTGCGCGAAACAATGGTCTGCCAGCTCTGCGCAATCTGCACTGCAACCATCACCGGGTCAACCGCACGATGCGGCTGAGCCGCGTGCGACCCCTTTCCATGAATCGTCAATTCGAACTCATTGGAAGAAGCCATCATTGGCCCAGGCACTACGCCCATGGTTCCGGCACGCATACCCGGCCAGTTGTGCATCCCAAACACGGCCTCCATCGGACACTGCTCGAAAAGCCCATCGTCCATCATGGCCTTTGCACCGCCACGACCCTCTTCCGCCGGTTGGAAAATCACATACACCGTGCCATCAAAATCTCGGTGCTGCGACAGATAATGGGCAGCACCGAGAAGCATCGCTGTGTGGCCATCGTGACCACAGGCGTGCATTTTTCCGTCATGCTGTGATCGATGAGGAAACTGATTATGTTCTTGCAGCGGCAGCGCATCCATATCCGCACGCAAGCCAACTGCTCGCGAACTACTTCCAGCGCGGATGACGCCAACAACGCCGGTGCCGCCAAGTCCGCGAATAACAGGTATTCCCCAGGCCTCTAGCTGCTGAGCGACCAGTTGTGAGGTCTGTGTCTCTTCGTACGCGAGCTCCGGATGAGCATGGATCGTGCGTCGGATCTGCTTCAGCTCGTCGTGAAACTGCAGGATAGGATCAATCAGCTTCATGGCGTTTTATAAAAAAGTCGAGGGGTGATCTAGTACACAGAATGTGTAATATTAACCGCAGTGCTGAGACTGCACTGCTTGCCGAATCGACAATCTTATCTGTCCCAAAATTCATGCAAACACGGACCATACGCGCGGCTTGTCCGCATGATTGCCCCGATACCTGCGCCATGCTGGTCACAGTCGACGGTGATAAGGCCGTTGCGATTCAGGGCGACCCAGATCATCCGAATACAGCCGGCGTGTTGTGCACCAAGGTCTCGCGCTACCTAGAGCGCACCTACCACCCAGACCGCCTGCTGCACCCGATGAAAAGAACAGGACCAAAGGGAAGCGGGCAGTTTGAGCGGATTAGCTGGGACGAGGCCCTGACGACTATCGCTGAGCGTCTAAGCACAGAGGCAGCGAAAGACCCGCGTGCGATCCTGCCCTACAGTTATGCAGGGACGATGGGGGTTGTACAAGGCGAATCGATGGACATGCGATTCTTCAATCGACTTGGGGCATCCAAGCTGGATCGAACCATTTGCTCATCCGCAGGAACCGTCGGATACCGTTACACCCTGGGCGCAAAAATTGGCACCGACACCGAGCAATTCGAAAACGCCAAGCTAATCATCATCTGGGGCGGCAATCCGATTGCTTCAAACTTACATTTTTGGATGCGGGCACAGGAGGCCAAGCGCCGCGGCGCGGTACTGATTGCAATCGACCCCTACCGATCGCTGACAGCAGAGAAATGCCAGCACCATATCGCCCCATTACCAGGTACCGATAGCGCACTCGCCCTCGGGATCATGCACGTGCTAATCCGCGACGATCTGCTGGATCACGATTACATCGAACAATACACATTGGGTTTTGATCAGTTAAAACAACGGGTCGCTGAATGGGACGTGGAACGCGTTACAAAGATATGCGGGATCACCGTCGATCAGATTGAAATGTTGGCTACCATGTACGGCACCACATCAAAACAAGGCGACCCGGTTGCAATTCGGCTCAATTATGGGGTTCAACGCAGTCACGGCGGTGGTATGGCCGTTCGAAATATCACATGCCTGCCGGCATTAATTGGCGCCTGGCGGCATCCAGCCGGTGGTGTGTTACTTTCTTCGGGCGATAGCTTTCCAAAGCAAACCCAGCGACTGGAACGCCCCGATTTGGCCCCGCCCGAGCATTCACTGCCCACGCGTACTATCAACATGAGCACGATCGGTGACGACTTGCTACGAGGGGCGTCACCCGCGTTCGGTCCAAAGCTATCGACACTGATTATCTATAACGCCAACCCAGTCGCGGTGGCACCAGAATCTGCGAGGGTAGCGAAGGGATTTGCGCGCGAAGATCTGTTTACGGTGGTCCTAGAGCACTTCAAAACCGATACTGCAGACTATGCAGATATCCTGCTACCCGCAACAACTCAACTTGAACATGTCGATGTTCATTCGACGTATGGGCACTTATATATCGTCGCGAACAACGCCGCGATCAAGCCAATCGGCGAAGCCAAACCCAACAGTGAGATATTCCGGTTGTTGGCCGCAAAAATGGGATTCTCAGAGCAATGCTTTTCAGATAGCGACGACGATCTTGCTGCGCAGGCCTTTGACCCAGCCAGTACCACTGCACCCGGCTACGATTGGGAAAAGGTTAAACAAGCCGGCTGGGTGAAGTTGCAGATGCCGCCAGCGCCATTCGCTCATGGCGGTTTCCCAACCCCGTCTGGAAAATGCGAGTTCTATTGCGAGCGCATGAAAGTCGATGGGCTCGATCCCTTGCCTACTTATATACCGCCGCACGAATCTTTGGCCTCTACGCCCAATTTAGCGCAACGATTTCCGCTGGCGATGATCTCACCGCCACAGCGAAATTTTTTGAATACCAGTTTCGTAAATGTTCAAAGCTTACGAGATACTGAAGGCGAACCTCATCTGCATATACATCCTGACGATGCACGAATGCGTAGCATTGCCGATGGTGACATCGTGCGCGCCTTCAACCAGCGCGGTGAGATGCTGTTAAAGGCCCACATAACAGACGCAGCGCGCCTTGGCTTAGTAGTGGCGCCATCGATTTGGTGGAAGAAACTCGCCCCTGATCAGAAAAACGCCAATGAGCTGACCAGTCAGCGTTTAACCGACATGGGTCGTGCACCGACTTTTTATGATGTGTTGGTTCAAGTCGAAAAACTCGATACCGCGCCGACTTCTAGACTATGAAGCAGTGGCTTGCAAGAATCCTGACCGTAAGCACTGTCCTCGCTAGCACAGGCTGTGCTCAGCTGTCTTACTATGCGCAAGCGACGCAAGGTCAGCTGGGACTTATCGCGAGTGCAAAGCCGATCGATCAGTGGCTAGCAGACCCCAACGTCAGCGACGATCTGAAACAGCGACTGGTTCGAACACAGCAAATACGCACATTCGCCGTACAAGAATTAGGGCTCCCGGATAACCGCAGCTATACCCGTTACGCTGAATTGAACCGACCGTACGTCTTGTGGAATGTGATCGCAACGCCAGAGCTGTCGATGAAGCCGGTACAGTGGTGCTTTCCGGTAGCCGGTTGCGTGGATTACCGAGGCTATTACCGTAAAGAAGATGCACAGCGTTTCGCACATGAGCTGCGTGGCCAAGGTTACGAGGTGCGTGTTTCGGGCGTGCCTGCGTACTCAACGCTGGGTTGGTTTAATGACCCCGTGTTGTCTACTTTTATTGCTTATCCCGAAGCCGAGGTGGCGCGCATGTTGTTTCACGAACTGGCGCATCAGGTCGCCTATGCGCCAGACGACACCCCATTCAATGAGTCATTTGCTACGACTGTTGAGAGTATCGGTGTAGAGCAATGGTTAGATAAGTACGGTGACCCGGAAGGCCGAGAACGCTACCGTGAATTCCGTCAGCGTAAACGCGACTTCATCGAGTTGCTTACCCAGCATCGACGGCGTCTCGAGACTATTTTTGCGAGCAAACTGAGCGACGATGAAAAGCGACACCAAAAAGCCGAGGTCATCGCGTCGATGCAGCAGACATATCGTCAAATGAAAGAAACGAAATGGCGTGGCTACTCCGGCTATGACACTTGGTTCAATGAGCCCATTACTAACGCCCACTTTGTTTTGATCGCAACCTATGAGGAGCTAGTACCTGCATTTCAGGCATTGCACGCAAGGTCAGGCAGCCTGAAACAGTTCTATGCCGAGGTCAAATCCATGACAAAGCAGGACAAGGCGCGACGACGCGAACAGTTGGCCTCATTGATATCCGTATCATCACCACCCCAAGTCATGGTGCCGGCGCCGAGCGCGCCAAATGCAGTACCGCATACCGCGGCGCCGACTGCTGCAGCGCAGTAACCGTCGTTAGCCAAAATAGCTGAGGCCCACTAGGCATGGTTTTCTACCACAGGTGCCTGCTGTCAGATTGATACACAGATCAAGCACACAAGGCTGAGAGATTCGGCTACGATCCAACCAAAAATAAAGCCGACAAGCCAATGTCGGCGATACCCCACAGCCAGTGCATAAAGACCTGGTCAATCAGAAAACAGAGTGCCTTATGGAGAAAATCTGGATCCGTTCCTACCCCCCGGGCGTACCAGCTGAAATCGACTACACCCGCTACCGTTCGCTAGTGCAGTTGATGGATGAGGCCTTTGTACAATACGCCAGCCGTAAGGCCTATGCCTGTATGGGCAAGTTCATCACCTATGCTGAAGTAGATGCCTTGTCAAAGCAACTGGGCGCATGGTTACAGTCTCAGGGTCTTGCACGCGGTGCCCGGGTTGCATTAATGATGCCGAATGTACTGCAATACCCGATCGCGCTGGCGGCTGTACTGCGCGCAGGCTATGTGGTCGTGAATGTCAATCCACTGTATACCCCCCGCGAATTGGAGTATCAGTTAAATGATTCTGGTGCAGAAGCCATCATCATCCTTGAAAATTTCGCGCATACCCTCGAGAAGGTTATCGCCAGAACGCATGTAAAAACCGTGGTGTTAGCCAGCATGGGCGAGATGCTGGGTGTTGCCAAAGGTCTGCTGGTGAACTTTGTTGTGCGCAACGTAAAAAGGATGGTGCCAGACTTCTCCTTGCCACATGCGGTCAGATTCCATACCGCTATTCGCGAGGGCGCATCACTACGTCTGCAGCCGGTATCACTTGGCCATGATGATATTGCTTTCTTGCAGTACACCGGTGGTACGACAGGTTTGTCGAAAGGCGCGATGCTCAGTCATCGAAATGTGATCGCTAACCTGCTGCAAAATGAAGCATGGTTACAGCCCGCGATGGACAAACCGCCGAAGGTCGACTCCCTAGTATTTGTCTGCGCATTGCCGCTCTATCATATATTTGCCTTGACCGTATGCTGCCTGATGGGCACCCGTATCGGTGGCATGAATATATTGATACCCAACCCGCGCGAAATACCCGGCTTGGTCAAGGAACTCAGCAAGCATCGCTTCAACATGCTGCCAGCGGTGAATACGCTGTACAACGCGCTGCTGAATAATCCGGATTTTGCCAAATTGGATTTCTCCCATTTAAAGCTATGCAATGGGGGTGGCATGGCGGTTCAAAAATCGGTGAATGATCGCTGGCGTGCCGTCACCGGCAAGAGCATTATCGAAGGTTATGGCTTGTCAGAGACAGCGCCCGTCGCCACTGCAAATCCTGCGGATGCCGATGACTTCACCGGCACCATCGGGCTGCCGCTGCCATCGACAGATATTGCCATCCTTGACGATGCGGGCAATGAATTACCGCTAGGACAAGCCGGGGAGATCGCGATTCGCGGACCGCAGGTCATGGAAGGCTACTGGGAAAAGCCGGAAGAGACGGCGCGCGTCATGACGCGTGAGGGCTATTTCCGCTCAGGCGATATTGGCATCATGGATGTTCGCGGCTACGTCAGCATTGTCGATCGCAAGAAAGATATGGTGCTGGTCAGCGGATTTAACGTATACCCAAATGAGGTTGAGGGAATCGTCGCCATGCATCCTGGCGTATTGGAATGCGCTGTTGTCGGCGTGCCTGATGAACAAACCGGCGAAGCGGTAAAGCTATTTGTAGTGAAGCGAGATCCTTCGCTAACCGTAGACCAGATTATCGAATTTTGTAACGCGCAGTTAACCGCTTACAAACGGCCCAAGCAAATTGAGTTTCGTAGTGAGTTGCCAAAGACGAACGTCGGTAAGATTTTGCGTCGCGAATTGCGAGATGCGATGTCATAAGGCTAGTATTCGACATCGACAAACTTTGAATTTGAGTCTGAGTCTGAGTCTGAGTTTGAGTTTTAACTTTAGATTTGCGATGGCAGATGGATGCCCTGAACCCTTCGCTACCTGGAGCAGTACTCAGGCGAGGAAGCGCGGCTCAGTCTCGCAACTTGTCCAACGCAGGTAGCGCGAGGGGTCGGCGATCGTCGCCGACTTTCACATAGGTTAGGGTTGCCTCAGTCACTTTGACAATCTCCGCTTGTAAGCGATTACGCTCAGCGTAGACTTCGACAGTCACAGTGACCGAGGTGGTGCCAGTCTTGATGATCCTCGCGTAGAACGAGAGGAGATCTCCCACAAATACCGGCTGCTTGAATAGAAACGAATTAACCGCCACCGTGCCGACTCTGCCATTAGCCCGTCGAACTGCAGGAATTGCGCCGGCGATATCGACTTGAGACATAATCCAGCCGCCAAACACATCGCCATGGATATTGGCATCGGCGGGCATCGGCATGACCCGCAGTGTGGGCATCCCGTCCGGCAATCGATTAGTTTCGGTATCCTGCATAGTTACTCCTGAAGCGCCGCACGGGGCGCGATAAAATCTCACGCTTTGGTCGAGTAGACCAAGCATAACCTAGCCGCCACCCCGTGGCCGACTCTGAATGCGACATCGCTCATTTAGTCAATCTAACCCGCCAGCAAACCAGTCCACGCGTAATGACTGGGCCACCCTGAAAACCTTGCTACCCTATCTGTGGGAATGGAAGTGGCGCGTCGTCTTTGCTATAGCCTGCCTAGTGCTGGCCAAGATGGCTAACGTCGGCATACCCATGGTGTTGAAGGAGATTGTTGACAGCTTGACGGTCTCCCCGCAGTCAGCAAACGCAGTTCTCGTGCTACCAGTGGTGCTACTTGTCGCCTATGGCTTTTTGCGGCTGTCGACCACAGCATTTACTGAATTGCGAGAGTTCTTTTTTGCGCGCGTGACGCAGCGCGCGGTCCGAAACATCGCACTCAAGGTGTTTCGACATCTGCATGCACTATCGCTGCGGTTTCACCTAAACCGTCAGACCGGTGGCGTTACTCGTGATATCGAACGTGGTACACGTGGCATCTCGACACTTGTTTCTTACACTCTGTTCTCCATACTGCCTACGCTTGTCGAGATATTGCTCGTCCTGGGTTATCTCTCCTTGCAGTATGACCTGTGGTTTTCCGTGATCACGATCACGGCCTTAGTGATCTATATTACCTTTACTGTGCTGGTGACCGAGTGGCGTACACATTTTCGGCGCACTATGAATGATCTGGATTCAAAAGCGAATGTGCGTGCGATCGATTCATTGCTCAACTACGAGACTGTCAAGTATTTTGGTAATGAGGAGTATGAAGCTCGACGCTATGATGAAGGTCTGCAGCGTTTTGAGCGTGCGGCGGTAAGCTCACAGAATTCATTATCACTGCTGAACACCGGCCAATCACTGATTATTGCGATTGCGGTCACGCTGATCTTGTGGCGAGCGACACTAGGCGTCATCGCAGGAACCATGACATTGGGTGATCTGGTTTTGGTGAATGCTTTCATGATCCAGCTTTATATCCCGCTTAACTTCCTGGGCGTGATTTATCGCGAGCTGAAGCAAAGTCTGGCTGATATCGAGCGCATGTTCGCCTTGCTTGACGAGAATCGGGAAGTGGCTGATGCGCCCACTGCAGTAGGATTACGACTGGATCAGGCCCAGCTGCAATTTCAGCATATCGACTTCAGCTATGAGGCTAAGCGCCAGATTTTATTTGATGCTGACTTTAGTGTTGCTGCAGGCACCACCACGGCAGTTGTCGGACATAGTGGATCAGGGAAATCGACACTCGCCCGCTTGCTATTCCGTTTTTATGATGTAGATCGTGGCGCTATCTTGATTGATGGGCAGGATATTCGCGAGCTTACGCAAACCTCGCTCAGACAAGCGATTGGTATCGTTCCGCAGGACACCGTGCTATTCAACGATACGATTGCCTATAACATCGCTTACGGTAAGCCAGGTACTGAGCAGAGCGAGATCGAAGCGGCTGCTCGCGCAGCGTATATTCATGACTTCATCTTGAGCCTGCCGGATGGTTATCAGACCATGGTGGGTGAGCGCGGTCTGAAGCTATCCGGTGGCGAGAAGCAGCGGGTCGCGATCGCCCGTACCTTGCTGAAAAACCCGAAGATTTTAGTGTTCGATGAGGCAACGTCGGCATTAGATTCTCAAGCAGAGCAGGCCATACAAGAACAACTTAAAGACATCGCACGAAATCGTACAACGCTGGTTATCGCTCACCGCTTGTCGACGATCGCCGATGCGCAGCAAATTCTCGTGATGTCACAAGGTCGGATAGTCGAGCGCGGCACCCATGTCGAACTACTGGCAGCCCGTGGTATGTATGCCGACATGTGGGAGCGGCAGCAGGCTCGTGCAGCAGAGACCAATGTCTCTGAATCATCAGGGGCTGCGGTCGCGGTGGGTGCTGGCTGAGTGTCCGGTAAAATCTCTTTATACCCACTGTTTGCTTAGCCCATGTCAAATCAAAACGCGCTGACACTGATACGTCCTGATGACTGGCACGTCCACTTGCGAGACGGCGTTGTACTTGCCGATGTAGTTCCGCATACGGCAGCTCAGTTTGCGCGAGCAATCGTCATGCCTAACTTGAAACCGCCCGTAACCACCACGGCGATGGCAGGAGCGTACCGCGACCGTATTCTTGCTGCCGTACCACAAGGGATGCAGTTCGAGCCCCTGATGACGCTTTATCTGACGGACAACACGCCGCCAGATGAAATTCGACGCGCGACCGAGAGCGGATTCGTGAAAGGCGTCAAGCTTTATCCTGCCGGGGCTACGACTAATTCAGATGCAGGCGTTACCGATATCCACCGATGCATGCGCACGCTGGAGGTCATGCAAGAGACCGGTTTGCCATTATTGATTCATGGCGAGGTGACGGATCATCAGGTGGATGTATTCGATCGCGAGGCAGTATTCATCGATCGCACCTTGCAACCCCTCAGAAAATCCCTGCCATCCTTGCGGGTAGTATTCGAACACATCACGACCAAAGACGCTGTCGATTATGTTCGCGATGCCGATGGTGAGATTGCTGCCACGATCACGGCACATCACCTGATGTACAACCGCAATGCGATTTTCCAAGGTGGCATTCGACCGCATTACTACTGCCTGCCCATCCTGAAGCGTGAGGTACATCGGCAAGCCTTGGTCGATGCAGCAACTTCGGGTAGCCCGCGCTTTTTTCTCGGTACAGACTCGGCACCTCACCCCAAGGGCCTGAAAGAACATGCGTGTGGCTGCGCCGGTTGCTATACCGCGCTGCACGCCATGGAGCTCTACGCTGAGGTATTCGAGGCTGTTGATGCGCTCGATAAGCTGGAAGGCTTTGCGAGTCTGTTCGGCCCAGATTTCTACCGCTTACCGAGAAACACAGAGCAGGTAACGCTGCAAAAGCGTGAATGGGTTATTCCGAATGAACTCACCCTCGGCGATACGGTATTAGTACCGCTGGATGCCGGTCGTGCACTGGCCTGGAAGATGATCTGACGCCACGCTTCGTGCGATGCCGTTCGCTGCGATCGACTGGAATAGGCCCTGGCTTGAGCCACTAAGGCCGATCGGTGAGGCGCTGATAGCCAGTAAAGACTGGATCGAAGCGGCTTCTGCTATGTCGGCCGATCGTGGCCTATTAAGTGCTGCTGGGCACCCAATCCGTTTCATGCCGCAGCAATTTCTCCCCGCCGGTATTGTTTATGAAGCGCATATTGCCGCGACCGGCGAGGTGCCAACCCGCCAGAACCTGCATGATTTTTTCAATACATTGGCATGGCTACATTTTCCACATACCAAGCGCGCCCTGAATACATTACAGGCAGAGGCAATTAATCGTTCACTGTCGCATCAAACACGCGGGCCGCAGCGGGATTCGGCTACCCTGTTTGATGAAAATGCTGCAATTTTCGTGAGCGACGATGTCGCTGTAATGGAGTCATTACGTGCGCACGATTGGAAGGTAGTGCTACAGAAAACGCCCGCCGAGTTTTTCGGTCGGGCAGAAGTCATTCTGTTCGGTCATGCGTTGATTGAAAAGCTGATGACGCCATACAAATCGATTACAGCCCATGTCTGGACCATGAAAATAGATGCAACATGGTTCACGATGCCGCAGCAAGTGAAGCTGGCATCGCTTGATCGGTCGCTTGCATCCATGCTTCTGGGAGGCTTCGATAATTCAGCGTTCTGCCACCTCCCGGTACTGGGTGTGCCGGGTTGGTGGCATGAACAAGATGCTGAGTTTTATGCAGACACCGATGTGTTTCGCCCAAAGCGAGAACGTCGTTGATGCATGTTATCGTCTACGATGACGACGGTCGGTAGGGTCCTGTCAGAAGCCCTTCTGTAAGCCGATGATGAACGCATCCGAGCTGCCACCCTGCGCTAGATTGATGTTATCCGCGGCGTCGTTATTCCCAGAATATGAAGAGGCCACCCCGTCTGTTGCGTGGTTGTACGCGGCATAGAGTTTGGTACTTTTTGAGAGTGCATAAACCGCTGACAGGTTGATAATTTGAGGGTGGCCATTACTATTGTTGTAGGCGTAGTTAACTCCTAATCGAGTCGATGGCATTAGCTCGACATCTGCCCCCACGACCAAGGTATTTGAGCTTCCGCCAAGGTCCGGATTGAAGTACACATAATTTGCGGAAAGGTTCAAAGGCCCGACCGGAAGGTTGGTACCGATTAGAAATTGCTTGTACTGCAAGTCGCGGTCCGAGGCTGCTACAACGAGCTTCGCACTACCAAACTGGTAGCTGATATTTCCGGACACAACGCGATTATCAGCAGCGGCTCCAGGCACTCCACCGAAAGAATACAGAACGCTCGCATTCAAACCGCCCAGTGCATCATTGGGGATGCTATAGCTGAGTGAGTTTGGGATAAAGAATCCGCCTGTCGTACCTCCTGCCGGATCCGCATCAGTGCCGCCTGTAACAGCAGAAATGCCGCCGCCCCCGACGTTAACAAAGCCATCGCGGTGCATCAGTAGTGCAGGAACATAAAAGTTATTACCCGCGAGGCCTATCGTACCCGTGTAGGCAGCAATGAAAGGCGATAAATGCATCCCCGCTGAAAGGGCACCAAATGAACCACTTATCCCAACGTTGGCTAGCCGACTGAAGATGCCACCAGTACCGCCGTTCGCGATAGCGCCATTGGTTGCGCTGAAACCGCCCTCCAAATGGAAATTGGCTTGCATGCCATTACCTAAATCCTCGGCACCCCTTAAGCCCCAAACAGAGGGGGCCCAGTTGCCCTCCCCGAGACTCCACCGTTGGTCGGAGTTTGGTCCGATACCGCTCGCAGTAACTACCGAAGCATCAATGTTGCCATAGACACTAAGGCCGGATTCCGCCAATGCTGAACCGCTACTGAGCATTGCCAGTAAGGCGGTTACAAGAAACTTATTGATCATCTCTCTCTCCAGTAGTCGAAAAAACGTCGACAAGTCTGGAGCGATGCATTTTTAGCGCGGTGGTCTATCGCAAAAAAATTCAGCCAACGGCTTACTGCAGAACAAATTTAATTAATGTGGCCTATGGCTTGGCGGGGGGCAAGCAATATCCAGATGCATTGAATTTGACTCAGCTTTGATCGCGGACTTCTACGGATCGAACCAAAGCATTCAGCAGACTTAGAGATAAAGAGATATTGGTTAATGACTAGTGATTTGATGCAATGAGAAAAAATTCATGAGTGAGATGGCTTAAAGCTAGGGAATACCCAAACGACTGAATACCTATTTCTAGGTATCGTGTGAATCCCGCAACGAGCCACGGTAAGCGATAGCGAGTAATAGCATGAATGGCACGCCAAAACGCCAATCACGCAAGATCGCATTAAACATGCTGCCGATAGCCAACGCTACAGTCATCATCAGTAGCGGCATACCATCACCTACAGTGGAGGAAACCGCAGTACGCGCTAAATTGAAAAAAATAACGAGTAGAATCAGAAGGCCGCATAAACCCAGTTCGGCAGCGAATAACAAATAATCATTGTGGGGCGTGCTCATGTTAGATGTGAGCAACCCCTCCGCACGGATTGGATATTGTTGGCGCCAGCTACCAACGCCGTGCCCGAGAAGAGGCTTTTCTAAGATCATTTGACCTGTTTTCTCGAAGAACTGCAGGCGAACCATGTCACCGTTGTCTGCTTTTTTAGGTCCCGGCGCTGTCACCGCGCTTAACGTCTGGCTTAGACGTTGGTTACTAGTTGAGTTGGTATTCATCATGACAGCGAAAAAGATAACAACCATTGCCGCTACGGCAATATTAATTTTATTATGTTTTAAATGGCGTGCGATTGCCATTGCGGAGAGTACGAATAGCAGCAGTAGTCCGGTACGAGTAACGGCAAAGATAAATATCGCAGAGCTGATGAAGATATAACCTGCAACCAATATTGATTTTTGGCGAAACCTTGCCTCTTTTCCTGCGTCATTTAGTAACCATCCTGCTGCGATCGCCAAGAAAATTCCTATCGCAATCGATCGATTCCCGGCGTAAGTAAAAAAATTCTTGAATACATACCATTCCGGTAGTGCGCCTAATCTTGAAAGATAAAACACGGCTGATGCAAGAACCGCTGATAGATAAAAGATCTTTTTTGCTTTTGCGAAATAGTGAGCCGGTGCTGCAGCTGAAAAAAAGAAAAAGAAGACGAAAATAAAATAGTAGATTATCCCTGACCACCGGCGGTCATTTTCACCCGATAAGAATAGGCTCTGGAATACTACAAATAAAACTAACAGCGCAGTTGGAAAAAAAATCGGGTTGTTAGCAATCGAGGTTTTGATATCTCGAAAATTGCCAGCCATGGTGGCAGCGATAAAAACTAGCGCAATCCAGAAGTACATGAAGCCAACGGGCAGAAATAGCGTCATCGGCAGTAATGAAAACATTAGCCCGGCAAAGTCGTTGGTTTTAAATGACTGTGATGTAAGCATTAGTGTTCAGTCGGCATGGCGCGTAATAAAGAATAGAGAAATAAAGAAAAGAGAAATTAAAAGTTGGCTAATCGTTAATGAGCAGGGATAGCAAAGCTTCTGGCCAATTGTGCTTCTGTCACATCCTTCAGCCACATCCTTCAGCCACTCCCCAATGTATACCAAGCTAGCGCTGGCCTAGTGCTATTTATTGGAATTCGTCGAGTCATCCGGAATTTTTACGCGGATGAGGGCCACTATTCGTCCACACAAGCGGGCCAGATACTTCGGTTGTAGCAATACTAGCCTTGGTAAAACAGCGATCAGTGCCAGCAGCAATGTGCGCTGTCTCAATCGATGTGCCGCTGCTGCGCAATTGTATTTATATCGAAAGATGATTTTCGACTGTGCATGGTGATATCCCCGGATAAACTCAAATCGAAGTGACTGTTTTCCCTTAACTGAGCCCCGGCCATGGTGTGTGAATTTTATTTCAGGGATGACGATAATCTGTTTCTTATTGGAAAATACGCGCTCGCAAAGATCTTCATCTTCGTAATAGAGAAAAAAGTTCTCATCGAAAAATCCTACATCGGCCATTTGCGAGAGATTAAGTAGCATAACGGCGCCACTCACAAACCCGACGCAGCAAGCGCCGGTAGCCGCTGGCCCGTCGGATCTCCAACGCCCGCGCGGCCAACGATAACTTAATTCAAGATTGCCGTTGGGCCGAGATAACGCGGGTGCAATAATCGCCGCATACGGGTAGTCATTCACTGCGCGAAGTAGTGCCAGCACAGTTTCCTCGCTAGCAGTACAGTCGGGATTAACAAGTAGGGCGTAAGGCGTAGTAGTGGCAGACAGTGCGAGGTTATTCGCGACGCCGAAACCTAGATTTTTGGAATTTCTTATAAGCGTCGCTCTCGGTAGAGCTGACTTCACGCTTTCGGCGGTGCCATCCGTGCTGTTGTTATCAACGATGATGATGTTTTGAAAAACCGAGAGGCTCTGCGCTAGACCGCCGATGCAGTGCGAGCTATTACATGTTACCGATATTGCGGTAACGCGTTCTGTCAGCGAGTGATCGTAGTGAGTATGTTGGACGCTCAAAGTGTGGAACAAATTGACTGAGCTAAGTGGATTGGTGCACGACTTCGGTGGCAAAGTCGGATGCGTTGGCAAGCCGTCGCAGGGTGACAGACCCCCCAGAAGATACCTGCTTAGTGCCTGTGGATATCACAAGACAAACGCCAGTATAAAGCAAGCGTTTACATATTGGTGGAGGCGACGGGAATCGGCTCGTAAGCCGGGGGCTCACGCTACATCGCTCGCCCGCTCGGCCAGCGCCAAGCCATGCTTGACGAAACCCTGCCCTCGCCCCGCGTGGACGCGGGTTGCTATCACCACCCCACAAATTAAAAAACCACCGCAAGGGTGGTCTTTTAGTTGGTGGAGGCGGCGGGAATCGGCTCGTAAGCCGGGGCTCGCGTTGCATCGCTCGCCCGCTCGGCCAGCGTCAAGCAATGCTTGACGAAACCCTGTCCTCCCCCCGCGTGGACGCGCGTTAATGCCACTTGGTACCACCAACTAAAAAACCACCGCAAGGGTGGTCTTTTAGTTGGTGGAGGCGGCGGGAATCGAACCCGCGTCCAAAAGCCCTCTACAGGCAGTTCTACATGCTTAGTGTTGTCGTTTGGTTTTGACCTTGCCGACGCGGACACACACGCTGCGGCAAGGCGAGTCACCTAAATTTAACGTCATACCAAGTGACCCGGCATCACGCGATTCCCTGTATATGACCTCACGCGCCATTGCTGGCCCGCCCCAGGGACGAGACGGTGTGAGGGAAGCTGCAATTAAGCAGCTACTGCGTACGAAGTATCGTTTGCAGTTATTGATTTCCGGCTGGATTTACGAGGTAACCAGTCCTCGGCATGCCCTACGCTGCTTCGCAACCCCTGTCGAAACCAGGTCGCCCCCAAGCAGTAAGCCCATTCTAGCTGATCAGGTCGGGCAGATACAGAAAAATTCAAGGGGCTGAAAGTAGTTCGATGATTTCTCGTGGACTGCCGGCAATGAAGTCAGCATCCCAGTTCGCGGGTTCGCTCATTCCACAATAGCCCCAGCCGGCTGCAATGGTTGGCATACCTGCAGCTTTACCGGCTTGTATATCGCGTAAATCATCGCCGACATACCAGCAGTACTCTGGCGGTAGTTGTAGTCGCCGTGCCGCTTCGAACAATGGCTCGGGATGTGGTTTGGCGTGCGGTGTGGTGTCTCCGGAGATCGAGCATGCGGCATGTGCTAACCCGATCAAGGGCAGTAGTGCGTCGGTATAGCGCAGGGGCTTGTTGGTTACCACTCCCCAGCGCTGATCATTCGACTCAATCTTCTCCAGCAGCGCAACGATATCCTCAAACAGTACGGTTTGATCAGCGATGCGCGCTTCGTAATTGGCGAGGAACTCGGTTCGCATGGCTTCGAACTCGGCGTCACCTGGTTGAATGCCAAACGCTACCCCGATTAATCCGCGTGCACCCGCCGATGCCATCGGTCTGAGTAATTCATATGGGGTTAAGGATAGTCCACGATCATGGCGCATTTTATTGACTGCGTTGGCAAGGTCGGGCGCGGTATCAGCCAGCGTGCCATCGAGATCGAACAGCACTGCGCGTGGGACGGGGAGTGATCTACGCATATGCTCAGTACGGCTTACGGCAGGCGATCAGGTAGTTGACGTCGGTGTCCTGATTGAGCGAGTAGATCTTGGTGATGGGGTTGTAAGTCATACCCTTCAGCGCCTCCAACTCCAGTCCGGCACCACGGCAGAATTGCGACAACTCTGCCGGTTTGATGAACTTTGCGTAATCATGAGTGCCTCTCGGTAGTAGCCGGAGAATGTATTCGGCGCCAATCACTGCGAACAGATAGGCCTTTAAATTTCGATTGATGGTCGAGAAAAACACATGGCCACCGGGTTTTGCCAAGCTCGCGCAGGCCTGCACAACAGCTGCCGGGTCAGGCACGTGCTCAAGCATTTCCATGCATGTCACGACATTGTAGTGCTCTGCCTCACGCGCGGCCAGCTCTTCCGCGGAGATGTACTCGTATCGCACTGATACGCCGGATTCCAAGCTATGAAGATCTGCGACTTTTAGTGCTTTTTCCGAGAGGTCAATCCCAGTGACGCTTGCGCCCTTTTTCGCCATAGCCTCGGCAAGTATGCCGCCGCCACAACCGACATCAAGCGCTCGTTGGCCATTTAAAGGCGCACGCGCATTGATCCATTCGAGTCGTAACGGATTTATCTCGTGTAATGGACGAAACTCGGACTGTGGGTCCCACCAGCGATGTGCAAGCTCGCTGAATTTTTGCAGTTCTGCTGGATCGGCATTCATAACGGGATGATAGCGGAAATAGTGATGGCAAGAAAAAAGCCGCTGACGGTGCAGCGGCTTTCTCTCTGATGTAATTGACCGTCAGCGATAAGCGCAGCTGATCGACAGGTTGAATGCTTACTTCTTGGTGCCAACCACTTCAATATCAACACGGCGGTTCTTGGCGCGACCATCTTTAGTGCGATTGTCTGCGGTAGGCTGAGCTTCGCCTTTGCCCTCAACAAATACACGTGCCTCGGGAATCCCCTTGGAGACCAGAAACGCCTTGACTGCTTTTGCTCGGCGCATCGAGAGCTTCACGTTGTAGGCTTCGGGGCCTGTCGAGTCGGTGTGCCCGGTTGCGACAATTACTTCAATGTCGGTATCTTTAAGTTTGGCCACCAAGGTCTGGAGGGTTGCTTTACCTTCGGGCTTTAGCAAGGCTTTGTCAAAGTCGAAAAACGCATCGGCCGAGTAGGTCACCTTCTCGGCGGTCGGGGTTGGCGCGGCCGCGGCCGCCGGCGTAATGTTTTTGTCGACTGCGGTCCCGCTCACCTGGGCTGGTGCGGCAGCAGTAGGCGCAGGCGCAGCAGCAGGCTTGGCAATCGCGCGATCACATTCTTCGATGGCATCGGCCGGTGTCCAAAACCCAGTTTGCCAGCAAAGGCCAAAACCGCTCCGAACCACCTCGTTTTGGCTGTCTACCAAGTAACCCTTTTTGTCTGCGCCCGCAGCGAGAGCGGTGGTTCCCAAAGCGAACAAACTGATGGTAACTACAGCGCGGAATACATGTTTCATGTTCGATCCTGAATGTGAAGAGTTGTGTTCGCTGCTTCCGTACCTCTAAATCGGCTAACGGAGACATGTCGTTATTACATGCCAATAAGCCATCATTTTACCTGAGAATTACTAGCGCGCCTACGAGTTTCCATGCTTGCCGGAGGTACCAGTTTTTGAGGGGCAGCATGGTAAACTTGAGGGCTTTTTGACGGTGCGCCTTGCGTGCTCTCGATGCGCCTCATCAACCTGAAAATCTTCCTGCCGCGCCTGCCGATTCCATGGATCAATTTGCTAAAGAAACTATCCCCATCTCGCTAGAAGAGGAGATGCGCAAGAGCTACCTCGATTACGCCATGAGCGTGATTGTGGGTCGTGCGCTGCCGGATGTGCGTGATGGTTTGAAGCCGGTACATCGACGCGTGCTGTACGCGATGCACGAGACCAATAATGTCTGGAATCGGCCCTACGTGAAGTGCGCGCGCGTGGTGGGCGAGGTAATGGGTAAGTACCATCCGCATGGCGACCAGGCCATCTATGACACCTTGGTACGTATGGCGCAGGATTTCTCCCTGCGCTACACGCTGGTGGATGGGCAAGGCAACTTCGGCTCGATCGACGGTGATAACGCTGCGGCGATGCGTTACACCGAGTGCCGACTCGACAAAATTTCGCAAGAACTGCTGGCCGATATCGACAAGGATACCGTCGATTTCGTACCGAACTACGATGGCAAAGAAAAAGAGCCATCCGTGCTGCCGACACGTATCCCGAACTTGCTGATCAATGGTTCGTCGGGTATTGCGGTGGGCATGGCGACCAATATTCCGCCCCATAACATTACCGAAGTTATTAACGGTGCTCTGCACGTACTGGGCTCGCCGACGTGTACTTTGGACGAGCTGATCGAGCTGATTCCGGCGCCGGATTTCCCTACTGCCGGGATCATCTATGGCGTGTCTGGCGTACGAGATGGTTACCGCACTGGCCGAGGCCGCGTGGTGATGCGCGCGAAGACACATTTTGAAGATATTCGCGATGGCCGCGCAGCGATCATCGTCGATGAGCTGCCGTACCAGGTCAACAAAAAATCACTACTGGAACGTATTGCCGAGCTGGTACGCGACAAGAAGCTCGACGGTATCTCGGATATTCGCGATGAATCCGACAAGTCCGGTATGCGCGTTGTGATTGAATTGAAGCGCGGTGAGTTGCCGGATGTGGTGCTGAACAACTTGTACAAGCAGACCCAACTACAAGACACCTTCGGTATGAATATGGTCGCGCTGGTCGATGGTCAGCCGAGACTGCTCAACCTGAAGCAGATGCTTGAATGCTTCCTTTCGCATCGGCGTGAGGTGGTCACACGCCGTACGGTATTCGAGCTGCGCAAGGCGCGTGACCGTGGACATGTGCTGGAAGGTCTGGCCGTGGCGCTGGCCAATATCGACGAGTTCATCGCGATCATCAAGGCGGCACCGACACCGCCGGTGGCGAAGGCGGAGTTGATGGCGCGTGCTTGGGATTCCTCACTGGTTCGCGAGATGCTGTCGCGCACTGAAATGGCGGCCTCGGGTGGTATTGATGCTTTCCGGCCCGAGAATCTGCCCCGTCATTATGGTTTGCAGGGCGACGGCATGTACAAGCTGTCGGACGATCAAGCGCAGGAAATTCTGCAGATGCGTCTGCAGCGCTTAACAGGTCTTGAGCAAGACAAGATCGTCAACGAGTACAAAGAAGTAATGACGCAAATCGCCGATTTGCTCGACATCCTCGCGCGGCCCGAACGCGTGAAGACCATCATCACGGATGAGCTGAACGCGGCGAAGAACGAGTACGGTGAGGGCAACAAAGACAGTCGTCGTTCGACCATCGAGCTGAATGTGGCAGACCTGGGTACGGAGGATCTGATTGCGCCACAGGATATGGTGGTCACGCTGTCGCACACCGGCTATATGAAGTCGCAGCCGCTCTCGGAGTATCGTTCGCAAAAGCGCGGCGGCCGAGGCAAGCAGGCAGCAGCGACGAAAGAAGACGACTGGATCGAGCAGCTCTTCATTGCAAATACCCATGATTACATCTTGTGCTTCTCCAACCGTGGCCGTATGTATTGGCTCAAGGTGTGGGAAGTGCCGCAAGGTTCGCGCAATGCGCGTGGCAAGCCAATTGTGAACATGTTCCCACTGCACGATGGCGAGAAAATCACTCTGGTGTTGCCGCTGTCCGGAGAAAACAGCAGCTTCCCGGATGATCACTATGTGTTTATGGCGACCTCACTAGGCACGGTGAAAAAGACGGCACTATCGGAATTCAGTAATCCGCGTAAAGCGGGCATCATCGCGGTCGATCTGGATGACGGCGATTTCCTGATCGGCGCGGCGCTGACCGATGGCAAGCACGATGTCATGCTGTTCTCCGATGCAGGCAAAGCGGTACGGTTTGATGAAAATGATGTGCGTCCGATGGGACGCACTGCGCGTGGTGTGCGCGGCATGAATCTGGAAGATGGCCAGCAAGTGATTGCACTGCTCGTCGCGAGAAACGAGCAGCAGTCGGTGCTGACCGCCACCGAAAACGGCTTTGGCAAGCGCACCCCGATTGCTGAGTACACGCGTCATGGCCGCGGCACTAAGGGCATGATCGCGATTCAGACCTCGGAGCGTAATGGCAAAGTAGTGGCGGCGACCCTGGTCGATGCGACCGACGAGATCATGATGATCACGACGGGTGGTGTGTTGATTCGCACCCGCGTGTCCGAGATCCGCGAAATGGGTCGTGCCACCCAGGGTGTGACACTGATTGCGGTGGAACAGGGCGAGACACTGTCTGGGCTGCAGCGTATTGTCGAGGCGGATGCTGATGAAGACAGCGGCGCGGAAGACACTCCAGCTAGCTGAGATGCCCGAGACGGGCCCACCATAACGATAACAAGCGACAAGGGCGAGATGAGCGATGACAAGCTGAAGCCACTGCGTGATCAGATTGATGCAATTGATGCACAGCTGATTTCGCTACTGAACCAGCGCGCGCAAGTTGCGCAGCAGGTCGGTCACGTCAAAGCCGAGACCAAGGCGCCGGTGTTTCGTCCAGAGCGTGAGGCGCAGGTGCTGTCACGCGTTGCGGAGCGCAATGCCGGCCCGCTACTGTCATCCGATCTGCAGTCAATTTTTCGTGAAGTCATGTCGGCCTGCCGAGCGCTTGAAAAACGCCTCACTGTGGCCTATCTCGGTCCAGCTGGGACCTACAGCGAGCAGGCGGTATGGCAACAATTCGGGCAGGCGGTCGACGGTTTGCCCTGCGTATCGATCGATGAAATATTCCGCTCAGTGGAAGCGGGTACCGCAGAATTTGGTGTGGTACCGGTCGAGAACTCGACCGAGGGAGCAGTTAATCGCACCCTCGATTTATTGATGCGTACAACGCTCAGTATTAGCGGCGAAGTGGCACTGCCGGTGCAGCATAGCCTGATGACCCGCACCGGCACTATGGAGGGCATCACGCATATCTGCGCACACTCGCAAGCGCTGGCGCAGTGCCAGGCGTGGCTTAATGAGCATTACCCGCAGCTCGAGCGACGCGCAGTGGCGTCGAATGGTGAGGCGGCACGCATGGCGAGCGAACAGGCCGGTGTTGCTGCGATTGCCGGCGATATGGCTGCACGTCGCTACAGCCTGGCGATTGCTCATGCCCATATTCAAGACGACCCGCATAATCGAACTCGATTTTTTGTGGTGGGTACGCTTCAGCCGGGCGTTTCGGGTCGTGATCAAACCTCTTTGCTGCTGTCGGTGCCCAATAAATCCGGCGCGGTCTATGAACTGCTCGCGCCACTGGCGCGGCACGGTGTGTCGATGACACGCTTCGAATCGCGCCCTGCGCGCACCGGTCGCTGGGAATATTTTTTCTTTGTCGACATCGAAGGCCATGCGCATGATGCCAAGGTTGCCGAGGCACTTGCCGAGCTACAAACACAAGCGGCTTTTTTTAAAGTGCTCGGATCCTATCCGCACGCTGCCTGACTTTACTGGATATCTTTGTCATGACGAACTTCGGCCCTGATTACGTTCGCGCTATTGCGCCCTACCAAGGCGGTAAGCCAATCGCTGAAGTCGCTCGCGAGTTCGGCCTTGATGAGGCTGCGATCGTCAAGCTGGCGTCGAACGAGAATCCGCTCGGCATTCCTGATTCTTCAATGCATGCGATGCAGCAGGCATTTGGTGATCTGGCGCGCTATCCAGATTCCAATGGGTTCGACCTGAAGGGCGCGATTGCCAAAAAATTCAATGTGCCGACTGATTGGATTACGCTGGGTAACGGCAGCAATGACATCCTTGAGTTAGCAGCGCGTGCATTGGTGCAACCAGGGCAGTCGGTGGTGTACTCGCAGTATTCGTTTGCGGTATACCCGCTGGCGACGCAGGCTGTGGGCGCGCGCGCCATCGTGGTGCCAGCGAAAGATTACGGGCATGACCTTGCAGCGATGGCCGCCGCTGTCACGCCGGATACCAAGTTGTTGTTTGTGGCTAATCCCAATAATCCGACTGGCACGATCGTTGCGGGCGAACAGATCGTCGATTTGCTAAAGCAGGTGCCATCATCGGTGGTTGTCGTACTCGATGAGGCCTACACTGAATACCTGCCGCCTGAGTTGCGTTATGACGCTCTTGCCTGGGTGCGGCAATACCCGAATTTGATCGTATCGCGTACTTTCTCTAAAGCCTATGGTCTTGCAGGACTACGTGTGGGCTTCGGCATTGCGCAGCCCGGACTTACCGACCTGCTCAACCGTATTCGTCAGCCTTTCAATGTGAACTCGCTGGCGCAAGCGGCTGCGGTCGCAGCCCTGAGCGACGAAGTTTATTTGCAGAAAAGCGCGCAACTCAATACAGAGGGTTACCAGCAACTCACTGCAGCGTTCAAATCAATGGGCATCGAGTTCGTGCCCTCATATGGCAACTTCGTGTTGTTCCGCGCGGGTGATGATGACGGCGCGGGTGCGCGTGTGAATCTGGCACTTCTCAAAAAAGGTGTCATCGTGCGCCCGGTGGGCAACTATGGTCTGCCGCAGTGGTTGCGTGTTTCTATCGGCCTGCCAAATGAGAATGCGGCTTTCATCAATGCGCTGAAGGCCGTGCTCGGCTGATGCCGCATTCCACGTAGGTACCGATGCAAACTTCTTCGCCAGCGTCCTTGCCGTCCTTTAATCGCCTTGTGGTTTTTGGCGTCGGTTTGATTGGCGGATCGTTTGCGCTCGCGCTGAAACAGGCGGGGGTGGTGAAGCAAGTGGTCGGGGTTGGGCGTCGTACTGAGACATTGAAGCGAGCGCAAGCACTTGGCATCATCGATGCGATAGGCGATGCCTCATCAGTGACAGGCGCTGATCTGGTATTGATCGCAGCGCCGGTGGCACAGACCGAAACTTTGCTGCGCGAGCTTAGGCCGCATCTTCAACCCGGCACCGTTGTGACTGACGCGGGCAGTACCAAAAGCGACGTAGTGCAAGCGGCACGCGCAGCACTCGGCGACAAGATCGCGCAATTCGTGCCAGGCCATCCGATTGCAGGGCGTGAACAAAACGGCCCGGAGGCCGCTATTGCCACGCTTTATCACGGCAAGAAAGTCGTATTGACTGCTTTGCCCGAAAATTCTCCCGAGCACATAGCGATGGTGGCTAGCGCCTGGCAGCAGTGTGGCGCGCTGATTCACCACCTGAGCGCTGACGAGCATGACGCGGTATTCGCGGCAGTCAGTCATCTGCCGCATTTGCTGGCGTATGCTTTGGTCAATGATATCGCTGCGCGTAGTAACGCAGATCGGCTGTTCCAATACGCCGCGAGCGGCTTTCGCGACTTCACACGCATCGCAGGGTCATCACCAGAAATGTGGCGCGATATTTCATTGGCGAACCAAAGCGCATTACTCGCTGAACTGGATGCCTACACCGTACAGTTGTCGACATTACGCGCCATGCTGGCGGCATCCGATGGTGCTGCGCTGGAGCAGGTCTACGCGCGAGCACAATCGGCGCGACAGGCATGGATTGCCGCGATCGAGGCCGCTGAACAGGCGCGTGCCTATGAACAAGGTGGCGACTAATGAAGCACTACCCGCATCATCTCGACCTACCGCCTGCGCAACGCACACAAGGAGTAATTAAGCTGCCGGGTTCGAAAAGCATCTCGAACCGTATCCTGCTGTTGGCAGCACTCGCCGAGGGAACAACAGAAATTAAATCGCTGCTTGCGTCTGACGACACCCATGTGATGCTGATGGCACTCCAAAAGCTGGGTGTGCGTTGGGTGCAGCATGGTGAGACGCAGGACTTTGCAGTCACTGGAACGAGCGGCACGCTACCGGTGCATGCGGCAGATCTGTTCATGGGTAATGCGGGCACGGCGATTCGGCCATTGACGGCAGCACTCGCAGCGATCGGCGGCGATTACACCGTGCATGGCGTTGCGCGCATGCACGAGCGGCCGATTGGTGATCTGGTCGACGCGCTCAATGCAGCCGGCGCGAGGATTGATTACACCGGCAATCCCGGCTTCCCGCCGCTGCATATTCAGCGCGGCCATTTGCGCCCCGCGCGGATGCAGGTGAAAGGCAACGTGTCGAGTCAGTTCCTGACGGCATTGCTGATGGCTTCGCCCTTGATCGCGCGCGAGCAGCCACTGACGATTGAAGTGGTCGGCGAGCTGATCTCCAAGCCGTATATTGAGATCACGCTCAACTTATTGGCACGCTTTGGCATTGAAGTGGCGCGCGACGGCTGGGCGGCGTTCACTATTCCTGCGGGCCAGATGTACCAGAGTCCGAGCTCGATCCATGTGGAAGGTGACGCCTCATCGGCCTCTTATTTTTTAGCAGCAGGTGCGATTGCCGGTGGACCGGTGCGTGTTGAGGGTGTAGGGAAATCCAGTATTCAAGGCGACGTGCGATTCGTCGAAGCCTTGCAGCAAATGGGTGCCGAGGTCACGCTCGGCGATAACTGGATCGAGGCGAAGTCGAACGGTGCTCTGAAAGCCATTGATGCTGACTTCAACCATATCCCCGATGCCGCAATGACGATCGCCGTGGCAGCGCTGTTTGCCGATGGCACCAGCACGCTGCGCAATATCGCCAGCTGGCGCGTGAAAGAAACCGATCGACTTGCAGCGATGGCGACTGAGTTGCGCAAGCTCGGCGCACTGGTCGACGAAGGTGAAGACTATCTGCGGGTAACACCGCCGATCGTGTTGCAGCCCGCCAGTATTGATACCTACGACGACCACCGTATGGCGATGTGCTTCTCGTTGGCCTCGTTGAGTGGGGCGCTACGCGAGGGAACCCATGTGCGCATCAACGATCCGCAGTGCGTCGCTAAAACCTTCCCGGACTATTTCGACGCCTTTGCGCGGATCGCACAGCGTGGCTGAAGCAAGCATGATTCCCGTCATCACCATTGATGGCCCGACCGCCTCTGGCAAGGGTACGGTGGCGAGTCGCGTCGCTGAGGCACTGGGGTTTGCCTTGCTGGATTCCGGCGCCTTGTACCGGCTGACTGCACTATCTGCCATTGAAGCGGGGGTGGCACTGGACGACGCTGCGGCGATTGCGGCGTTGGCGCGGACGTTACCGGTGAGGTTCGAGGGTGAGCGAATTCTGCTTGGCGGCCGTTCGGTACAGGATGCCATCCGTCAGGAGGCCATTGGCAACGCTGCCTCGAAAATTGCAGCCTTGCCGGCGGTGCGGACAGCGCTAGTCGAGCTGCAGCACGGTTTCCGGCGGCCGCCCGGCTTGGTGGCCGATGGCCGGGACATGGGTACGGTGATCTTTCCGGACGCCACGCTCAAGGTTTTCCTGACCGCAAGCGTCCAGGCACGCGCAGATCGGCGATATAAGCAATTGATTGACAAAGGATTTCCTGCTAACATGCTCGCCCTTTTGCAGGATTTGAAGGAACGCGATGCGCGCGATACTGAGCGCGCTGTGGCTCCGTTGAAGCCCGCAGAGGGCGCCTACTTGCTGGATACGTCGGAGTTGACGATCGAGCAGTCGGTGGCGCAGGTGCTGGACTGGTGGCATCACCGGGCTGGCACCTTGGGAAAGTAGGCCGGCGAAACGTCTCCTGCTTCCCGCTTGGTGTCTCGCGCTGCGCAATGCAGAGCGGGGCGTTGAAAAACCTAACCCAGCTCGGGCTCCACCCGGTTGGTTAACACTCATTATCTATGTCTACTGCTACCCAAATTCCCGTGTCCGGCGAAAGCTTTGCTGCGCTGTTTCAGGAATCTCTGACCCGCCAAGATATGCGCTCGGGAGAGGTCATCTCTGCGGAAGTCGTCCGCATTGACCACAACTTTGTAATCGTGAACGCTGGCTTGAAGTCTGAAGCCTTTATTCCGATCGATGAATTCAAGAATGACACCGGCGAAGTCGAAGTCAATGTCGGCGACTTCGTCTCCGTTGCGATCGAATCGCTGGAAAACGGTTTCGGCGACACCATCCTCTCGCGCGACAAGGCCAAGCGACTCGCGTCCTGGCTCGCGCTTGAGAAAGCGATGGAATCCGGCGAACTCGTGATTGGTACCGTCAGTGGCAAAGTCAAAGGCGGTCTGACCGTACTCACGAACGGCATCCGTGCCTTCTTGCCTGGCTCGCTGGTCGATACCCGTCCGGTCAAAGACACCACGCCTTACGAGGGCAAGACGCTCGAGTTCAAAGTGATCAAGCTGGATCGCAAGCGCAACAACGTGGTGCTGTCGCGCCGCGCCGTGATCGAGGCATCGATGGGCGAAGAGCGCGCCAAGCTGATGGAAACCCTGAAAGAGGGCACTATCGTCAACGGCGTCGTGAAGAACATTACCGACTACGGCGCATTCGTGGATCTGGGCGGTATCGATGGTCTGTTGCACATCACTGATCTCGCATGGCGTCGTGTTCGCCATCCGTCTGAAGTGCTGACGGTGGGTCAGGAAATCACGGCCAAGGTACTCAAGTACGATCAGGAAAAGAACCGCGTCTCACTGGGTGTCAAGCAACTCGGCGACGATCCTTGGACCGGTCTGTCGCGTCGTTATCCGCAAGGTACCCGCCTGTTCGGCAAGGTCACCAACCTGACTGACTACGGCGCATTCGTCGAAGTCGAGCAGGGCATCGAGGGTCTGGTGCACGTTTCCGAGATGGACTGGACCAACAAGAACGTCGCGCCCTCGAAAGTCGTGCAACTGGGTGACGAAGTCGAGGTCATGGTGCTCGAGATCGACGAAGACCGTCGTCGTATCAGCCTGGGCATGAAGCAGTGCAAGGCAAACCCATGGGACGATTTCGCGATTTCGCACAAGAAGGGTGACAAAGTCCGCGGCGCCATCAAGTCGATCACTGACTTCGGTGTATTCATCGGCCTTGCAGGCAACATTGATGGTCTGGTCCACTTGTCGGATCTGTCGTGGAGCGAAACCGGTGAAGAGGCAGTGCGCCGCTTCAAAAAGGGTGATGAGCTCGAGGCCGTGGTGTTGGCGATTGATGTCGAGCGCGAGCGTGTTTCCTTGGGCGTTAAACAGCTCGAGGGCGATCCGTTCAACAACTACTGCGCGATGAACGACAAGGGCGCGTTGGTACATGGTGTTGTGAAATCAGTCGAGCCGAAGGGTGCCACGATCACTTTGTCGGAAGAGGTTGAAGGCTATCTGCGTGCATCTGAAATCTCGCGTGATCGTGTCGAAGATGCTAGCACCCACCTGAAAGAGGGTGATTCGGTTGAGACGATGATCATCAATATCGATCGCAAGGCGCGCAGCATTCAGCTCTCGATCAAGGCGAAGGACAACGCAGAGACTCAGGATGCGATGCAGAAGATGTCCAGCGATTCCGCTGCCGCATCGGGCACCACCAGCCTGGGCGCACTGCTGAAAGCCAAGCTCGACACCAAGAGCTGAGCAGGCCTTGCCGATGACCAAGTCGGAGCTAATCGCCCGTCTGGCTGAGCGTTATCCGCAACTGGTAGCCAAGGATGCGGATTTCACGGTCAAGACGCTGCTGGACGCGATGACCGATGCGCTGATCTCAGGTCAGCGTATCGAGATTCGCGGCTTCGGTAGCTTCGCGACCAACAGCCGTCCGCCACGTATCGGGCGCAACCCGAAGTCCGGCGAGACAGTGGTGGTGCCAGGCAAACGGGTGCCGCACTTCAAGGCGGGTAAGGAATTGCGTGAGCGGGTCGACGCCATGGTCGGGCAACCGATCCATGACGACTGACCCGCACGTCATTCACTTGCACAAGGAGCGCGACGATGAAACTCCTGATTCGTTTGCTGTCGATCGCGCTCTTCATCGTGTTCTTTGATTTTGCATTGAAGAATACCGATGAGGTTGTACTCCACCTATTCTGGAGCGCAAAAGCGAGTGCGCCCCTGATCCTGCTGTTGCTAGGTTTCCTGTTGCTTGGCTTGGTGATTGGCGTGCTTGCCATGACCGGCGCCTTGCTGCGTTACCGTGGTGAGTTGTTAGCGTTGAAGCGTGAAGCCGAGCAGCAAAAGCAGTCGGCGGCAGAGCTTGCCAAAGTACGCAGCCAGCCGCCAGCGCCAGACAGTCTGATTGAGCAGGTTGGTCTCTGACCAGGAGCTCGTATGGAATTCGAAACCTGGTGGCTGGTCTCCATCCCTTTCTTTTTTGCGCTCGGCTGGATTGCTGCGCGCGTCGATATCCGTCATGTGATCTCGGAGTCGCGCCGGCTACCGCGTAGCTATTACCAAGGCTTGAATGCCTTGCTCGATGAAGATCCCGACAAAGCCATTGATGCCTTTGTCGAGATCGCCCGCCTGGATCCGGAAACCGCAGAACTTCATTTTGCCCTCGGCAAGTTGTTCCGTCGGCGTGGCGAAATTGAGCGTGCAGTACGGGTTCATCAAAATCTACTGGCCCGCGCAGACTTATCGGCGGAGATGAGTGCCAAGGCACGCTTCGAGCTGGCACAGGATTATCTCAAGGCGGGTCTGCTCGATCGTGCCGAAGAAACATTCCATCAGCTCGAGGGCACGGCATTTGCGCCAATGGCAAGCCGCGCGCTGCTGGAAATTTATCAGCGCGAGAAAGCGTGGCGACGTGCGATTGACGCCGCACTGGCGCTGCAAGCCTCGGGTTCTGGCGCCTACCAAAAAGAGATCGCGCAGTTTCATTGCGAGATAGCGCAGGATGAGTTGGTGCATGTAAATCCGGATGCAGCGCTGGCGACGCTCGATAAAGCGCTTGCCTACGATCGCAATAATGTCCGCGCCACCTTGTTATCCGGTGATGCCTTGCTGGCCAAAGGCGACACTGAAGCGGCACTTCGTACTTGGCGTCGTGTCGAGCAGCAGAGCGCGGCGCATGTGGGGTTGGTTGCACAGCGATTGTTGGAAGGGTACCGCAGTGTCGGCCGTCTACGTGAGGGGCTCAACCTCTTGCGCGGTTATCTAGCTGAGACACCTTCGATTGATTTGCTGGAGGTGGTATTTCGCGGAGTACTCGAACTCGATGGTGCTGATGCAGCGAATCAATTAGTGAATGATGAATTGCGTCGTACGCCAACACTGCTTGGTCTCGATAAATTAATCGAGGCGCGTCTTATGCACGCACCGCCTGAACGGCTCGCCGAGTTGTCGATGGTAAAGAGTTTAGTCGGCGGCTATGCGCAAAAGCTTGGTCGTTACCAGTGCGGTCACTGCGGCTTCAAGTCACGGCAGTTCTACTGGCATTGCCCGGGTTGTAGTCATTGGGAGAGCTACGCACCGCGTCGTACCGAAGATTTGTCGGTGATGGGTCAAGCCTGACCTATCACCGCACAATGCAAAACAATCATCCCTTCTTGCTCGTTCAATTCAGCGTTCCTCGCGTTTAATGCTGTCGCGGCCTCTGTTGTTCTTGGCCGCGCTTCTGATCAACTTAACGCGGAGTCATTCATGCTGAAAAAAATCTGGTTGCCAGCCCTTGCGCTGCTGATGTTTGCAGGTTCGGTATTTGCAGCGGCCGATGTAAATACTGCTGATCAAGCAGCACTAGACAGTATTACGGGCGTGGGTCCTGCAACATCGAAAGCGATTCTTGCCGAGCGCGAAAAAAATGGAAACTTCAAGGATTGGGCGGATCTGGAGCGACGTGTCAAAGGCGTCGGTGCTCGCAATGCGGTCAAACTCTCGGCAGCTGGCCTGACCGTGAACGGTAAGAGCTATGAGGGGCCTGCGTCTGGTGGCAGCAAGTCCGGTAAGCGTGAGGATAAAGCTGCAGTAAAGGCTGGAGAGAAGGGCGCTGACAAGGGTGCCGAGAAGGGTATGGAAAAGGGCGCTGACAAAGGCGCCGAGAAAGGTGCTGAAAAGGCGCCCGCCAGTAAGTAATCAGTCTGGCTACGGTCGCGTACAGTGGCCGTAGTGCCTGAGGGCTTTCCACTACAATGGCGGTTTACTTTGCTCTTCGCAAAACATCGCCATGTCATTTCATTCGATCGAGGATCTCGTAGGTAATACCCCACTGGCACAGCTTAAGCGCTTGCCTGGTGAAGAAATCGCTCGGCGTAACAACATCATTCTCGGCAAGCTTGAAGGGAATAATCCCGCTGGCTCGGTGAAAGACCGACCGGCGCTCGCCATGATTCGTGGGGCCGAGGAGCGTGGCGAGATCAAGACCGGGGACACCCTGATTGAGGCCACCAGTGGCAATACCGGTATTGCGCTGGCCATGGCAGCAGCCATGAAGGGCTACCGCATGATTCTGCTGATGCCGGAGAACCTGAGTCTCGAACGGCGCCAGAGCATGGCAGCGTATGGTGCAGAGATCGTGCTCACGCCTAAATCCGGTGGTATGGAATACGCACGCGACTTAGCCGATCAGATGCAGCGTGACGGCAAAGGCAAAATTCTCGATCAGTTCGCCAATCCGGACAATCCGCGCGCGCACTATGAAACCACCGGGCCTGAGATCTGGCGCGATACCGAGGGTCGCGTCACGCATTTTGTTAGTGCGATGGGCACCACCGGTACCATTATGGGTGTGTCGCGCTACCTGAAAGAAAAGAATCCAGACATTCGTATCATCGGTGCACAACCTGAAGAAGGTTCCCAAATTCCAGGCATACGAAAGTGGCCCGAAGCTTATCTGCCGAAAATTTTTGACCGTACCCGAGTTGATCAGGTCGAGAGCGTCAGTCAGGCAGTAGCCGAGCAAATGGCGCGTCGTATGGCGATTGAAGAGGGAATTTTTGCCGGTATCTCTGCTGCCGGTGCTTGCGAGGTAGCGTTACGTGTTGCGATGACCGTTGAAAATGCGGTCATCGTGTTTATCGTGTGCGATCGCGGAGATAGGTATCTCTCCACCGGCGTCTTCCCCGCCTAGCCATCGCCCTTTTGCTTTAGCCGCTCTGACGTCCAATCAATGATTCGCTGGCGGTGCTGAATCGTCGGACGTCGAGTACTGTCTTCTTCAGTGCCACCTAGCCAGCGACATTATTAGTGTGCAGCAGGTTTTGGTTTGAACTGCTTATCGCTGATACGGAATTTCTCACGCCTATCGCCCATCAGCACCCGTAAGTCACGTATCGATAGATTGCTCACCTCATGCATTCGGATGAGCAGCGAGGCACCGACCGGTAACCGGCGATGGCGAATCTTGCTGATCACCGGGGGTGCCACTTCGAGCGCGCGGGACAAGGCGGCGTCATTTTTCAGATGAAGCTTTTCGATCAGTGAGTCCAACAAATTGTTGGGATCGTAGGCAATCTGGTCTGCAAGTCGATGGCTATCCTGATGATCAGACGGAGTGCTCATAGGGTCTTGGTTCCGAGTAGGTCAGGTGATTCAAATGCGGCGGTCGGGGGACGCAGCGGAGTTGATCTGTTCGTTTGCCAGAGAGTCGCGCCAACCATCGCAGCCGATAGGCAATTGAGTTTTATAATTAACAACAAATTCTATGGGTTGTTAGTAACTCTGTAAACAATTTTGAAATTGGTGCGGTGAGTCGATTTACAGATCGTTGATCGCGCGTCTAGCGCGACGATCAATTCAACGAAGACGATGGCGGCTGATCGCCTGTCCCAGTTCGATCACGGCCATCGCGTAGTAGTAGCTGCGGTTGTAGTGGGTGATGGCGAAGAAGTTTTGGGTTCCTAGCAAGTAGCGGGTAGGGTGGCTACCGTCTTCCAGATCGAACAGCCCATAGGGGTGAGCGACGGGCACGTCGTCCGGCACAATGACGCCAGCAAGCCGCAACTCCTCCCGACTGAATTTCGCTTCCAAAGTCCGACCGATCAGCGATGGCCATGGCATATCGGCTGTCACTCTCACAGGAAACACCAGTGGCTGATCACGTTGCCAGCCGTGCTGCGACAAAAAGCTGGCAATACTGCCGATCGCGTCGACTGCGGAATTGCGCAGATCAATTTTTCCATCGCCATCGAAATCTACGGCGTAGCGGCGAATACTACCGGGCATGAATTGCGGCCAACCAATGGCCCCCGCAAATGAACCATGCAAGGAGAGTGGGTCGACATTACTTTCTCGCGCATAGAGCAGCGCCTGTTTTAGCTCATTTCTGAAGTAAGCCATTCGAGGCTCACGGTTGGGCGTTTCAGGATAGGCGAAGGCAAGCGTGGTGAGTGAGTCGACGACGCGAAACTTGCCCGCCGCTTGCCCGTACATAGTTTCTACGCCCAGTACCCCAACGATAATCTCGGCCGGCACACCGAATTCTTGCTGCGCACGTTCTAGCTCCGCCGTGTAACGATTCCAGAATTTTGTGCCGGCATTCAGTCGACGTGGCTCAATGAAGCGAGCCCGGTACGCACTCCAGTTCTTGACGGTGCCAACGGGTGGTGGATTGATTAACTTCACCACACTATCGAGATAGTGAATCTGGCCGAACAAGCTACGCAGAGCTTCGCGCTCGAAGCCGTGATCGCGGCACATCTCGTCAATAAATCCATCAACCGCTTGCCACTGTGTGAAATTGGCAAATTCGGCTGCCGGTATTGTCGCTTTTGATTTGGACCGTGATTTCGGTGCGGGCTTAACTTTGGCGCTACGCGACTTTGCAATCGGCTTTTTCTTGCTGCTGGACGGGTGGGTCGCGTGTGCAGGAGAGGCGGCAAACATGGCGACCGCAAGCGCTTGAATCAATAGGGCAGGAATTTTTTTCATCGAAGTGACAGTGGCAGGCAGACGGCAAGATGCGCGCAGAGTATAGAGCATCAATGCCTCATGCATAATGCTCGAAATAGCCCCTGTGGCCATATCTGATTCGGCTTACCAGCCATGTGCCTTGGGTAGGTAGTTTTCTGGCACCAACGTGGCCCGCAGTTAGAATAGCCCGCAGATTTCTCATTCGCTTATCTTATGTCCATCCAATGGTTCCCCGGTCACATGAACGCCGCCCGCAAGAAAGCGGCGGAATCCATGGAGAAGGTCGACCTGGTCATCGAGGTGCTGGACGCACGCTTGCCGCAGGCAAGTAGTAACCCGATGATCGAGGAATTACGCCGCGCGCGTCAGCGGCCGTGCTTGAAGATTTTGAACAAGAGCGATTTGGCTGATCCTGCCGCGACCAAGGCCTGGCTGGCCTATTTTGGCGCGCAGCCTCAGGTGAGTGCGGTTGCGCTGTCTTGCCGCAAGCCCGCCGAGGTGGCGAAATTGCCTGCGCTCTGCCTCAAGCTAGCGCCGCACCGCGGTACAGCACTCAAGCCATTACGCATGATGATCATGGGAATACCCAACGTCGGTAAGTCGACCCTGATGAATGCCTTATTGAAGAAGCGCGTCGCCAGGGTGGGTGATGAACCCGCCGTGACCAAGACGCAGCAACGGCTGCAGCTTGGGAATAACATCGTACTGATCGATACGCCCGGCTTGATGTGGCCAAAAATCGCCCATCCCTCAGATGGTCTGATGTTAGCGGCGAGTCATGCAATCGGTGTCAACGCGATTATTGAAGAAGAAGTTGCCCACTTTCTCGCAGATCAGCTATTGCTACATTATCCGCCGCTACTGGCAAAGCGTTATGGCTCAAAGGTCGAGGCGCTGGATGGGCCGGGTATGATCGAAACTATCGCGCGTGTGCGCGGCTACCGCTTGAAGGGTGGCGACCTCGATCTCGAGAAAGCCGCACATACCTTGCTGCAGGATTATCGTAGCGGCGTGCTTGGCCGCGTCAGTTTGGAAACACCAGAAAGCCGCGTTGCGCTGCTGGCGAGTTTTGTGGTGGCGCCAACTGAAGCTTTGCCTCAAGAAGCTGAGTAATCAAAAAATCAGGAGAGACCATGGCACAGCCGCTCATGAATGAAGATCCGCCCTATCTCTTGCGTCGGGATGAGAATGGGGTAACCACACTCACGCTAAATCGTGGTGATCGACTGAACCCCTTGTCGCAAGCCATGATGGACGTACTGCAGCACGAGATCAATGCGATTGCAGTCGATAGTCGCGTGCGGGTCGTGGTACTGGCAGGGGAGGGCAAGGCTTTTTGTGCCGGACACGATCTGAAGCAAATGCGTGCTACTCCCTCACTTGATTACTATCAGCAGTTATTCAAGCAGTGTAGCCAGCTGATGCTCTCGCTGCAAAAAATACCGCAGCCCGTGATCGCGCGTGTTCATGGTCTTGCAACGGCAGCGGGTTGCCAGCTGGTCGCAACCTGCGATCTGGCAGTCGCATCCACCGAGGCACGGTTTGCGGCATCCGGTGTGAACTATGGTTTGTTTTGCTCGACACCTGCAGTAGCGCTATCGCGCAATGTACTCCGCAAGCAGGCCATGGAAATGCTCCTCACAGGGGATTTTATTGATGCCCATGAGGCGCAAGCGCGCGGTTTGGTCAATCGCGTGGTTGCTCCGGAAGCGCTCGATGAGGAAGTTGCGCGGCTCACTGCGTCCATCATTGCCAAGCCGGCAGTCGCCATTGCGATGGGTAAGCAGATGTTCTATAGACAGGATGAGATGGGGCTTGCTGCGGCTTATCAGCTCGCTGGTGAGACCATGGCGTGCAACATGATGGACGACTGCGCCCTCGAGGGCGTGCAAGCTTTCATTGATAAGCGCACACCGTCCTGGCGCTCGAAGCCTTGAAAAAACTGACGGCACCTTCTCAGGTGCCGTCAGTTGATGCGGTTCGAATCTCGATCAGTCCGCCGGTTGCAAGTGATATCGATCAACTTCCTGCACGGTACCCGTTTGCGGATCGCTGACCGTCATAGAAGACCGGTCTTGCACCTTGAAACGCTGTTTCGCTGGGCCGAGAATTTCATGCTCACCCATACTCCGAATATCATGAAAGGGGTCAGCGTAAAGGCCCTGTCGCATGGTAATGACGCACTCCAGACCGTAACCCTCAGAAAACTTGGTCCGCGCGTAGCTACTGTTCTCATCACAACTGGCTGACAGCACGCTTGGGAAGCTTACCCACCCTTTATTCTGGTAAGCCTCGCGCAGCATTGCGGTACGGAATGGCTCATCGAGTGCCGTTAATCTTATTCCTTTGTAGACTGTGATATTGCTTCGTGCAAACCATGGGTGTTTACACAGCTTATCAATCGCGCTATTCAGGGTGGTGCTATAAAAATTGACGCAAGATTGAAGTGCTGGTTCGCCATAGTAGGCGTGCGCCATTGCCGCGCCGTTGATGATGTTGAAGGTTCCGCTGGATGAGCTAAGGTAGTCGAGTAATGCCAACAGCTCCGCTTCGCTCAAGCCAATCAATGACGTGTTGAGCGATTCGCCACCGATACGGTCCATCTGATCTGCGACGCCTTTAATCACGCCATCAGCACTCAAGCGTTCGCGCAAGGTCGGGCTGAGCGAGGATAGTAATGCTTGCCTTCTTTCCTCATCGTTTTTTTGGAATGTCGCATGAAACTGCTCAAGCAGATCATTTCGGTGCTTAGCGTGGATCTGCCTGAGAAAGACCTGCTCAAAATCCGTCTGGCCTTGTTTGGATCTTTGATTGAGCGAGATGGGTGTAGCCTCATAACGTGTCGCGAAAACGGTATATGCGTCGAGTGCGTAGCAAATCGTGTGTACTGCCGCGGCATTTCTTGCGCCAGTATGCTGACTACCATCGCTACTCGTCGATGCACTGATCGCTTGTCGTTTCCCCCACTCATAGCACTCATGGTAAAGATCGGAGTCTCGTAGCGCTTGTAGTCTCTTCCTTCCTCCATCAGCGACTGCTTCGCTGATATGCATTTTTAGCTTGGTAACCCGGTTATCTTCACCGGTTGCCGTATGCATTGGTCGATAAGCGCGCTTGGGACCGTGCGTGCGTGCAGGGCCCATCGACTTTACTAGTCTAAACATAGGGTGTCACCTCCAGCTGTTCCAGCTGTTATTTTTAAGACCCGCTGCCAAGGCCCTGCTGATATCGCGAGCGATGCTTTGCCCTACTTTTCGTATGGCCTAAGCGGCCCTAACAGCGAGCGTCTCGGTCGAGGCGCTCGGGCTGGCGGAGAGTCTTTGATTTGTTACCGCTCGTCGAATAACGAACAGCTATCGATAAGTTTCAATTACCGGCTAATTGTTCAATTGATCGGAGCGGATCGGACGCTTTAGTCCGTTGGGATGCAGTTTTTGCGAGCTGGCGCAAATACTGGTACTGAGGGGCAATAAAAAAGGCCTGTATTTCTACAGGCCTTTCGGGGTACTGCGGAGGGCAGGATTACATCATGCCGTCCATGCCTCCCATGCCACCCATACCGCCCATGCCTGGGCCAGCGGCTGGCTTGTCTTCCGTCAACTCGGACACCATGCAGTCGGTGGTGAGCATCAGGCCAGCGATCGAAGCCGCATTTTGCAGCGCCGAACGTGTCACCTTGGCCGGATCCAGCACGCCCATCTCGACCATGTCGCCGTAGGTGCCGTTCGCAGCGTTGTAGCCAAAGTTGCCTTTGCCTTCGAGCACTTTGTTGACAACAACCGATGCCTCTTCGCCAGCGTTGCTGACGATCATGCGGAGAGGCTCTTCGATCGCGCGCATCACGATACGGATACCGGCGTCTTGATCAGTGTTGTCACCCTTCACCTTGACGCTGGCACGTGCACGCAGCAGTGCCACGCCACCGCCAGCCACGATGCCTTCTTCAACCGCTGCACGAGTTGCGTGTAGTGCATCTTCAACGCGCGCTTTCTTTTCCTTCATTTCGACTTCGGTGGCTGCGCCAACCTTGATCACGGCAACGCCGCCCGCCAGCTTGGCGACACGCTCTTGCAATTTCTCGCGGTCGTAGTCGGAGGTCGCTTCTTCGATCTGCACACGGATTTGCTTCACGCGGCTTTCGATAGCGGCAGTTTGACCCGCACCGTCGATCACGATGGTGTTCTCTTTCGCCACTTCGATGCGCTTGGCTTGGCCCAGATCGTTCAGCGTGATTTTTTCGAGGGTCATGCCGACTTCTTCCGAGACAACATGGCCACCGGTCAGGATGGCGATGTCTTCCAGCATTGCCTTACGACGATCGCCGAAGCCTGGTGCCTTCACTGCGCAAGTCTTCAGGATGCCGCGGATGTTGTTAACCACCAGCGTTGCCAGCGCCTCGCCTTCGATGTCTTCAGCGATGATCAGCAGTGGACGACCCGCTTTGGCGACTTGCTCGAGCACCGGCAGCAGATCACGGATGTTCGAGATTTTCTTGTCGCACAGCAGGATGAACGGATTGTCGAGCAGCGCGACTTGCTTGTCCGGGTTGTTGATGAAGTAAGGCGACAGATAGCCGCGGTCGAATTGCATACCCTCGACGATATCGAGCTCATCGTTCAGCGACTTGCCGTCTTCAACGGTAATGACGCCTTCTTTACCAACCTTCTCCATCGCTTCGGCGATACGCTCACCGATCGACGCATCCGAGTTGGCCGAGATCGAGCCGACCTGCGCGATTTCTTTCGACGTGGTGCAAGGCTTAGCAATCTTCTTCAGCTCTTCAACCGTTGCGGTGACTGCTTTGTCGATACCGCGCTTCAGATCCATCGGGTTCATGCCAGCAGCCACGTACTTCATGCCTTCGCGTACGATGGCCTGGGCCAGCACGGTTGCGGTGGTGGTACCGTCACCGGCGTTGTCGGAAGTCTTGGACGCGACTTCCTTCACCATTTGCGCGCCCATGTTCATCAGCTTGTCTTTCAGCTCGATTTCTTTGGCAACCGACACACCATCCTTGGTGACGGTCGGTGCGCCGAACGAACGCTCGAGCACGACATTGCGGCCCTTCGGGCCGAGGGTGACTTTAACTGCATTGGCGAGGATGTTGACGCCCTCGACCATTTTGGCGCGTGCGAGATCGCCAAACACTACTTCTTTAGCTGCCATGGTGCTTACTCCTTGAAATATTCAGTGGGCTCAGTAATTCGAAGTCGTTGTCGGGGAGTGATCGGGGCCCTATCGATCCTGCATGATGTCAGGATGGCCGCCGCTGTCCGCCGAACATCTTTGATCAGGCAACAACGGCCATGATGTCGTCTTCGCGCATGACTAGCACTTCTTTGCCGTCAACTTTGACGGTTTGGCCGGAGTACTTGCCGAACAGGATGGTGTCGCCGACTTTGACGTCCAGCGGGCGGACCTTGCCATCTTCCAGGATCTTGCCGTTGCCGACGGCGATCACTTTGCCCATGTCCGGCTTCTCGGCGGCTGCCTCGGGCAGCACGATGCCTGAAGCGGTTTTTGTTTCCTGTTCCTGGCGCTCGACGATCACGCGGTCGTGGAGGGGACGAAGGCTCATGAAAGCTCCTTTTAAAAACAGTGGGTTACAGTTATTTTTGGCCACTTGCAAGGCGCTGGACCCGCTTGCGACCGGTTAGGTGAAAACAGTCTTCAGGGGAGTTGTTAGCACTCTCCTTCAACGAGTGCCAAGTATAAGGACGGGTGGTCGGTTTTTCAAGAATCCTGGCCGCAATTTACTGCGAATAAGCGGGAGATGATTATTGAATTGATAATTCTTGAACCAGTCCGGCGGCTGCCAGGTCGGCCAAAGCGCTCCCAACCGACTTGAACAGCGTCATTTGATCGGCGGTTTGACGACCGGGATGCGCGCCGCGTGACAGCGCGCCGAGGTCGGCCATCAGGTCTGTGGGCAGCAGCAGCCCGGCCTGTATCGGTTGTGTCAGATCGCCCGCCTCTGCCAGCGCACCCGCTTGCGTGTCGACAAACAGTGCGGCAGTGGTCATGAGTGCATCGTCCGCTTCACGCATGGTCGGCCGAAAACCACCCACAAGATCGATATGGGTCCCCGGCTTTACCCATTCCGCGTGCAACAGCGGTTCAGTGCTGGTGGTGGCGCAGCAGATAATGTCGGCCTCGGCGCAAGCTGCAGCCAACGACGGCTCGGTTTGAATGTCGACATGATTGGGTAAGCCCGCCGCCCTGATTTGGCCGACGCTATGTCGAGCCTTGCTTTCGCTACGACCCCAGACGATCACGCGCTGGAGATGACGCGCTGTGCAGTGCGCGACCACCATTTCAGGTGCGAGGCGACCGGTGCCTACCATCAGTAACGTTCGGCTATCCCTTCGCGACAGAAAACGCGACGCCAGCGCCGACACGGCTGCAGTGCGGCGCAACGTCAGCACCTCACCATCGATGATCGCGAGCGGTACACCAGTCTCTGTACTCGACAACACGTACATCGCGTGCACGGTAGGCAGATCACGATCGCGATTCATCGGCGTGACGGTCACCAGCTTGATTCCGAGATGCTGATGCGCGCGCCAAGCTGGCATTAAAAGCAATGTTGCGTCCCCCGGCAAAGCATGCGCGTGCCGACGCGGTACCTGAACTTGATCGGCGTCGGCAAAAGCCCTGCGTAGCGCCTCCATCAGCGCTGGATAGGGTAGTGCTGCGCGCACCTGGGGCGCAGCGATGAAGGGTATCGAATGAGACTCGGACATGGCAGCGCAGCGTAGGCGAAAGCAGTACCAGACGTCAATCAAACGCATGGGATAATTTGGC